>SBHG01000181.1 GCA_006226305.1 Alphaproteobacteria bacterium | reverse complement strand
CGATCAACACCACCATGAGATCGTGCTGCTTGGCCTTGGCGGGATCGACAATGTTGCCGTCCACATCAAAATAGGTGCGGGCGATCTCAAACCCCTTGGCCTCGGTTGGCAGAGCTTCAGAGGGCACACCGCGCAGGGACTGAATAAAGCGCACAGGGGCACTGCCCTTATTGATGACGGTCATGTCGCCAATTCTGGCGGCCTCTCCTAAGGACCAGCGGGCGGCCTCTGCACGCGGTCCCCAGGTTTCGCCGTCCACTTCCACGGTCATTTCAGCACCCGGTGCTGTTGCGATGGCATTTGTGGCGAGGAGCAGCCAGGCTTGCTCCTGGGTGCTCATATAACGGCGATTAAAGCGATATTCCTCGATGGTTTCGGCAAGTTCCAGCACACGGTTGGCATCTGGCAGCGTCTCGGAGATGAGGGCCGCCAAAGCTGAAGCATCGCGCATATCGGAGCCGTAGTCATAGATCCCGTTCCAGGAAATCGGACGGCGGGTCTTGATGGCCTTGACGAAAAAGTCTTCGGCCAATTTCTTTTCACCGAGGATGGCGAGCGCTGCCGCCACATGGCCATAAGCCAAACGCGTGCGCTGTTTGCCGCCATCATTTTCGGCGTAGTAGCGCAGGTCCGAGGCTCTCATCTCGCCGATGCGTGCTAGAACATAAAAGGCATAGGCCCGGGAATAGTCTTCGCCGCGCTCGTTGACTGCATAGTCTTTCAGCCATTTCACCGCATGGGCGTAACCGGCGGGAGAAACATCGAAGTCCTTTTCCTGGGCACGGGTCAAGAAGTCGACCGCATAGGCGGTGAGCCAGGGTCTTGCCTCGCCCGCCGAGCTCCAGATCGCGAAGGAACCATCATAGGTCTGATGGGCCATGACACGGGCAATGGCCTGATCGACCCGCAAGTGCAGCGACGTGCTGTCGAAGTCCTTGCCATATTCTTCCGCCACATCACCGAAATAAAGCAGCGGCAAGGCACGGGAGACGGTCTGCTCGGTACAGCCGTAGGGGTAACGGTCGAGCGCCTCCAAGAGCTCGGGCACATCAAACTCAGGCCTCGTGGCGAGGGTGAATGTGCCGCGCAGGGTGCTTTCAAGGAAAGCATCGTAGCCGGAAAGCTTGCCAGCGGTTTCACCGGGCTGGAGTTTGACCATCTCGCGGGTGGTGACAAAAGGCTGCGCCGGGCGCACCGCGATATCCCAGGAGCGCTCCACGTCATCCAAACCTTCCGCGGTGACACGGAGGGTGATTTTGGCGTCGCCGAGATCACTGGCAGCGATCGGTAATGTCACCTCGGTCTGTTCCTTGGCCTTCAATTTGATCTGGCCATTGGCGCGATCGAGTACTGTTACGCCAGACGTTGCTGTGACAGACCATTTCAAAAGTTTTTCTACGTCCGTCAGGTTATGCAGGGTGAGCGGCGCCTCCGCCTTATCGCCGGGGGCGAGGAAGCGCGGCAGCAGCACATCCGCCACCACCGGATCACGTACGATGAGCTCATCATCGCCCTGCCCTACGACACTGGCGCCATAGGCAACCGCCATGAGGCGCAAACGACCATTAAAGTCCGGCAGCTCAAGGGTGAGCGTGCCTTGGCCATCGGCGCCGACATCAATCTCTTTGTGGTAAAGCGCCACGGTCTTGACCACGCGGGTGGTATTGCCTTGTGCGTTTTCGTCCTGCGCCTTCATTTCCGCTTCGGTCATGGGGCGCATCATCTTGTCGCCACCGGTGCGCAGGTTGCCGCGCGCACCTTCCATGGGCTTGATGAGCTGGCCGTAGATGTCGCGAATGGTGTAGCCGAGGGCCCGCTGCGACAGATAATGATTGCCGGGATTGGGGGAGGCAAAATCCGTCAGCTGAAGAATGCCTTCATCGACGGCGGCAATGGTGAGCCGCATCTTCTGGCGCTGGCCTTTAAGACCCTTTACCTCAAAGGGTAAGGTCACGCTCTGGCGCGGCACCACGGTTTCCGGCAGGTCGAAAGAGACTGTCGCCTCATGGGACGCGCGATCAACCGTGAGCCATTTAAAGCCCATGGCTCGGATCGGCAGGCGCGAGGGCGCGGCCACATCCGGGCGATAGGCCGTAACCGTGAGATAAGCGCCAGGCGCCCAGCTCTTCTCAGGCTTGAACTCAAACTCGCGGCCTTCTTCGGGCAGGTCAAAGCTTTTCGTCCAAAGCACACCGTCTCCCAGCACCGCCACATAGGCCGTACCAGCAAAGGGCGCCTTGACGAAGGCTTTTACCTTGTCGCCAGAGGTGAGGTCATCAGCATCAACCGTAAGCTCCAACTGATCCGGCGCATTGGGGCTTGCGCCCGATGACCACCAGCCGATGAAGAAGCGCTGACTGGCGATGGAGGTGCCGTCCTTGTCACGCACCTCGACCCTGTAGCGGCCTTGCCCGAGGACCCGCTCAAAGCGGGCCATGCCTCTGGCATCGGTTGTGACATCGCCTTCGGCGAGGCTCTCATCAAAGATTGTCGTGCGAGTGTTCCAGCGCCCGCCTTGCTGATACCAGGTATATTCAACAACCTCGCGGAACCACTCGTAGTGAAGACCGCGATCCGTAACGGGCTTGCCCTCTTTGTCGAGCGCCACGGCTTCAAAAGCACTGTCGCCGTTTTCATCGAAAGGCGCATCCTTGGCCCGGCGCAGACCCACCTCGACATCGCGGGTGCGCAGGGGAATAGTCCAGCCGGCATAGACCGGGCGGCCCGAAACATCAAAGACGCTGGCGAGCATTTCCAATCTCAAGGGGTGCGAGTTTTGCGGCAGCTTGGTGAGATCCACCGTTACTGGGGCCTGGCCCTCCGCATCCGTCTCAAATGAGGTTTGCGCCAACTGCTCCTGATAGAAGTCTTCCTGCACAAGGCCAAAGGCATAGCTCTCATAACCTTCAAAAGGCTGCGGGTTGCGATTGACGGTTACAGTCATTTCGCCTTTCAGGCCAGCTGCCGGGGCGCCATAAAGAAAGGCGCTGTCGACCAGGGCCTCGAATGTTTCACCCGGCTCGGCAAAGGTCTTTTCAACCATCAGCTTCGCGCGAATGCGCTGGGGAACGAAATCTTCCACCTGGAAATTGCCGTGACCAATTCTTTGGGTTTCATCGTCGAGGATTGCCCTGACTGACCAATTACCGGAGCGGGCCGCTCCTGAAATCGGGATGTCAAACTGATAGCCGCCAAAGACATCACCAGTGATACTGACCTTGGAATGCTCGGTGCCATCTGGTTTGCTCACAATAAAGGTCACGGGCAGCTCGCCGACAGCCACCGCCTTGGCATCGCGCACCAAGGCGCTCATATGCACGGTCTCGCCGGGGCGATAAACGCCGCGCTCGGCATAGAG
>SBHG01000121.1 GCA_006226305.1 Alphaproteobacteria bacterium | reverse complement strand
CCGCGCCGCGCCGCGATCATGAAAAGACCGCGCAGCCCTAAAAACTCCGTGGCTTCCTGGTCCAGCATGTCCCGGTAAAAGCTTTCCGCTTTCTTTTCATTGCCATCAAGCTGCGCTGCTTGCGCACTTAACAAAAGCGTCAACGCCGGTTCGTCCAAAAGTTTGTGCGCCTGCCGGGCCAACTTGCGCACCTCGGCTGAATCTCCCGCCGCCACGGCCACCAGCCCTTTCGACAAAGCCGAGAGCCCCAAAGCCCGGCGATGCTCACGGCGATAGGCAAAAAAGGTTTCAGGCCCCCGCACCACCAGACCCGTCCAGCGCACGAACAGCAAGATGAGGGCGATGAGCGCCACATAAACCACCACCGCCAGCGAGGTATTCATCTCAATATGGTAACCCAGCCAATCGGCCTGGAAACGCCCCTCGCGCGTCGCCAGCCAAACCGCGCCAGCGGCAAGCGGAAAGGCAACAAGGCAATAGGCAAGAACGCGGTACATCGAGCTCTATCTCTCCCCCGCTGCTTTTAATGTGGCATTAAGCTCGGACAGAACACCGGCATTAAGCTTGGCCACAAGACCGTCAAGTCGCGTGCGGGCCTTCACATCGTGAACCCAGGGCGCCATGGTTTCTTGAGCCGCCCCTTGCAAAGCCTCAAGTTCCCCGGCAGCCGCAAAAAGATCTCCGGCTTTCACACGAACTTCAGCGCGCGACAAAATCGCTTTTGTGGTCGTGCCTTCAACCTCGCCCACCCGGCGCACATCAAAGGTGGTGGTAAAACTCGCCCAGGACTTCTTGTACCACTTGTCGCCCTTGGCGAGCTTTTCGTCCCGGATCGCGGCGTTCATCAACACTTCAAACTGTTTGGCAAGAACATTTTCCGTCGCCACACCCGCCACCGCATAGGCACGCAGCTCCCGCGCTGTTGCATTGCCTGGCGATAAAACATTAAAGGCATCAAGCTCGGTAACAAAGGGTGCCGACCCTTTTGAGGCTTCCGCGATATCAGCAGCGGCCAGCGCCAGGGTCGCCATTTCTGTCGCTTCAATGGAATTATATTTTTCAAGACTGGCCAGGCGCGTTTGCAATGCCTGAACATCACTTTTCGCACTCAGGGAATTGAGTATCTGATCGAGGTCTTCTGGCGGCGCATTTTGCTCCAGCGCGTCGATCCGCACATCTGTCTTCGCCAGATTGCGATCCACCGCCTCCACATGGCTGGAGACCCCTTGCAGGGCCCGTTGCATATTTTCAATTTCGTGGCGCGTGGCCTCTAAATCTTCTGAATTTACGACAGCCTGGTTTTCCGTCGGCGCTGAGAGCTGGGCAACCTGCGATTTCAGCGCCGCGACTTCATCGGCAAAAGCCGCCGCCTCCGCCGCGCCCATACCGCCGTCGCTCGCTGCTTCCTGAACCCGTACATCCAGCGAGGCCAATTGCTCGCGCAGCTCACGGATTGCCTGAACCTGCGCCGCGTCCGCATTTTCTGTGGACGTTTCAAGCGCTTTAAGGCGCGCTTGCAGATCGCTGACATCGGTCTCGCCCGCGCCCCCAACATGAAGGATGCCTTGAGAGACCAAGCCGAGCGCCAAGAGCGCCGCAGCCGCCACCCCAACCGATATCCCGACAACCAGCCGCGACCCACCAGTTTTGGCGGCGGAGGCGGGCTTGGGCGTCTCTTCGGCCACGCCGTCAATCACCTTGGCTTCAGAACTTTTTTCCGGTTTCGAGGCGTCATCCTTGGCAGCTGTGTCACTCATCAGTGTCTTTAGGGATCTCTTGGGGGTTAACAGACAGGATCACATAACGCGGATCCCACTTTATCTAGTGTGAGGTCTCTGGGAGTAATTTCAAGAGAAGATCTTGCTCCGGGCGCTCCGCGACCAGAATTTCTTTGAAATTCAGCCCTTCGAGCGCCTTCGCGACATTTTTGGAGAGGCAATAGCAGGTCACATGGTCCAAGGGGACGCCGAGATTCCGGATCAGCTCTGCAAAGCCGTTGGCGCTGCGCCAGGAATAAAGGAGAACCCCGTCAAGGGCGCCGCTTTCAAGCGCCTTTGCCGTCTCCTCGCTAAAGGCGTCACGTTCCCGCGCCTCGTAAAGCACCGACCGGCGCACCTCAAAGCCGCGCTTTTCAAGATAGCCTTTTAGGTCCCCCGCCACATGACTGCCCGCCACGTGGAGGAGAGCGCCATTGCGCGGGCCGAGCGCGGCGGCCACATCCGCGGCCAGGAGATCCACATCCCCGCCGCTCACGGAGACAATGACAAAACCCGCCGCCCGCGCCGCCTTGGCGGTCACTTTGCCAACGGCGAAAACCGGCAGTGCCCGGTTGTCACTGACCCGTGCGAAAGCCTCGACCCCATTGGCGCTGGTAAAGAGAAGCGCCTGAACACCCTCAAGCGGCACCTCTTGCGCCTCATCAAAGACAATCTCAAGGATTGGCTCAATCAGCACCTCATGCCCACGCTCCATCAAAACAGCCGCCAATGCCGCTGATTCCTTTTCCGGTCGTGTCACAAGCAATCGCATGAGTGAGAGGGTCTCCCTGAAATTAAAGCGCCTTGGCCAGTTGCTCGAAGAACGCGTCACCCGCCTGCGCCCGCAGGCCCCGGCCAACCTCTTGCCCCAGCGCCAAAGCGCCCTCCAGCGTCGCCAAACCCTTACCTGTGCCGTTAAAGGCCTTACTGCCGTCGGGCATCAAAACCGTCGCCTTAAGGTGCAGCCCCTCTCCGTCAATCACCGCATGAGCCCCGATCGGCGTGCGGCAGGACCCATCCAGCACTTTCAGGAGCGCGCGTTCTGCCTCTGCCGCCAGCCGGCTTGGCAAATGATCGAGCGGCGCCAAAAGATTCGCGATCTCAGTGTCCTCGGCGCGGCGCTCAATGCCGATCACCCCTTGCGCCGGGGCCGGGATCATATCCTCAACTGAAAGAGCCGCCGTCACTTCATGGGTGAGCCCCAGACGGGTCAGACCCGCCATGGCAAGAAGGGTCGCATCCACTTCTCCCTCTTTCAGCTTTCGCAGCCGAGTGTCCACATTGCCCCGATAGGTCACCACCTTAAGGTCGGGGCGCAGGGCCTTGAGCTGCGCTTGCCGCCTGAGCGATGTGGATCCCACTACCGCCCCTTCTGGCAGCTCCGCAACAGACGCCGCCTTGTCGCTGATAAAGGCATCGCGCGGGTCCGCCCGCTCCAGCATGCAATCGAGCGCCAGCCCGTCCGGCAATTGGGTCGGCATATCCTTCATGGAATGTACCGCAATATCGACCTCCCCGGACAACAAGGCTTCTTCAATTTCCTTGGTAAAAAGGCCCTTGCCGCCAATGGCGTTCAGGGGCCGGTCCTGGATTTTGTCGCCACTGGTTTTGATCACATGGATCGGAAAACT
>SBHG01000098.1 GCA_006226305.1 Alphaproteobacteria bacterium | reverse complement strand
AAGACTTTGCGGGCGTCAATGTCCGGCGCGCCGAAAAGTTCAAGCGGCCTTGTGGTGCCGCGCCCTTCCGACAGGGTCGTGCCTTCCAGCATCACGGTCCCGGCATAGGCGCGGGCCATGTTGAGATTGGGCGCATTGGGTGAGGGGTTGATCCAGAGGCGGCTTTGCGGCCAACCAAAACCTGGGGCGGCCTCCGGTTGCCAGCCGTCCATTTCGATTACCCGGTAGGGCACATCAAGATGGAAGTGTCTGATAAACCAATGACCCATTTCGCCGAGAGTGAGGCCATGGCGCATGGGCATGGGGGCGGCGCCAACAAAACTTTCCTCGCCCGGACGCAATGTGAGGCCCTCAATGGGCCGGCCTGCCGGGTTAGGGCGGTCCAGCACCCAGACTTCCTTGCCGTGGTGTGCAGCCGCTTCCAGCACATAAAGCAGCGTGGTGACAAAGGTGTAGATGCGGCATCCCAGATCCTGCAAATCGATGAGGATGACGTCAAAGCTTGCCATCATTTCGTCGGTGGGGCGGCGCACCTCGCCATACAGACTGAAGACCGGGATATGGAGAACAGGGTCTTGGTAAGTCTGTGTCTCCACCATGTTGTCCTGCTTGTCGCCCTTGAGCCCGTGCTGCGGACCAAAGGCGGCGGCAAGGGTTAGGCCCTCCAGCGCGGCGAGTGCGTCCATGGTGTGGGTGAGGGTTTCGGTGACGGAAGCGGGATGGGCAAGAAGCGCAATGCGCTTGCCTTTCAAGGGCGCGCGCAAAGCAGGGTCACTGATCAGACGGTCGATGCCAAACTTCATGGCCTTGTTGCTAATTCAAGTTCCATCACAAAGCAATCAGCTTGATGGAAATCGGGGTCCTCCTGGGTGTGGGCGAGGGCAAAGTAGTGGGTTTGGCCATTCTTTTCCTTCACTACGGCAGAAAGTCCCGTGGTCCAAGGGCCTTCTGGCAAGTCAAGGCCCGCCAGATCGAGGTCCGCGGTCAGGGTCAGGTGATGGTCGGACCGCTCGCAGACAAGATGCGGCCCATAAGTGACCGCCGGGCTTTCCTGGCCCTGACGATAACCGGTAAAGGTGTAGAGCGCCCAGGCGCCGGAGGGCGCCAGATTGATCTCGATGTAATGGTCGGGGTTGGCGGCTGATATAAAGGCCTCAAAGCAAGTGGATTGCCAGAGATTGTCCTGCCGCGCGGGGGCGCCCTCTTTGATGTCGAGGGCATGGATATCGCCGGTGAGATTAAATTTCAGTGTCAGCTTATTGGGTCCTGTGCGGTGAGCCTCTGCTGTGAGCGTGTATTTGAGGTCGGCCGGGCTGTTGTCGTGGGGGACGAGCTTGATCGTCAAATCTTTATCCAGTCGTTCACGCCAGCGGGTTGCTTCCAGCTGGCGAATGATTTCGTCGTGGCGTTTCTTGTCGAGATGATAGGGCAAAAAAGCCCAGAGCGAAAAAATAGAAATGATGGGAATGAGTGTGTAGACCCAGCCAAAATGAGTAAGGACGACAGGAGGCACCGCCAGGGGATCTGTAAAGGTGGATAGAGTAATCAGATCAAGAACGACACCGGCGATCAAGTTGCCAAGGCCGGAAGTGCTTTTGGCGGCAAAGGACAGGGCGCCAAAGTAAATGCCTTCCTGGCGTTGCCCATGGGTAAGCTCATGTTCGTCGGCAATATCGGCAATCATCGACCCTGCCGAGATAAGCGCCTGAATGCTGGCGAAGGAGCCGATGAACGCGCAAGCGCTGAGAAAGACTAAAAGCGTATCTGGATCCGTGGGTGAGAGATGAAGTAGCTTTAAGAGAACCGGCAGGGTGCTGAAAAAGGTGGTGCCGATGATACCCAGAATTACCGTCATCTTTTTTTCAAAAATGCGGTTAAAGCGCGGCGTAAACGGCAAGCCCATAATAGCGCCGACGATGGAGGCCATTTGCCAGGCGCGAATGCCGCTGGTGTCGAGATGCCAGAAAAAGGTTTTCAGATGGGTGGCCAGGGCCGAGTGAACGCCCAGGTAAACAAATACTAAAAAGACCGCGATGATGAGGGCTCGGAAGGAAGGGTTTTCCAGCGCGCGAAAGAGATCTTTGTAGATCTGCGCCAGTTGGAAAGGCTGCCGGGCTCTGTTCTTGTCGCGGGCGACCAGGATAGGGATCGTGCCGCGGGTGCCCCAGGTGCTCAGCGCTGTTGCCAAAAACATGACGGCGGCGCAGGTGATCGCAAAACTCAAATAAGGTTCGCGGGTGAGCTGAGGGTCCGGTGTTTCCTCTGTGGAGACGAACCAGAAAGTGAAGGCGACAAAGACGATGAGCAGGGCGGCTACATAGCCGATGCCCATCCGAAACATGACGATGACGGTGCGTTCATGATAGTCGCGGCTGAGTTCCGCGCCGAGGGCCTGATAGGGGACGTTGAAGAAGGTCAGGGCCGTCCGGGTTAAAACAGTAAAGGTTGTGAGCCAGAGAAAGAGGCTAAACCCGCTCAGGCCCGCTGGTGGCCAGAAGAGCAAAAAGAAACAAAGGGGCAGAGGCAGAAGGGCGCCGATCATGAAAGGGTGACGACGGCCAAATCTGGATCGGAAGTTATCGGAAAGTGACCCAACGGCCGGGTCGGAAATCGCATCAAAGCCGAGGGCGATGGCGATGGCCAGCCCCGCGAGGGAGCCAGACAGGCCCAAAACCTGAACATAATAAATCAGGAGGAGGGTGCCAAAGGCCCAGTTCTTGATGGCTTCGGCGGATTGCCCGAGCCCATAGAAGCCGCGCAAAAGGCCCGGCACGGGCTTGCCGTCTGGCAGGCTCGTGCCGCCATTCATGACACGGTCTGAAATATTGGGCCGCGGGGTCGCCATGAGCTCCTAGGAGTTTGTTGCTTTATAGAGCCTTTTCAGAATTAGCCTACACAAGGGGCGCGCAAAGGCCAGCGATACCGGTCTCGCCGCCGAGCCGATCACGCAAAATTGTGACAGATCGCTTAAGCCCTATACGTCGGCACGCGCCAATTGGATCTTATTCGTATCGAATACAAATCGCATAAGCCGTGAGCGCCCAATTGAGCTGCACCCCCGAGCCGCTGTCCGGCAGATGGGCCGTGACTTTCCAGCTATAAAGGTTGTCGTCGGTTTTTTCTGGATGGTTCTCGGTCACGTAGCCGTTGACAGTTGTCTGGCTTGTCTGCGTGACCGAGGAAAACGCATAACCGCCGCTGACCGCCAACTCCCCTTTCTTACAGGGCGCGGCAATGGTTTTGGGGCTTACTGCGGATTTGGCTGAGGTTTCAGAACGAATTTGGACACTGCGCGGGGTTAGATTTCCTTGCGGGCCGCGCTCGCCGCGTGGGCCCTGATCACCAATCGGCCCCTTTTCGCCTTGTGGTCCTTGGTCGCCTTGCGGTCCTGGT
>SBHG01000166.1 GCA_006226305.1 Alphaproteobacteria bacterium | reverse complement strand
CCCAAACATAAAGTGGGAGGCTTCTGTTGCCAGGTGCCTCCCGAACCCCGCTTACCTAATGTTAGGCAGCGAGTACCATTTCATTATCATTGGCACTTGTAAAAATGGCCCGATAACAGCGGAACCATACCGGGCGAAAGATACATCTTTACACGTCCGTCGATCCTGGTTCGCCCCCGCAAAAGCCGCGAGTTTCCACGAATTTGGTGGAGGCGCCGGGTACTGCCCCCGGGTCCGATCCGCTTATTACATGCTCGTTTATCGCCATAGTCAGCCAGGCTGACCCTTTCTATATAGCAATATCCTCAGGGGATTTAAAGGTGTGGGCAGAATCTATTCCATCTCGTGAGCTTTCTCGAATCGTGGCAAAAATCGCCCCATGCAGCAGTATCTGGACCTACTTTCCAAGGTGCGCCAGGAGGGCGCCAAAAAAACCGACCGCACGGGCACGGGAACCTTGAGCGTGTTCGGGCATCAGATGCGGTTTGATCTGGCGCAGGGTTTTCCGGTTCTGACCACGAAAAAGCTGCATCTGAAATCCATCATCCACGAGCTCCTGTGGTTCCTTTCAGGGGACACCAATATTCGGTATCTGAAGGAAAACGGGGTTAGCATTTGGGACGAATGGGCGGATGCGGAGGGCAATTTGGGTCCGGTTTACGGGGCGCAGTGGCGCTCCTGGCCCAATCCGGACGGAACCACCACGGATCAGATTACCAAGCTTCTTGATAGCTTGCAGAACAATCCGGACTCGCGGCGTCACATCGTCAGCGCCTGGCATGTGTCTTTGGTGGATCAAATGGCGCTGCCGCCATGTCACTGTCTCTTCCAGTTCTATGTGGCGGAGGGCAAACTCTCCTGTCAGCTTTATCAGCGCAGCGCCGACATCTTTTTGGGCGTGCCGTTTAATATTGCCTCCTATGCACTCTTGACCCAGATGGTGGCGCAGGTCACGGGCCTTCAGCCCGGTGAGTTTATTCATACACTCGGTGACGCGCACCTCTACCTTAATCACCTTGAGCAGGCGGATCTGCAAATGACCCGGACGCCGGGTCCCTTGCCGGAGATGCATCTTAATCCGGAGATCCGTTCGCTGTTTGACTTCAAATATGAAGACTTTGAGCTAGTGGGTTACGAGGCGGCGGCCAGCATTCCGGCACCGATCGCGGTCTGACGCGTGATGGATGCCAAGCTCGCCCTTATTGTGGCTCATTCAAAAAACAGGGTCATCGGCAAGGATGGCACCATGCCCTGGCATTTGTCAGAGGATCTTAAATTCTTCAAGCGTGTGACCATGGGCAAGCCGGTCATTATGGGGCGCAAGACCTTCCAGTCTATCGGCAAGGCCTTGCCGGGTCGCACCAATATTGTGGTGACGCGGGACTTGTCCTTTGAGGCCGAGGATGTGCTGGTGGTTTCGTCTGTCGATGAAGCCCTGCATGTGGCGCGCGATGTGGCGCATATGCAGGCGGCTGACGAGATTATGGTGATCGGTGGCGCTGAAATCTACGGTCAGAGCTTGCCATATGCCGATCGGCTTTACGTGACCGAGATCGACGCGGAGGTTGACGGCGACACTTTCTTTCCGGTGCCAGAAGGTGCGTGGATGGAGGTCGAGCGCTCAAGCCGTCTCACGGATGCGAAATCCGGCCTTGCCTTTTCCTTCGTGACGCTTGAGCGGGTGACTTAAGTGTCGAAGTTGAAAATATCGTTGTAGATTTTCCAGCCGTCCGCTGTTTTTTTCCACCAGACAATATATTTTCCGACAGCGGCCTGGTCGCCCAGTTTGCCTGTCAGGGTGCCGCGGTCAATGGCCTGATCTCCGAAGAGACCTATCTCATTTGATGTGATTTCAACGTCCGTGAGGCCTGCCTCAATCATGTTCTGCCAGAATGCCTTGTGGGCTTCTGAGCCCTGGATGGGCGGAGCGCCGGGAGGGAGGATAATGCCGTCGCTTGTGTAACACCCCGCCGTAGACGCCGAATCTTTGGCATTGATCATTCCTGCCATTGCCTCATTGGCCGCTTGAATTTTGCCGTGTTCGCCCATGGTTTTCTCCTTACACTGAGTGTTGGAAAAGTTTAGGGGGATTATTTGGAACCGGTCAAGTTTGTCGTCGGAATATCGAAACTTTGTCCGGATAAATTGAGTCGTGGTGCGATAAGAGAGGGCAGGTTCTGGTAACAAGTTTACATTCGTGGAGATCGGCCGTGCACAATATTGTGACTTCTGCCTTTGCCGCAGCATGATAGGTTTGCGCGCGTTTTGAAGACTAGTAGGAGAAAGCTATGGCACTTCGATTGCAAACCGGCCTTTGGGTCTTGTTTCTGATCGGGTATACCGCCCTCAAGTATTTTGCAGGCTATAACGCCTGGAATACGGAATATGCCATTCAAGTAGCCATTCTGGTTGTTATGACGGCGGTGGCGCCGTTTTATCTGTCAAAAGGTTTGGTTGCGCGCATGGACGGTGTAGGCGGCTGGCTTGTGACTCTCGTGACGCCAGTGGTGCTCTGCGCAATTGGGTATGCCTTGTTCTGGTACTTCCGGGTCAAGCCCAGCTTTCCGGATGTGACGCTGATGACAGTTCTGCCACGCAGTTTGCTGCCCGGCCTTTCCATCACCGTCCTTGTGCTATTGCCTAAAGTCCTGCGCCGCTAAAGAGCTTGCTCATCTCAATTTGGTGAGGCACCTTTCTGTTAAAAAAGAAACAGGAGGAAAACGTGCCATGACCATTATCGCAGAAGGATTGAAGTTCCCCGAAGGACCGATTGCCATGGACGATGGCTCTATCGTGCTGGTCGAAATCGCGCGGGGTACGCTGAGCCGGGTTCAGCCGGACGGCTCGATTGAAGTGATCGCGGATCTAGGCGGCGGGCCGAACGGGGCCGCGATCGGGCCCGATGGCGCTTGCTATGTCTGCAACAATGGCGGGTTCCAATGGCGTGAAGTGGGCGGGCTTTTGTTCCCCGGCAATATGGCTGCGGATTATTCCGGTGGGCGAATTGAGCGGGTCGATCTGGCGACCGGCAAATCTGAAGTCCTTTATACTGAGTGCAATGGCAATCCCTTACGCGGTCCTAACGATATTGTTTTTGATCGCCAGGGCGGGTTCTGGTTTACCGATCACGGTAAAGGAGAAAGTCGCAAGCGCGACAGGGGCGGCCTCTATTATGCCAAGATCGACGGGTCAGAAATCCGTGAAGTGGTTTTCCCCATGGTTGAGCCTAACGGGGTTGGTTTGTCGCCGGACGAAGATTTTGTTTATGTGGCGGAGACCATAACCAGCAGACTTTGGCGTTTCAAAGTCGTTGCGCCGGGCGAGATTGAACCGGTGGGGCGGTTTGTCGGTGAGTGTATTGCGGGACTTCCGGGGCATCAGATGTTCGACTCCCTGGCCGTGACGGCAGATGGCCACATCTGCGTGGCGACGATCCTCAACGGCGGCATCACGGAAATCTCGCCGGACAGCTCATCTGTTGTGCACCATGCCTTTGATGACGTCATCACCACCAACATCTGTTTTGGTGGGCCGGATCTTAAAACTGCAACGATTTGCCTGTCGACCACCGGGCGTCTGGCGCAAGTAGAGTGGAACCGGCCGGGCCTGGCGCTTAATTTTTTGAATAAGTGATGTTCTCAGCAGAGCGTGTTCCCGCGCAGGCGGGGGTTCCACGATATGATTCCTCATGCTGAGGAGAGCCCGAAGGGCTCGTCTCGAAGCATGGAGGACTTGTCTTATCCTTCGAGACGCGCTTCGCGCTCCTCAGGATGAGGTATGTCATTTTGACTGGATTCCGCGATCAAGTCGCGGAATGACAATATTTTAAGGTTTTACTCCACCACAATTCTTGGTACGGGCTTTGCGGCACCGGCGCCAAGGGCCCCCATGACTTTCTCGGCAATCGCGACAAAGTCAGCGGTTTGCGGGTGGGTGTCATCGCAGGCTACCAGCGGCTGACCTTCGTCGGAGCGGGCGCGGATATCCATATGGAGCGGCACTTCACCAAGGAAAGGCACGCCGAGCTTTTCGGCCGTGCGGCGGGCGCCGCCTTCGCCGAAGATATAGGATTTTTCACCGCTTTCCGGGCTGATGAAGTAGGCCATGTTTTCGATGAGGCCGAGGATCGGCACTTCGGTCTTCTGGAACATGGCAAGTCCCTTGCGGGCATCAATGAGAGCGATCTCCTGCGGTGTTGAGACTATCACCGCGCCGGAGAGCGGCACGCGCTGGGCCATGGTGAGCTGCGCATCGCCTGTACCGGGCGGCATGTCAACCACCAGCACGTCGAGCGCTCCCCAATTGACATCCCCCAACATTTGAGTGAGTGCGCTTTGCACCATGGGGCCACGCCAGATCATGGGTGTGTCTTCGTCCACCATAAAGCCGATGGACATGCATTTAAGGCCATGGTTTTCCATGGGCTGAAGTTTCTTGCCATCGGAATCAGGTTTTCCCTTGATGCCCAGCATACGCGGGATCGAGGGGCCGTAGATGTCGGCGTCGAGGAGGCCGACATTCAATCCGAGCTTGGCGAGCGCCGCAGCGAGATTGACGGCCACAGTGGATTTGCCAACGCCGCCTTTGCCGCTGGCAACCGCGATAATGTGTTTGACGTTTTTAATGCCGTCCAGGCTCGGGGAGCCATGGGAATGACTGTGAGGCTGTGGGCGCGGTGCCTGGGTACGCGGCGCGCCGCCTGGAGCAGCATTTGCCGCATGAGCGGTGAGTACCGCCGTGACAGAGAGGACGCCAGGTACGCCGTAGACAACTTTTTCGCAGGCCTTGCGCAGGGGTTCCATCTTCGCCCCTTGCGCCGGATCGACCTCAATCGAGAAGCCGACATGGCCGTTCTTGACGACCAGGCCCTCAATCAGCCCGAGCGCAGTGACGCTTTTGCCGGATTCCGGATCGATGATGGTATCGAGCGCTGCGACAACGGCGTCTTTCAGAGGAGCGGACATGCATTATAGCCTTTCAAAATCAGCGCACAGCGGTTGAAAAGTCCTGAAAATCCCCCAAATCATCTTCTAGAGTTTTTGGTAGGGAGGATCGGAAGGGCCCGACCGCTCATTGCGCGGTTGGGGCGTCTGTCATATAACGCCTATCAGGAATCGATCAACAGGGAGTTCGATTTTTCTACTCCCTCGCGACAATTCGACCCCAATCCCGCATTCCCCGTGCGGATATTTATCAGGAGAGCCCAATCTCATGCCATGGAGCAGTAATAACGGCGGCGGCGACCGCAACTCAGGAGGCCCGCGCGGTCCCTGGGGCCAAGGACCCAACCCTGGAGGCGGAGGTAACCGCGGACAACAGCCGCCGGATCTGGAAGAGCTCCTGAAACGCGGTCGCGATCAATTCGGCTCCCTGGTGCCTGGTGGCAAGGCGGGGTATCTGCTGATTGCCCTGATAGCCATCACGCTTTGGATGTTCTCCGGTGTTTACCGGGTGGGGGCCGCTGAAAATGGATATGTGCTGCGTTTTGGTCAACACGTGGCGACCACGCAGCCGGGTCTGAATTGGCATATGCCGTTCCCGATTGAGGATGTCATCATTTTGAAGGTGACCGAGCAGTACAACTTGACGGTTGGTCAAAATGAAAGTGAGCGACTAATGCTGACCGGCGACGAAAATATCGTCGATATCAGTTTTGTCGTTCAGTATTTGATTATCGATGGTGCGAAGTATCTCTTTAATGTCAGTGACCACTCGCAAGTCATCAAGTCAACCGCGGAAAGCGCGATACGGGAAGTGGTCGGGCAGAGCAAATTTCTTGTTTTGACGACAACAGGTCGTGATGCGGTCCAAGATTCTGTCAAAGAACACATGCAGTCAATTCTCGATTCCTACGACATGGGCGTCATGATTACTGAAGTGAACTTGAAAGACGTAAATCCGCATCCCCAGGCTGTCGATGCGGCGCGCGATGTGCAAGCGGCGAAGGCAGACCGAGAGCGCCTCCAAAATGAAGCACAGGCATACGCAAATAAGATTGTTCCGATCGCCGAAGGTGATGCAAGCCGGATCATTGCCGAGGCGGAAGCCTTTAAACAGCAGACAATTGCCGAGGCGGAAGGTCAGGCTCAACGCTTTATTTCGGTATACGACGAATATCGGCTGGCGCCAGATGTAACGCGGCAGCGTATTTTCCTGGAGACGATGGAAGATGTCCTTAACGGGACGGACAAAATTATCCTCGACAGTGATGGTGGTGCAGTTCCTTATCTGCCCCTAGATCAGTTGAAAAAGCGTCAGCAGTAGGTCGGGGAGAGAAAACATGAAAACTATTATCGGTGTCATTCTCATTGGTTTGGGGTTTGTTGGCTTAACATCGGTTTATACGGTGCAACAGGCTGAGCAAGCTCTGGTGCTCCAGTTCGGCGATATTAAGGCTGTACGGCAGGACCCTGGGCTTTATTTCAAACTTCCGTATCAAAATGTCATTACTTACGACAAACGGCTTTTGCCGTATCACATGCAATCCGAAGAAGTGATTGTTGAAGGTAACCGGCGTCTCGTGGTGGATGCCGTCCTTCGCTATCGGATTACTGATCCTCTCAAATTCTACCAGCGGGTTGTGACAGTTCAGGGGCTGGAAGGGCGACTGAATTCCATTTCGGATTCAGCCCTGCGTGGTGCGTTGGGTGATGCAACGGTCGAGGAAGTGATTACTGAAAACCGGACGCAGTTGATGCGAAAAATTACTGAAGACACCAATCGCCGGGCTTCGGATCTTGGTGTCGAAGTCTATGATATCCGGATAATTCGGGCGGACCTTCCCCGGCAAAACAGTCAAGCCGTTGTGCAGCGCATGATTACCGAGCGTCAACGGGAAGCGGCGGAAGAACGCGCGAACGGTGAAAAGATGGCCAAACAAATTCGCGCTACGGCCGACCGTGATCGGACAATCATTCTGGCGGAGGCGGAAAAGCAATCCCAGATCCTTCGCGGGGAAGGGGAAGCGGAACGTAACCGCGTTTTTGCCGAGGCCTTTTCTCGTGATCCGGCGTTCTTTGAGTTCTACCGTTCCATGCAGGCTTATCGAGCTTCGTTGAAGGCCTCCGATACCTCACTGGTGCTGTCGCCAGAGAGTGAGTTCTTTAAATATTTCTCGGATGCCAAAGGCAAAAAGTAAGTGACCACCTTTACGGTCATTATGCTGGCCATAGGCTTGGTTCTCGTCATTGAGGGTCTGGTCTATGGCCTTTTTCCTGGGGGCGTCAAACGCCTCATGGCTGAGGTTTTGAAGCTGCCGGACAGGCAGGTCAGCACATTCGGGCTCAGTCTTGCGCTCGTGGGGTGTCTCCTCATTTACCTTGTTTTATGAGACAGGTCGTTTGGCAGGTTTCTTGCGTTGATCACGCCAAAGTGTCTCAAATGTCCCATCTTGTGCCTCTTTTTTGGCTACACGGGCCGAATTCCGTGTAACAATGTGGCCTTGGATTGGGGGAAAATGGGTAGATCCATGGTTAAGACGAAAGTTCAATCACGCGCCCTTGCCGTGCGCGCTGTTCGGCAGAAACTTCTTTTGTTGGCATTGCTCCTGCTTGGGGCATTGGCCCTGAGCCTTCCTGCCTTGGCCGATGAGCGACCGCGCAGTTTCGCCGACATTGCCGAGGTTCTGGCGCCGGCCGTGGTCAACATCACGACCGAACAAAAGATTGCGCCAGAAGAGGACGAGGACGTGCCGGGAGGGCTGCCTTTTGCTGATCAGTTTCGCCAGTTTCTTGACCGCCAGCCCAGCCCGCGGCAGATCATTTCCCAGGGCACCGGGTTTGTCATTGATCCAGAAGGGCTTGTTGTTACGAACCACCATGTGATCGATGGCGCCTCTGAAATAACTGTCAATCTGACCGATGGCCGAAAGCTGAAGGCCAAGGTGATCGGGGCAGATGCCAAAACAGATATTGCCTTGCTCAAGGTGTCCCCGAACAAAGCTCTGCCTTATGTGGAACTGGGTTCAAGTGAGACCGCGCGGGTGGGGGACTGGGTTATCGCGATTGGTAATCCCTTTGGTCTTGGCGGTACGGTCACAGCCGGGATCATTTCGGCCCGCCACCGGGAGCTTGGGCGGGGCAGCCCTTATGCGGATTTTATTCAGACCGATGCTTCCATCAACCAGGGCAATTCAGGGGGTCCGCTGTTTGATCTCTCCGGACGCGTGATCGGTGTGAATACGGCGATCTATTCACCGACGGGTGGATCTGTGGGGATCGGTTTTGCCATTCCCTCTGAAGTGGTCCAGGAAATCGTTGCAGAGCTTAAAGACAAGGGCGAGGTGGAGCGCGGCTGGCTTGGTGTTCGGGTGCAGGACGTGACGCCGGAGATCGCCTCCAGTCTCGGACTTGATAGCGACAAGGGCGCACTGGTAGCAGCGGTGGTTGAAGACAGTCCGGCAGATAAAGCGGGTCTGAAAGTTGGTGACATCATCTTGTCATTTAATGATCAACCGATTGATCGCATGAAGGATTTGCCGCGAGTGGTCGGGAAGACCAAAGTCGGCGCGCGGGCGCCTGTGGTTTTTGTGCGCGACGGTGATGCGCGCAGCGCGACAGTGAAAGTTGAAAAGCTTGAAGAAGAACCGGCTCAGATTGCTCAGGCGGATGTGGCGCCGGACAAAGAAGAAACCCGGACGGTCTATGGATTAACGCTCATCGAACTTACCGACGCGTCGCGTAGCAAATACCGCATTGACGGCGGTGTGCGCGGTGTTCTTGTGGTCGATGTGGCTTATGACAGCCCGGCGCGGGACCGGGTGCGACCGGGCGATGTCATCGTTGAAGTTGGTCAGCGCGAGGTCTTTTCTCCCGACAGCGTGGTGTCACAGATCGAGCAGAACAAACAGGTCAGTGGCGGTAAGCCTGTCCTTTTGCTGCTGAGCCGTCAAGGTACCATGACCTTTGTTACGGTTCAGGACGAGGGGTGAGTCTTTTTGCTCACGGCCAGTGCGTCTAAAGCGCTGGGCCTGTGCGGGGGAACTTGTTATTCAGTGATAAATTCGTCCCGCCGATAGCCTTGCAGGAAGAGCAGGCTGGTGAGACCAGTGTGGCGGATGCAGGCATCGGCTTCGCGCTCCAACACCGGCTTGGCGTGAATGGCAACGCCCAACCCCACGGCGCGGATCATGCCGACATCATTGGAGCCATCTCCGGCCGCGATGACCTCATCATGTGTGAGGCCATATTCTTTGCAGTAGTGGGTGAGGGCTTCGACCTTGGCCTCGGGGCCAAGGATGGGTTCGCCGACGGTGCCGTCAAGAACGCCGCCGTTTTCATTGAGGGTATTGGCGCGGCTTGCCTCAAACCCGAGGGCGGCTGAAACGCGTGTGGTGAAAAAGGTAAAGCCGCCGGAGACCAGCGCCGCTTTGGCACCGTGTGCCCGCATGGTCTGTACCAATGTGCGACCGCCCTCACGGCAATGGATGCGGGTTTTGAAGATCTCTTCTAGATCGGAAATCGGCAGTCCTTTTAGGAGGGCGACGCGCTCGCGCAAGGCGGGTTCAAACTCAAGGTCGCCGTTCATGGCACGCTGGGTGATTTCAGCTACTTTCGGTCCTACGCCTAAATGGTCGGCGATTTCATCGACGCATTCTTCCTTGATCATGGTGGAATCCATGTCAGCGAGCAGCAGCTTTTTGCGTCGACCTTCGGCCGGGGTGATGGCCCAGTCGATTGGCTTGTCTGCCAGCAGGGACGTCAGATCCAAGGGCTGGGTGACGGGCAGCTCGTAAGCCTCGCCCTCACTTAAACAGCTCCAGTCACCGGCTGCAGGAGCGCCAAGGCTGGCAAGGAGTTCAGGGGTCAGAAGGCCGGTTTCTCTTTCGGCGATGAGCGTGAGGATGTATGACACGTGGGATAGCAACTACATTGAGCGAGACGAAAAGGCATGACGCCGAACATTGACGCCCTCCTTATTGCAGGCCCGACTGCCAGCGGCAAGTCCGCTTTGGCGCTTGCGCTCGCAAAACGTTATGGCGGTGTCATCATCAATGCGGATTCGATGCAGGTTTATCGAGACCTGCGGGTTATTACCGCGCGGCCGAGCGAATTAGAAGAGAGCGAAGCCCCGCACCGGCTTTATGGGCATCTGGATGCTGCGGCGCCTTATTCAGTTGGCGAGTGGGGCATCCAGGCTCTGGCGGAAATCGAGGCTGCGCGCGCGGCGGGCGCTTTGCCGATCGTCGTCGGCGGCACCGGGCTATACTTCAGTGTTTTGACTGACGGTCTGTCGCCCATCCCCGATGTGCCTGGAGAGGTGCGATCTGAGGTGCGCGCCCTGCTTGAGGCGGAGGGGGTTGAGGCGGTGTTGGCGCAGGTGCGCGAGGTGGACCCGCAGATCGCCGGGCAGCTTAAGCCCACTGACCGACAGCGGCTTGCCCGGGCCCTGGAGGTCTTCAAGGCGACCGGGCGGCCTCTGAGTGATTGGCAAAAGGAGCCGCGTGTGCCGCTGTTTACCGGCGAGGTGGGGCAATTTGTCCTGAAGCCCGAGCGGGACTGGCTTTACGAGCGCTGCGACCGGCGTTTTGACCTGATGATGGAGGGCGGGGCGCTTAATGAGGTTCGGGCGTTGAAAAACCGCCAATTACCACCAGATTTGCCTGCTCTTAAGGCGCTCGGTGTGCCGGAGCTCAGTCGATATCTGGACGACGAATTTACCCTCGAAGAGGCCCGGCTGCGGGCGAAAATGCAGACCCGGCGCTACGCCAAGCGACAAATGACCTGGTTCCGGAATCAGATGATTTCGTGGAATGCGGTGTCAGAGCAACAATTGGAAAGGAAAATAGAGGAAATATTATCATTTATTCGCTAAAATGGGTTGACCTTGGGGCGTCAAGTGGATAGCTTGCGCCCGCGTTTGCGCCGTTTTTCGCACTTGCGAAGGGTATTTCGTCAAGAGCATTAAGCGGCGCTATTTATTTTTGTGACTGAAATTTAAGGATGCGTGTCATGCCATCGCCTCAAATGTCTGGAGCCGAGATCGTCGTTCAAGCCCTGGTGGATCAGGGTGTGGACGTGATTTTTGGTTATCCAGGTGGGGCGGTGCTGCCGATCTATGACGCTCTTTTTAAGACCGACAAGATCCGACACGTGCTGGTGCGTCATGAACAAGCGGCTGCCCATGCGGCTGAGGGCTATGCGCGCTCCACAGGTAAGCCGGGTGTTTTTTTGGTGACCTCGGGTCCGGGGGCCACAAATGCGGTGACAGGTCTGGCGGATGCGTTACTTGATTCCATTCCTGTTATTTGTCTGTCGGGGCAGGTGGCCAGCCATCTCATTGGCAGTGACGCCTTTCAAGAAGCCGACACCGTTGGCATCACCCGGCCTTGCACAAAGCATAATTGGCTGGTGAAGCGACCCGAAGATCTTTCGCGGACCTTGCATGAGGCCTTTTATGTGGCCAAAAGCGGACGACCGGGGCCTGTGGTCGTGGATCTGCCGAAAGACATTCAATTTGCCGAAGCGGTCTATCGCGGTCCCGAAAATATCACCCACAAGACCTATGTGCCGAAACTGAAGGGCGATCTGAAAGTCATCACTGAAGTTGCCGATATGATCGGCAAGGCGGAGCGCCCAATCTTTTATACCGGTGGCGGGGTTATTAATTCAGGGCCGGCGGCAAGCCAGCTCCTGCGCGAGCTCGCCCGGGCAACGGGCTTCCCCGTGACCTCTACACTTATGGGCCTTGGCGCTTTTCCCGCGTCGGATAAGCAATGGATCGGTATGCTGGGTATGCATGGAACGGTGGAAGCCAATTATGCCATGCATGACTGTGACCTGATGATTTGCGTTGGCGCGCGGTTTGATGACCGTGTGACGGGCCGGATTGATAAATTCAGCCCGGGATCGAAGAAGGTGCATATCGACATTGACCCCTCATCAATCAACAAGACGGTTCGCGTGGATGTGCCAATTGTTGGCGATGTTGCGCATGTGCTGGAAGACCTCGTTCGGGTCTGGAAGGCGAAGGGGCGTCAAACCAATAAGCAAGCAGTTGCCCGCTGGTGGCAGCAGATTGACGAATGGCGACACGTTAAGTGCCTCGAATATAAACCCTACAAGGACAAGATCCGCCCGCAGCAGGCGATCCAGTGCCTCTACGAGGCAGTCAAGGACAAGGATATCTATATTTCCACGGAAGTCGGCCAGCATCAGATGTGGGCGGCCCAGCATTTTCATTTTGAAGAGCCCAATCGCTGGATGACCTCAGGCGGGCTTGGCACCATGGGGTATGGGTTTCCGGCGGCGATTGGCGCCCAGGTGGCGCATCCGAAGTCGCTCTGCATTGATATTGCCGGGGACGCATCGATTTTGATGAACATGCAGGAAATGTCGACCGCCGTGCAGTACGATTTGCCGGTCAAAGTGTTCATCCTCAACAACGGATATATGGGCATGGTGCGCCAATGGCAGGAACTTCTGCATGGCGGGCGCTACTCGCACTCCTATACGGATGCCTTGCCGGATTTCGTCAAGCTGGCGGATGCCTACGGCGGTAAGGGTATTCGGGTGGAGCATCCAGACGAGCTAGAGGACAAGATCGCCGAGATGATTGAGACGCCAGGACCGGTGCTGTTTGACTGTGTGGTGGTGACCGAAGAAAACTGTTACCCGATGATCCCCTCAGGCGCCGCGCATAATGAAATGTTATTCGGTACGGAAAAGGAATCTCACGAGGTTTCCGAAGAAGGCAAGATCCTCGTCTGAGGTCTGGACAAGAGAAAGCAGCCGATCATGTCCATTATGAAAGAAGAAATTCAGGAACGCCACTGCCTGGCCGCGTTGGTCGACAACGAAGCAGGTGTGTTGGCGCGCGTCATCGGCCTGTTTTCCGGTCGTGGGTATAACATCGAGAGCCTGACCGTGGCCGAGGTGGACCATGAGGGCCATACCTCGCGGATTACTATCGTGACCACGGGCACACCAATGATCATTGAACAGATCAAGGCCCAGCTTGGGCGCCTGGTGCCGGTGCATAAGGTGGTGGATCTGACGGTCGAATATGACTCCATTGAGCGCGAAATGGCGCTGGTCAAGGTTGTGGGTACCGGTGAGAAACGGGTTGAAAGCCTGCGACTGTCTGAGGCATTTCGGGCGCGGGTGATTGATACCACTCATTCCTCGTTTGTTTTTGAACTAACCGGGGCGCCGTCGAAGATTGATGCCTTTGTCAATCTCATGCGGCCGCTTGGCCTTGTTGAAGTTTCCAGAACGGGTGTTGTGGCCATCGGTCGCGGCGCCTCAAATATGTAGTTTTTAAATAGGAGAGGGGAGCAAACCCCTCCACATAAGAAAGGATTTTCCCATGCGGGTTTATTACGACCGCGATGCCGACCTGAACTTGATCAAGGGTAAGAAAGTGGCTGTCATCGGATTTGGCAGTCAGGGCCATGCCCATTTGCTGAACATGCGCGACAGCGGTGTGGCTGATGTGGCCGTGGGTTTGCGCGAAGGTTCCACCTCCGCCGCCAAGGCTGAGGCGCAGGGCATTCAGGTGAAGAGTGTTGCCGATGCTGCCGCCTGGGCGGATGTGGTGATGATGCTGACACCGGACGAGCTTCAGGCCGACATTTATGCGGATGAAATCCGCGACAATCTGAAAGAAGGTGCCGCGCTTTTGTTTGCCCATGGGCTGGCGGTGCATTTCAAGCTGATTGAGCCGCGCTCGGACATCGATGTGCTGATGGTAGCGCCAAAAGGGCCTGGCCACACAGTGCGGGCTGAATATCAGCGCGGCGCGGGCGTGCCGTGTCTCATCGCTGTCCACCAGGATGCGACCGGCAATGCGCATGATCTTGGCCTTTCCTATGCCTCTGCCATCGGCGGTGGCCGTGCGGGTATCATTGAGACCACCTTCCGCGAAGAATGCGAAACGGATCTCTTCGGTGAGCAGGCGGTTCTTTGCGGCGGCCTGGTGGAGCTGATCCGCGCTGGTTTCGAAACCCTGGTGGAAGGCGGCTATGCGCCGGAGATGGCTTACTTTGAGTGCCTGCACGAGGTGAAGCTCATTGTTGATCTCATCTACGAAGGCGGCATCGCTAATATGAACTATTCGATCTCCAACACGGCAGAGTACGGTGAATATGTTACCGGCCCGCGGATCATCACCGACGAAACCAAGGCGGAGATGAAGAAGGTTCTGACGGACATTCAGACCGGACGCTTCACGCGCGACTGGATGCTGGAAAACAAGGCGCATCAGGCGAGCTTTAAGGCCACCCGGGCGCTCAATGCCGCCCATCCCATCGAAGACGTGGGTGAGCGGCTGCGCGCCATGATGCCGTGGATCGCCGAGCGCCGGATGGTGGATCAGTCGAAGAACTGATGGCTGGGCAGGCTTTTGGGGCTTGCCTTTTGCGGCGGATTTCCGCTAAACAGGACCTATAGCGCAAGGCGCTGGGGCAAAACCGCCCGGCGCCTTGCTATTTGACGAGGGAATAATGGACCGATCCATTTTCAGCTTGAGCTTGGAAGACCTGGCAATTTCTGCCAGCGATCGCTCCTGCTCGCCCCTCGGCGCTCTTCTCATTTCCGAACTACTCCTCCTTAGCAGCCTCTAGGCGCTTCGTCGGGCTTGCTCATGTGTGGCAGGCCCAAGCGACTAGAGGAGGAGAGTAACGGAATACAGTTTCAACAGATTTTGAGCTTGGAAGAGCCCCATGAGTACGACATCAGATAATTACGTTCGAATTTTTGACACCACCTTGCGCGATGGCGAGCAGTCGCCCGGCGCCGCCATGAACCTTACCGAAAAGCTGCGCATCGCGGAGATGCTGGAAACGCTTGGCGTTGATATTATCGAGGCAGGTTTCCCGATTGCCTCTAACGGCGATTTTGAAGCGGTGCGCGAGATTGCCAAGGTGGCGCGCAAGCCTGTGATTTGCGGACTGGCCCGCGCTGGCGCGGCCGATATTCACCGCGCGGCGGAAGCGCTTGAACATGCCGAGCGCAAACGTATCCACACATTTATTTCTACAAGCCCCGTGCATATGAAGCACAAGCTGCAGATGGAGCCCGAAGCGGTTCTGGAAGCGGTTGTGGGCAGTGTGACCCTGGCGCGGTCACTGGTCGATGATGTGGAGTGGTCGGCGGAAGACGCCACTCGCACGGATCCGGATTTCCTCTGCCGCTGCGTGGAAGCAGCGATCAAGGCGGGGGCGACGACGATCAATATTCCCGACACGGTGGGTTATGCGGTGCCGTCGGAATATCAAGCGGTCTTTGAAATGCTGATCAACCGGGTTCCCAATATGGATCAGGCGATCCTGTCGACCCATTGCCACAATGATTTGGGTCTGGCGGTCGCCAATTCGCTGGCGGGTGTGCTCGGCGGCGCGCGTCAGGTGGAGTGTACCATCAACGGGCTCGGCGAGCGGGCAGGCAATGCGGCGATGGAAGAGATTGTCATGGCGCTCAAGACCCGGTCGGACGCCATGCCGATGGAAACCGGTATCGTGACGACAGAGATTGCGCGAGCCTCGAAGCTTGTTTCCTCGATCACTTCCTTTCCGGTGCAATACAACAAGGCCATTGTCGGCAAGAATGCCTTTGCTCATGAGTCCGGCATTCATCAGGACGGCATGCTGAAAAACAACCAAACTTACGAGATCATGACGCCGGAAAGTGTCGGCGTGAAAGAAACCTCACTGGTTTTGGGCAAGCTGTCCGGCCGCCATGCCTTCCGTGCCAAGCTGGAAGAGCTTGGCTATCGTCTCGGGGACAATGCGGTCAATGACGCCTTTCGGCGTTTTAAAGATCTGGCGGATAAAAAACGCGAGGTATTTGACGAAGACATCATGGCGCTGGTGGACGATGAGGTGGGCCGCGACAATGATGCGGTGAAATTTGTTTCACTCAGGATCATCGCGGGCAGCGAGGGTCCGCAAGAAGCAACCCTGAAAATGGAAGTGGACGGCGAGATGCGAGAGACGACCGCCAACGGCGATGGACCGGTGGATGCGACCTTCAAAGCCATCCGGGCGCTTTATCCTCATGAGGCGCGCTTGCAGCTCTACCAAGTGCATGCGGTGACCGGCGGTACGGACGCCCAGGCGGAAGTGAGTGTGCGCCTTTCTGAAGGAGGCAAGATCGTGCTGGGTCAGGGAGCCGATACGGACACGCTGGTAGCCTCGGCCCGGGCCTATATTCATGCTCTTAACCGGCTTTTGACCAAGCGGGCCCGCACGGCGCCGCCGGACATGGATCTGACCTCGGCCGAGGGTGTGTGATCGACTTATTCGGTCCGTCCTCGGAAATTTCCATAAATCTTTGGTAAGGGGCAATTTTCCGCTGTAAAATGCGGGGTGAATCGCCTCTAATTCGCTTCAGAGCAGCCCCCCGCCGACCCCAAACAAGATTTACACTCCTTTTTGTGGCCATGATTTCGGGGCAAGCTGGCTCTTAACCATATTTTTCACATTTGGTTGTCAATTGGAGGGGACAAAACCTCAATTGATTGCAGCGATGGGCAACACATATGTTCTCTAGTCTTCTTGGCCTTCTCTCCGCGGATATGGCGATTGATCTTGGCACCGCGAATACCCTTGTTTATGTCAAAGGCCGGGGGATCGTTCTTAACGAGCCCTCTGTTGTGGCCATGAGCCAGAAAGGGGGCAAACGGGTTGTCAAAGCTGTTGGTGATGAAGCCAAGCTGATGCTGGGCCGCACGCCAGGTGACATTGAAGCCATACGCCCCATGCGGGACGGGGTCATTGCCGATTTCGACGTGGCCGAGGAAATGATCAAACACTTCATTCGCAAGGTTCACAATCGTCGTTCCTTTGCCAATCCTGAAATTATTGTCTGTGTGCCGTCCGGCGCCACGGCGGTTGAGCGCCGGGCCATTCAGGAATCCGCGCTGTCAGCGGGCGCACGCCGCGTGAAATTGATCCCTGAACCCATGGCCGCGGCCATTGGGGCGGGGCTGCCGATTGCCGAGCCGACTGGCTCAATGGTGGTCGACATTGGCGGCGGTACGACCGAGGTGGCTGTGATCTCCTTGGGCGGCATTGTCTATTCGCGCTCCGTGCGCGTTGGCGGTGATATGATGGATGAAGCCATCATCGCTTACATACGGCGCCATTATAACCTGCTTATCGGGGAAGCAAGCGCAGAGCGGATCAAGAAGGCTGTGGGCTCAGCCTCTTTGCCGAA
>SBHG01000066.1 GCA_006226305.1 Alphaproteobacteria bacterium | reverse complement strand
AAGACCTTAAGAGAGCTCGCGGCATTGGCGGCCACACTATCGAGGGAGGCAATGGAGCGGCAGAGCAGCCTGAGCTGCTCATCCCCGTCAGCAGTGCCCTCCCACTGCGCATCGGCGGTAAGAACGATCGACTGGCCCACCTCCAGCAAATCTCCTGCGGCCTGAATAGCCTCCGAGAAAAGGGTTACCTCAAACTGGCCCGTTGGATCCGTGAGCATGATGAAGGCAAACGGCTTACCGGTGCGCTGAGATTTGCGTACCTGTTTGGTAATAATCGTGCCGGCAAGACGCACCTCCCGGGACTTCTTTTGCGGGTCCGCCAGAAGCTCAGCATAAGAGGTCACGCGGGATTGGCGCAGCGCCAACTGATAATCGTCGAGAGGATGGCCTGAGAGATAAAAGCCAACCGCCGCAAGTTCTTCGCCCAATCGGTCAAGCGGCATCCAATCATTGACTGCGGGCAATGGTGGGTTCTCCATCTCAAGCCCGGCATCGCCAAACAAGCTCTCCTGACTACTTTGGCGCTCGTCAGCGGCCAAATGGGCATGGTTGAGGATCATCTCAGCCGATGCCAAAACCTGGGCCCGGTTGGGGTTGAGACTGTCGAAGGCCCCTGCCCGTGTGAGATTCTCAAAGGTACGTTTGTTGATCTGCTTGGGATCGACGCGGCGGGCAAAGTCGAAGAGGTCGCCAAAGGGGCCATTTGCTTTGCGCTCCTCGACGATATGCTCCATGGCCTGTCTGCCAACGTTTTTGATGGCGCCAAGGGCATAGTCGATTTCGCCGTCGCGCACGGAAAAGTCTGCTTCGGAAACATTGATATTGGGTGGGTTGATCACAATCCCCAGCCGCAAGGCTTCTTGCCGGATGATGGCCAGCTTGTCCGTGTTACCCATGTCAAGACACATGGCGCCGGCGAAAAACTCAACCGGGAAATTCGCCTTCAGATAAGCGGTCTGATAGGCAACCTGTGCATAGGCGGCCGCATGGGCCTTGTTAAAGCCGTATCCGGCGAATTTGGCCGCCTGGTCGAAAATCTTTTCGGCAACGGATTTTTCAATGCCGCGCAGACCTGCCCCCTCGATAAATTTCGATCGGTGCATGTCCATTTCTTCGGGGATTTTCTTGCCCATGGCGCGGCGCAAGAGATCTGCCTCGCCAAGGGTATAGCCTGCCAGATCCCGCGCAATCTGAAGCACATCTTCTTGATAAGTCATCACCCCGAAGGTCGTCTTCAAAATGGGTTCCAGCATGGGGTGCAGATATTCAGGCTCTTCCCGGCCATGTTTACAGGCGATGTAACGCGGTATGGAATCCATCGGTCCCGGACGGTAAAGCGCCACCAGAGCGATCAGATCTTCAATGCGGTCCGGCTTCATCTTTTTCAAGAGGTCCTTCATGCCGGAGCTTTCCAGCTGGAAGATGCCGATGGAATCGCCGCGCGCCAGCATCTCATAGGCCTTCTCGTCGTCGAAGGGCACCTGATCCGTTTTTATCTTGATGCCCCGGCGGGCAAGCAACCTCTCGGTTTTGGCAATGACCGTGAGGGTTTTCAAACCAAGGAAGTCGAACTTAACCAGCCCGGCCGGTTCCACCCATTTCATCGAGAACTGCGTCACCGGCATGTCGGAGCGCGGGTCGCGGTAGACCGGCACAAGCTCCTGCAAGGGACGGTCGGCAATCACAACGCCGGCAGCGTGGGTTGACGCGTTGCGGTAAAGACCCTCAAGACTGATGGCGATCTTCAGCATACGGTCGACGATCTCTTCTTCGTCACGCGCCTCACGCAGCTTGGGCTCAATGACCAGGGCTTCGGTGAGACTTGTCGGATTGGCCGGATTGTTCGGTACCAGCTTGCAAAGGCGATCGACCTGCGGATAGGGCATTTGCAAAACGCGGCCAACATCGCGCAGCGCCATTCGTGCCTGAAACTTACCGTATGTAATGATCTGAGCAACACGGTCATGACCGTATTTGTCTTGAACATATTCGATCACTTCGTGCCGGCGCTCCTGACAGAAATCGATGTCAAAGTCCGGCATGGAGACCCGTTCCGGGTTGAGGAAGCGCTCAAAGACAAGATCAAAGCGCAGCGGATCCAGATTGGTGATGTCGAGGGTCCAGGCAACAATGGAAGCGGCACCCGACCCCCGCACGCCGACGGGAATATTTTGCGCCCGGGTCCACTTCATGAAGTCGGAAACAATCAGAAAATATCCCGGGAAATCCATCGTGATGATGATGTCGAGTTCTTTTTCAAGCCGGTCCCAATAGGCCTGTTCATCGACATAAAGCTCATTGCGCGCCAGGAGATCCTTCAGGCCGGCCTCTGCCTGGCGGCGCAGCTCAGCGGCTTCGTCGAGCCCTTCCTCGCTGGAAAACTTGGGCAGAATGGGCCCGCGACTTTTGGGGAAAAAGTGGCAGCGCCGGGCAATCTCAACTGTATTGTCTATGGCCTCCGGCAGATCCGCAAAAAGGAGCTCCATCTCTTTGGGTGACTTAAAATAATGCTCTTCGGTCAGTGTGCGGCGGTCGTCCTGCATGACATAGGCGCCCTCGGCAATGCAAAGCAGTGCGTCATGGGCCTCATACATGTCACGTTTGGGGAAATAAGGCTCGTTGGTGGCGACGATTGGCAGGGCAAGATCATAGGCGAGTTCGAGCAAATGAGGCTCGGCGCGTCCCTCCTCTTCGCGGGAATGGCGCTGCAACTCCACATAAAGCCGATCTCCAAAGACATCTTGTAAGCCGACCAGAACATCACGTGCCAGGAGCACCTTGTTTTCGCATACCAGATGGTTGATAGGGCCATCCGGCCCCCCGGTCAGAAGGATGAGCCCCTCGTGATGTTTTTTCAAAAGGTCGAGCGAGATATGTGGCAGTTGAATGCCGTCCGTGTCGAGAAAGGCTCGACTTGAAAGCTCCATCAAATTCAAATAGCCCTGCTCGTTCATGGCAAATATGGCGAGCGTTTTGAGGGTTGGTCGGGCATTCAATCGATTGCCGCCGAAGCTTTCCTTGGCCTGAGCGTTGAGCTCAGGAATATCGACCAGAAGCGAACAGCCGATGACAGGCTGCACGCCCCCTGATGCCAGTTTGTCCGACATTTCCAAGGCGCCAAACAGATTGCCCGTGTCGGCAATTCCGACGGCAGGCATCTCAAACTCTTTGCAAAGGGAAAGGATTTCCGGCGTCCGGATCGCTCCCTCGGCCAGGGAATAGGCGCTGTGGACGCGCAGATGGACAAAATTTGCTGGCGCCATGGATTACCAGACGAACTCTCAGGTCAGGGGGACGATCGAAATTTCATTGTGGAGAGCTGCCGCCCCCAAGTCTTGCCGCGGTCGATCTTATGCACAGATTTCTCTTATGCCCGCTGCCAAAGTGGGACCCTTAGAACGGGCTGCCGGACTGGGCAAC
>SBHG01000089.1 GCA_006226305.1 Alphaproteobacteria bacterium | reverse complement strand
TACCACAAGCCCTATGGCGGCTGGCGGCAGATGTGGGTCGACAATCAGGGCGGCCTCTTTGATCTCACCGGCGGGCCGGACGAAGAAGGCTTTCAACTCACCATGATCCGGCTCAATGAAAAAGCGCCGCACTTGCGCATGATCTGGCGCAACATTGAGAAGGACTCCCTCGACTGGCACTGGCAGGGCTCACCCGATGGCGGCGCCACCTGGGAAGACAAATGGGTGCTGCATTACGAGCGGAAGAAGTGACATCGCTCACGGCCAGTGCGCTTGCCGCGCACGGCCTCCGCGGGGGCGGGCTTTCGCCCGAGGCCCGGTCGGGCCTAGTTCATTTTGAACGTTCCCAACACATTATGGTGTCACCCCGCGACTTGATCGCGGGGTCCAGGCGTCTTTCTTAAGGCGCCATGCGGTGGTGCTCCTGGATCCCGTGGTCAAGCCACGGGATGACAGAGACTTTATAAAGCCCCGAGCAAACGCGCCCAGAAGCGCGAGGCATGGCGGAAGCTGGAGACCTCATATTTTTCATTCGGGCTGTGGGCCTTGTCGTCTTCAAGGCCAAAGCCGATGAGGGCGGCGTCCATGCCGAGCGCGTTCTTGAAATTTTCAACGATGGGAATGGAGCCGCCGCAGCCGATGTAAGCGGTCGGTTTGCCGAATTCGGCGGCAAGTTCCCTGTCGGCTGCCTCCATGAAGGGACCGGAAGTGTCCATGGCAAAGGCAGGCGTGGCGGAGTGGTCAATGAATTCGACGGAGCAATCAGAGGGGATCCGTGTACGGACGAATTCCTGAAAGGCGGTGCGGATCTTTTTCGGGTCCTGACCTGAGACCAGGCGGAAGGACAGCTTGGCGGAAGCTTGCGCCGGGATCACCGTCTTAAAGCCGTCACCGGTATAGCCCCCGGTAATGCCGTTGACGTCACAGGTCGGCCGCGTCCAGATCTGCTCGAGCAGGTGACGGTCTTTTTCACCGGCAGCCTTTTCAAGGCCAATGTCGCCCAAGAAGGCTGCTTCATCGAAGCCAAGGGATTGCCATTGGGCTAGGACATCCGGGTCAATGTCGGTCACCCCGTCGTAGAAGCCCGGAATATTGACATGGCCATCGGCGGTTCTCATGTCGCCCAGAATGCGGGTGATGATGTTGATGGGGTTTTGCGCCGCGTTGCCATAAAGGCCGGAGTGGAGATCACGGCTCGCCGCCTTGACCTTGACCTCTTCAGCCACCATGCCGCGCAACATGGCGGTGATGGCGGGGGTTTCCTTGTCCCACATCAGCGTGTCGCAAACAAAGACCATGTCGGCTTTGAGCTCATCTTTGAATTTTTCAAGGAAAGGCTCAAGGTTGGTTGATCCGCTTTCTTCTTCGCCCTCAAACAAGAGGGTGATGTTCAGCGGCAGGCTGCCTTTAACCTTTGCCCAGGCCCGGCAGGCCTCAACGAAGGTCATGAGCTGGCCTTTGTCGTCCATGGCGCCGCGGGCAACGATGCGGCCTTCGTCAGTATTGTCTTTGCGTTCAATGCGCGGCTCAAAGGGCGGTGTTTCCCAAAGGTCAAGCGGGTCCGGCGGCTGCACATCGTAGTGGCCATAAAAGAGGATGTGTTTGGCGCCCGGCTTGTCGGTGCGATAGTGACCGACCACCATGGGGTGACCTGGGGTCGGCTCGACCCGTGCATCAAATCCGATCGAGGCGAGATCCTGCTGCAGCCATTCAGCGGCGCGGACGCAATCGCCAGCAAAGCCAGGATCTGTCGAAATGGAGGGGATCGAGAGCAGCTCGAAGAGGCGGCTTGTGGCGCCGTCGAAATCCTGATCGAGATGGTCGAGAATCTGTGCGGTGGTCATGGATCGGTAAGCCTCTTCGACGATGTATGAGGGTAGAAAGGGCGCAGTTTACAGGGCTTTATGGTTACCGCCAGAAGAATTTGGCGCAAGTTACCGGCTTCTGCTATGAGACCCCGGACGGATCAATTTACCGGGTTTTTCAATTGACCATTATCTCCACCTATCGCGATCTGGTTCACCAAGGCGCGGTCCTGCAGGACCCGGCGCAGGAGCTGGCTGTGGAAAAACTGCAGCTTCTGGCCCAGCGGCTTCAGGGCTATCGACCGGGCAAGCGGCGGCGGCTCTTTGGCCGGGCGGAGCCCGAGCCTGAGGGCCTTTATATCTACGGCGATGTGGGGCGCGGCAAATCCATGCTGATGGACCTCTTCTTTGATCTGGCGCCGCAGGAGAAAAAACGCCGGGTGCATTTCCACGCCTTTATGCTGGAGGTGCATGACGAGATCTTTCGCTGGCGCAAATTGTCGGAGACCGAGCGGCGCGGCGAACCTTTCCATGTCAAAGGGGCGGGGGATGATCCGATCCCGCCGGTGGCGCAAAAGATTGCAAGCGAAGCGGTGCTTCTCTGCTTTGACGAGTTTCAAGTGAGCGATGTGGCGGATGCCATGATCCTCGGGCGGCTCTTTGAGGCGCTTTTTGAGCGCGGGGTGATCGTGGTGGCAACCTCCAACCGGGACCCCTGGTCGCTTTATCAAGGGGGACTTAATCGCGCGCTCTTTGAGCCTTTCATTGCCATGATTGCCGAGAAGCTGGATGTGCATCATCTCGACAGTCCGAAAGACTACCGGCTTGAGCGGCTGAAAGGCGCGCCGGTCTATCATTTCCCCCTCGGCGCGGCGGCCGATCAGGCTCTCCAAGAGGCTTTCCGCCAGCTGACGGACGGGGCGGTAGGCTCCCCGTTTGCCCTGGAGGTCAAGGGCCGGAAGGTCATTTTGCCGCGCACGGCCAAAGGGGTCGCCATGGCAAGCTTTGAGGCGCTTTGCGGGGCTGCTTTGGGGGCGGGGGACTATCTGGCGCTTGCCGGGGCCTTTGACACGTTGATCCTCGCCGGTATTCCGGCGCTGGGCCCGGAAAACCGCAATGAGGCCAAGCGTTTTGTCACTCTCATCGATGCCCTTTACGAATCACACACAAAATTGATTGCGTCGGCAGATGTGCCGGTGGAACAGCTCTATCTTACTGGAGATGGCAGCTTTGAGTTTGCCCGCACGGTCTCGCGTCTTATTGAAATGCAGTCTGTTGAGTATTGGGAAGGGTGAGCCGACACCCAAAAAGGTAGGCCATGATTGCGGTCTTGTTGATCTTTACAACATGGTGTTCCCGCGTAGGCGGGAACCCAGGGGCAACATAAACCAGCGTGCATGGCGGCTCTGGACCCCCGCCTGCGCGGGGGAACCTGTTTCACCAATCGGGTGGGATGCCGGACAGGGTTGAGAGCGCGGCACACTACCTCCGAAGAATCCTTGCGGGTGCCGGGGATTCGCGGTAGGTGAGGGCCCGTCAAAACATATAAGAACTCTCGCTTTTAAAGGAGACACCCCCATGGCGCGGAATAAGATTGCACTCATTGGTTCGGGCATGATCGGCGGCACGCTCGCTCATCTGGCTGG
>SBHG01000070.1 GCA_006226305.1 Alphaproteobacteria bacterium | reverse complement strand
GCTGCGCCGAGAAGGGCCTTCCGGGTCATTTTTTTCGTTTCAAACATATCTGTTTAAACCCCCAAGTAGTGGATTCTCTTTGTTAATCACGACCGGGCGGCAAATGCCTCCCTGCCCCGATATGCCTCGTTCCTTGCCCTGGAAAAGAATAACGATTGTCTCGAAATCCCCCCAAAACAGCGAAACGCCAGTAACAATGAGATTCTCTCCCAAAGTACTATTAGTGTGGACGGTACCGGCAGACGCGGTAAGGGTCAATTAATGAGAAGCGCAGAAATTCAAGAAGAATTCCAGTGTTGCGCCGAAGTCGCACTTTTTCCACAGGCGCCACGCTCCCGCTGGCAGCTTGTGAATATGGTAAATCAAAAAGGGTGTATTACACCCTGGAGGATTTACCCTGAAAACCTTTGTTTTGGTTAGTTTTCTGCGGAATTTATTTACTATATTCGGAAACTGGGGGCGCGCCTTTTGACAAATTCATACCGGTGAAAATCTTTGCCATTCTTTTCTATTTTAAAGGGAATTTCCCTCTTCAACTCCCGTATATGGACTGTCCTGCCGGCATCTTGTGGTCCAAGTGTGTCGAATCTGCCCCTCAGGTCAGAATCATCGCACTGAAGGTGCCATGAGGGGTTGCGATCTGTGTAAACTCGTCAACACTCCATTCCCTGACGCAGGCAGTAATATCTTAAGGGCTTTTGGGATAGGATTGCGCTTTCAAGCGCGCGGTTGGGCGTTGGGGTAACTCGGGGGTTGAATGGGCAATCGAAGTCAAGTCATTGGATTTATTGCGTTTATCGCGATATCCCTCTCCCCTGGCTGGGCACTGGCCCAGTCGGATGGCGATGTTTTGTCGGCAGAAACGCTGACGACCCAAAAAACTCTCGAAGTCCACAAATCAAACCGGGCACCAAAAATCGATGGCGATCTTTCTGACAAGGTATGGCAAGAGGCTGCCCATTTTGAAGATTTTCATCAGATTGAGCCGGAGGAGTTTGCCGCCCCTTCCCGCCGTACGGAGATCTGGGTCACCTTCACTTCCGACGCTCTCTACATCGCTGCCTATATGCATGATGAGGCACCTGAGCGTTTACGCGCCAGCCAGTTGATTCACGGATCGCTCATGCGCTCAGACGATACGCTGGCCATTATTCTTGATCCTTTTCTGTCCCGGCGTTCTGGCTACGGGTTTTTCACCAACCCTAACGGGGTTCGGCGCGAAGCAATCTTTGAAAACGTCAATCAGCTGAATTTCGAGTGGCGCGGCATTTGGCAGGTCGAATCCCGTGTCGTGAATGATGGCTGGGTCACCGAGATCGAAATCCCTTTCAAGACTCTCAACTTCAACCCCAATCTGGATACCTGGGGCTTTTCCGCCATGCGTCGCATCCGACGCGAGAATGAGGAAGTCGCGTGGACCTCCAAGAACCGGGCCGTCAATCCCTCGAGCCTTGGCACTGTTAGCGGCCTGCAGGGGCTGGAACAGGGTCTCGGCCTCGACATCCTGCCATCGCTTTCCTTTATCGAAACCTACGACCACACTGAGGGCCGCGGGGATTTTGATACCGAGCCTTCCGTTACGGCGTTCTACAAAATCACCCCATCCCTGACGGCGGTCGGGACAGCCAATACCAATTTTTCTGACGCGCCGATTGACGACCGCGTTGTCAATCTCTCACGCTTTGCTCTCTTCCTGCCGGAGCAGCGGGACTTTTTTCTTCAGGATGCTGACATTTTCCGTTTCGGCGGAATTGAAGGAAACGGTACCCCCTTCTTTTCACGGCAGATCGGGCTGAGCGACACGGGCGAGCCGGTTCAACTAAATCTGGGGGGCAAGCTGACCGGGCGCCTGGGCTCCTTGAATTTGGGTGTGCTGGATGTCATTCAATCCGCTCACTACAACAACGATGGCGACTACGTGGATCGCTCCAATCTGCTTGTTGGCCGGGCCTCCATGAATATTCTGGGGGAATCGACGGTTGGCGCCATATTTACCTCCGGCTCGCCAAACTCAAACGACGAGAACATGTTGGGCGGCGTTGATTTTAATTACCGCAACTCGAACTTTTTCGGCAAAACGCTGAAGACAAACCTTTGGGCGCAGCAGACCGCCACGGAGGGCGACAGCAATAATGCGGCCGCTTATGGTCTTTATGTCAACCTCGATGGTGGCCAGGGGCTATGGTTTGATAGCTGGTATCAAGCCCTTGAAGACAACTACGATCCACATCTGGGATTTGCCAATTGGACGGGCATACATAACTATGGCCTTGTTGCTGGCTATACCTTTCGCTTTTCAAACGAATGGATTCGCTGGGTAACCCCGGTCATGGTTTATGAAATGACCCGGGACGAAGATTGGCGCGTGCAAAGCGAGCGCAAAGCCTTCCAACCTTTCTGGCTTCAAACCGCAGCGGGCTATGAATATCGCCTTCGCATCCGGCATGAGCGCGAGGTCCTGGACAACTCCTTTGAGATCGTCGATGGGGTCGACGTAAGCGCTGGCGACTATGGCGGTTTTCGCACCAATCTGATGTTCAAATCTCCGGACTCCAAGCTCCTTTCGGTTTTTTCAGAGTGGGATTTAGGCGAATTTTACGGCGGTCACAGGTATTCCTTTGACACGCGCATGGATTGGCGGCCCAACAAACATTTCCTGCTGGGTCTGGGTTACGCTCATCATGAGGTTGATCTTCCTGAAGGCGACTTCATCACCCGTCTGGCCACGGTCCGTGCCAATGTTGCCTTTTCAACAAAGTGGTCCTGGCGCAATTATATACAATACGACAACAACACCGACACGGCAGGCATCAACACGCGGGTTGAATTTTCTCCCTATGCCGGCCGGGCCTTTGTTTTCGTTTTTGACCAAAGCCTGGATGTTTTTGAAGACTGGAATGTTCACGCGGCCGAAACGCAAGGCACCTTCAAACTCAGTTATACGCTGCGCTACTAACTCACCAACACTTGCCCACGTTGCATAAAGGCCGCGGAAATTCGCCCTCGGCCTTGATTTTGCCATCTTCGCATCCCATTCATTTAAAGGAGATGTGATACCACTCAACCTTTTTTTGTAAATGCGTTTACACGCGACGCAATCCGGCTTAGGTAAAAGTGTTTGCATTTAAGCGTATACCTCACCCTTGAGGTAGTCTTGCCATCGCTTGATTTCGGGGCTGATGAGATGTCTGACGGAACACCAGACACACAGGAGCTGAGACGTAAGCTGACAACCTTGTTGCATGCGGATGTATGCGGCTACAGCAGACTTATGGGCCAAAACGAGCTTGGCACCCTGAAAATCCTCAAAGAATATAAAGCGGTCGTCGGCGAACTGCTTAAGCGCCATCATGGCCGCGCCATCAACTGGACTGGCGATGGGCTGCTGGCTGAGTTTGACTCGGTTGTCGAAGCGGTCGCTTGTGGCGCTGAGATGCAGGAAGAGTTGTGCAGGCGTAACGAACAATTGTCGAAAGACGACCGTATGGACTTTCGCGTTGGTATCAATCTCGGAGACGTTATGGTCGATGGGGCTGAGCTTTTCGGTGAGGGGGTCAACATCGCCGCGCGGTTGCAGAGCATAGCGCCCGTTGGTGGGCTACTGATCTCCGGCACAGCATTCGATCAAGTCGAGGGTAAGCTGGGTTATCAGTTCGATTTTGTCGGGCGACAGAAAGTCAAAAATATCGCGTCGGAAGTCCCGGCCTATGCCTTGGTGGTCAATCCGGAGGCAAGAGACCCGGGTTTAAGGATCACAAATTGCGCCGACCCGGGCATTGCCTATCGTAATCTGGCCAGCGTTGAGCTGGGGAATCTGGCGCCATTTGAGGACACCAAAAATCAGATCTATGCGGGGTTCTGGCGCCGAGCCGTGGCATTTTTTCTCGATTGGTCTTTGATCCTTGTATCTGCGACTATGCTGCTTGATCTTATAGGTTTCTCCTCAGTTCTTGGCCCCACATTGATCTTCTATGTCCTCTACATGACGGCCATGGAAACCAGTCCCTTGCAAGCGTCGCTTGGCAAGAAAATCATGGGCATCAAAGTCGTTGATGAGAACGGCGCTGCGATGAGCCCGCTGGGGGCTCTGATGCGCAATGGGGCAAAGGTTTTGTCCGTTTTGCCTCTGTTTATTGGATTTTTCATGGCCGGCTTTACCGACAAACGTCAGGCCCTGCATGACAAAATTGCCCATAGCCTGCTGATCAATGAAGACACCCTTGCGCTCAAACAAGGGCGTCCTCAAAAACTCTGGACCTAAAGCGGCCACACGCTAATTGATTTGCAAGGCGTCTGCCTCCAAACGCAACCCCGGTTCCGTGCGCGTGGTTTCCCAGACCCTTAATAGCTCTCCCACTTTCTCTTCATCGGCAAAGCGCAGCATGACATGGGCGGCACGGGCAGAAACATTAAACGCTTCCATAAAGAGCTCGACCGGCTCTTTGCGCCCTGGGTAGGATTTGATGGTTACCTTTGCGTCCGGGGCGAACCCGGCAAGGATCTTGGCATCCTCCAGCGCCGCACGGTAGCCCCCCAGGTCATCCACCAGTCCCCGGTCATAGGCCTGAGAGCCCGTCCAGATGCGACCCTTGGCAACCGCTTCAAGCTCGTCAAAGGATTTTCCGCGACCGGCTGCCGCCTTGCTGACGAAATCGACGTAGGTATGCTCAGCGAGCCGGTTGATGGTCGCCCATTGCTCTTCGGTAAAGGGTTGTTGTCCTGAAAACAGGCTAAGGTTCGGCCCGCCTTTTTCAACCATGGACACTTTGGCGCCAAGTTTGGCGTAGGTGCCGGACAGATCCATCTTACCCATAACGACCCCGATCGATCCGGTTATGGTGTTGGGTAATGCGACAATGCGGTCCGCGTTCATTGAGATGTAGTAGCCACCAGAGGCCGCCATGGCTCCCATGGAGGCAACCACGGGCTTACCCTTGGCTTTGGCATAATTCACCGCGTCCCAGATTTCATCCGAGGCGTCTGCAGAGCCGCCGCCAGAGGAGACCCTCAATAGAATTGCCGAGACCTCTTCGTCATCAGCTGCGGCGCGAATAAAGTCCGCATAGGTCTGGCCACCGATGGAAGGGGTTCCAGACTTACTGGATTGGCCTTCATGGATATTGCCCTCCGCCATGACAACCGCGATCGTGCCATCGGTTTGCCCTGGCGACCGCTTGAATTTCGAATAATCACCAATTGAGACAAACTCAGCTTCTTCGCCAGCCCTTTCAAGGGCAGCGCTTTGAGCGTCATAAGAATACCCGAGCCGATCGATCAAGCCTGCGGTGAGCGCTTCTGTCGCCAGATAGGGGCTTTTGCTCAGCGCCGCTTCAATGTCTTCGGGCGACAGGCTCTTGCTTTCAGAGATCTCTCCCATGGCATTGTCATACATCGAATCCACAACGGCCTTATAGGACTCGCGATGGGGATCCGAAAAATCATCATGGGTAAACATTTCGGGCAGAGATTTATATTCTTTGTACTGCACAAATTGAGGGTTCGCGCCGATTTTCTCCATAAGCTCATGAAGAAAAATGGACCCGATCCCAACACCCGTCGCACCAAAGACACCTGTTTCCTGCATCCAGATTTCATCGGCATCAGCGATCGCTGCATAAGATCCGACCCCGGCACCAAACATATTTTGGGCGTGGGCAATGACAAATTTATCTTCCGCTTTGAAAGACTGCAGAGCGTCTCGAATTTCTTCCGCCTGGGAAAGGCCTATGCCAGACATCCCGCCAACATCGATAAAAAGGCCTTTGACCCGACTGTCCCCTTCAGCGCGATCAAGCGCATTGAGAAGTCCGATCAGGGAGGGATTGGTTTCGCCGGAGAAGTCGAAGGGGGATTGGGTCGGTTGGTCGGTCATCGGCTGACGAAGATCAACCCGCAAAACGATTTGCGTGGGCTCCGCCACGGGTTTGTCGACGGAACTCGCCAACATCCCCACAAAGAGCGCGATCAACAAAGGGCCAATGAAAAAGAAGAAGAGGGTCAGCGATGCCAATCCCGCCAGCAGGTTGATAAAGAAACGTTTCATGTTTTCCCCAATCGAAAAGAAAATTATGGGCCCGCTGCGCCGCCCCTTCGGAGCCTGACCTTAATCCTTAATGTAGGAGCCCGATGCGGTCCCGCCAAGGGGGAGTTCGACCCGAATCCCGGTTTTTTTCAGAGGTATTATAGGACCAGCGCCCTAACGCTCCCTTTACAAATTTATGGTTTGATGGAGTCAGAGCCAAGGGATCGGGGGAATCGGCAGATGGCCTATCAGGATCAAAGACCAGAAAGACAACCCGTTACGTCACTGCCCAGCCGGGCCGGCGACGCCCGCCATACACTTGTGAGCGGCCCTCTGGCGGAAATGAGCAAATTGCTGGCGCAACACAGTCCGGCCTGCACATCGACGGCTCTCACGCTTTTGCGGACCAATTTCCCGCACCTGTCGCTTGAGCAACATAAGCAGGCTCTGCGCATCTATCGCGAGCGACTTTCAGACTCCAATCAATAGCGCCCAGCGCCCCATTATGGTTAACCCAATGATGTGACAAAGGCACACATGCAGGCCTTTGTTTGCACCCCCTCTTGCCCTCCTCTATCGGCTCACCATATAAGGGTCCTATATATATCGGTCCTATATAGGGCCGAGGGGTTTTGGGGGTCAAAACTTTGGTGAGCGGCCGACTCGTCGGTGCGCTGAAATGGGTGACTTATGGCACTTGATGTCAAAATGAAATGCCTTGGGATTTTGTCCTGGGGCGATGCCTCTGGTTATGAGATCCAGAAGGAATTCAGCGAAGGCACGGCGAGCCATTTTGTGGACGCCAGTTTTGGATCAATCTATCCAGCGCTCAACAAGCTGATGGATGAGGGGCATGTGACCTGCAAAACCCATGCGCAGGAAGGTCGCCCCGACAAGAAGGTCTATTCGATCACGCCGACAGGGCGGCTCGCGTTTCAGCAAGCTCTCAAAAGAGCGCCGTCCGACGACAAGTTTCGATCAGAGTTTCTGTTCTATTTGCTCTTTGCCGACGACCTGGCACCAGAATATCTGGCGGAATTGCTCGACCGCAAAACCGCTGAGATTGATGCCACCATCGATCTGATCAGAGAAAATGAAGGACCTCTCTCCCCCGGTCAGGAATTTGTGCGCGGTTACGGCCTCGCGGTTCACGAAGCCATTAAGAAGTACCTCTCAAAGGAAAAGGCGCGATTTATCAAGTCCAGCGCACCTGATACCGCCAAAGCCGGTTAGTAACGGAAGTAAGTTATGTTTAGTCGTAGAAAAGAAAAAGAGACCAAGCGTAGGACCAAGGGACCGATCATTCGCAGTTCCTATGTTTGGGCCGTCGTCTTTGCAGTGCTGATCACAGGCTGGATGTTATCGGGGCAAATTGACCGGCCTGATCTTAAGGAAAGCGTGGCGATTGCCGATCAGACGCCGACGGATGCCGCAGAAACGCTGCGGGTCCAGGGTATTGCCAGCGTCGCCCAACCTTACCAAAAAGACCTGACCATTCGCGGGCGTACCTCCTCACTTCGCACCGTATTTGTGAGATCGGAGACCGCAGGCCGCATTGCGGCACTGCCGATTGAAAAAGGTGTTCTGGTCAAACAGGGCGACGTGCTTTGCCAGCTGGAAGTGGATGCTCGCGCGGCTCAACTGGAGGAAGCCAAAGCACTTGCCGCCCAGCGCAAACTGGAGTGGCAGGCGTCCGAAAAGCTACTCAAGCAGGGCCACCGCTCCAAGACACAAAACGCAGCGAGCAAGGCCGCCTATGAAAGCGCCCTTGCCTATCTCAAACAAAAAGAAGTTGAAATGGCCCGTACCGAAATTCGGGCACCTTTTGACGGTGTGTTTAATGATCGGCAAGTCGAAGTCGGCGACTTCGTCCAACCAGGTCAAGTGTGCGGATCTGTTGTTGATCAGGACCCCTTCCTCGTGGTCGCACAAATTTCGGAGCAGGAAGTCTCCACGTTGATCCCCGGCTCAGAAGGCCGCGCGACCCTCATTTCTGGCGAAACGGTCACCGGACACATTCGCTACGTCTCCACCAGCGCAGACCCGGCAACCCGTACCTTCCGAGTTGAGCTGGAAGTTCAAAACCCTAACGGCTTTTTGCGCGACGGTGTCACAGCCGACCTTGCCTTCCCCTTGCAAATGGTGATGGCGCATAAAATTTCCCCTGCGGTTTTGGGGCTTGACGCGCGCGGCGTGGTTGGCGTGCGGACGGTGGATGAAAACAACATCGTCGCTTTCGCGCCCGTGGACATTATTGCCGACACTGGCAATGGGGTCTGGGTCGCGGGGCTTCCAGATCATGCAACGATCATCACGCGCGGCCAGGAACTGGTAAAACCCGGCCAGAGGGTCGACGTCGTTGTACAAACGCCGAGCGCCAGCTAGGCCCTCCCGGACAAAAGGCGCGAGAAAACCAGATGAACTCCGTTATTGATGCCATTCTCAGCCGCACCCGCACGGTGATGACGCTTTTGATCCTCACGGTGCTGGTCGGCTTTTCGACCTACATCAATATTCCGAAAGAAGCTCAGCCCGACATTCAGGTGCCGGTTGCATTCGTTTCGATCCCCTATCCCGGCATCTCGCCCGAGGATTCTGAACGTCTATTAATCAAGCCGATGGAAGTGCGTTTGCGCACTTTGGAAGGGCTCGAAAAGATGACCTCTTACGGCACCACGGACCATGCTGGGATCGTGCTTGAGTTCGGGATGAACATGGACATGGATCAGGTGCTTATCGACGTGCGCGAGCAGGTCGCATTGGCGCGCGCTGACATTCCGCAAGAGGCGGAAGAGCCCTACGTTCAGGAAATCAATCTGGCGGAAGAACCTGTTATCATCGCTGCGATTTTTGGTGATGTTCCCGAACGCACCATGTTCAACCTGGCTCGGGAAGCCAAGGACAAGCTGGAAGGCATCAAATCGGTTCTGAAGGCCGACATGGTCGGCACACGCGAGGAACTGGTGGAAGTGGTGATCGACCCCGCCAAGCTGGAAGGCTACAACATCTCCTATCAGGAGCTTTTTAATGCAGTTCAGGCCAACAATCGGGTCGTTCCAGCCGGCTCGCTGGACACCGGTCAAGGGGCCTTTAACGTCAAGGTGCCGGGAACCTTTGAAACCGCGGAGGATATTTACAGCCTGGTTGTTCGCGAAAGCGGGGACGGCGTTGTTGTCCTGTCGGATGTGGCCGACATTCGGCGCACCTTCAAGGATCGCGTGGGTTTTGCCCGCGTCAACGGCAAACCCGCTTATGGTCTGGCGGTCTCCAAACGCATTGGCGAAAACATTGTTTTAAACAATAACGAAGTTAAACGGGTCCTTGATGAGCTTTCTGCGACCTGGCCGGAAAATGTAAAGGTCGACTATATCTTCGATATGTCCACCTATATTGACGATCGGATCAACAGCCTGCAAGGCTCGATCATCACCGCCATCTCGTTGGTCATGATCATTGTGGTCGCGGCGCTCGGTTTCCGATCGGCCGCCCTTGTGGGCTTTACCATCCCGTCATCATTTATGATGGCCTTTATCCTGCTTTCACTCACCGGCATCACCATCAATTTCATGGTGATGTTTGGTCTGGTGTTGGCGGTGGGTATTCTTGTCGATGGCGCGATTGTTGTCGTGGAATACGCGGACCGGAAGATGGCCGAGGGTCTGGACAAAAAAGAAGCCTTTGGGCTGGCGGCCAAGCGCATGTTCTGGCCCATCGTTTCGTCCACAGGAACCACACTTGCGGCTTTTTTCCCGATGTTGTTTTGGCCGGGGGTCTCAGGCGAGTTCATGAGTTACTTGCCAATTACGATGATTTTTGTGCTCGGGGCTTCGCTGGTGGTGGCGCTTGTTTTTCTACCGGTTACCGGAGCTGTCTTTGGCAAGGCCTCTGATATCGGCGCCGAGTCATTGGCTTCCCTCTCAGCTGAAGAACAGGCCGATCCTCGAGATCTGCCGGGGTACACCGGGCAATATGCCCGCGCGATCGGAAAAATGATTAATACGCCTTGGCGATATATTGCTTCGGTGGTCGGACTGGTGGTGTTCATCTTCTTCCTCTTCGGAGCCGCAGGTGTGAAGACTGAGTTCTTCATAACGGCAGATCCGGACAACGCCACTATTCTTGTAAAAGCACGCGGCAACTATTCTGCCGAAGAACAATTGCGGATGGTCAGCCAGGTCGAAAATATGATCCTGGAAATCCCCGGGGTACGGGCAACTTTTGCCTCTACCGGCTCTGGCGGGCTCAGTTTTTCGCAAAGCCGACCGGTTGATTTGATCGGCAATATCTTCATCGAACTGACCGATTACCGAACGCGGATTACCGGCAAAGAAATCCTGGAAGAAATTCGTAACCGAACCGCGGCATTGCCCGGCATGGAAGTCCAGGTCAGCGAAATTGAGCAGGGCCCGCCGGTCGGCAAGGACGTGCAGGTCGAAGTACGCTCTGATTTTGGCGATCTACTAATCCCCGCAGTGGCGAAAATCTCCGACTACATGAAAACCCAGGTCCCTGGTCTGATTGAATTTGAAGATACGCGTCCTCTCCCGGGCATTGAGTACCAGATCGAAGTGGACCGGGAAAAGGCCGGTCAGTTTGGCGCAGATACGACAACCATCGGCGCCTATGTGCAGCTCATCACCAATGGCATTCTCGTTGGCAAGATGCGGCCCGATGACGCCATTGACGAAGTCGACATCCGCGTCCGCTTTCCTTCGGATGCGCGGTCTTTCGACTCCCTTGGCAATTTGAAGATCCGCACCCAGCGCGGCCAGGTGCCCCTCTCAAACTTTGTCAAGATCGTGCCGCGGCCCAAACTCGACAAAGTGGACCGCGTTGACGGCAAACGCATCATGCGGGCAACGGCGAACACCAAACTTGGCTTTAACACCAACGAACAGGTGGCGCAGCTCCAGAACTGGATCGCGACCGAGGCCAACCTGGATCCGCGGCTTGATATCGTTTTTCGCGGCGCCAGCGAAGAGCAGGCTGAGTCAGCTGATTTTCTCGGCAAAGCCATGATTGGCTCGCTCTTCTTGATGGCGATGATCCTGCTCACCCAGTTCAACAGCTTCTACCACTCCGTCATCATTCTATCATCGGTCATTTTGTCGACCGTAGGGGTCATGCTGGGTATCATTGTTACGGGGCAAAGTTTCTCCATCATTATGACCGGCACAGGTATTGTCGCTCTGGCCGGAATTGTGGTGAACAACAACATCGTATTGATCGACACCTTCCAGAGGTTTATGCGCGAAGGGTTTGAAGTTGAGCATGCAATTATCTCGACGGCCTCACAGCGCCTGCGCCCGATCCTTTTGACGACAACGACAACGATCTTTGGGCTTCTACCCATGGCCTTTGGCCTGAGCGTCAACTATTTCACGCGCGAAATGACCCTGGGCAGCCCGACCTCCATGTTCTGGGTACAGCTTTCAACAGCGGTATGCTTTGGTCTGGCCTTTTCGACGGTTCTGACGCTTTACCTGACCCCCTGCCTTTTGATGGCGCCAACAAAGCTCAAGATATTCTGGCTGACAATCACAGCGCCCTTCCGCTGGGTCTTCCGCAAACTGACCGGGCGCAGTGGCAGAGCCGCCGCGGAGTAATCCCTTCAGTACAGCGCCGATGCCTCTTCGAGAGGTGCCCCTGCCTGAGCCGCTTCAAGTTGTCGGTTCCACATGGCGGCATAGACGCCATTTCTGGCAAGCAGATCCTCATGGGCACCTCTTTCGACTATACGGCCCGCGTCGAGAACAATGATTTCATCGGCATGGATCACTGTTGAGAGGCGGTGCGCAATGATCAGCGTTGTGCGATTTTTCGCAATCGCATCCAATGAGGATTGGATTTCCTTTTCCGTATGGGTATCAAGGGCTGAGGTCGCTTCGTCGAGCAACAGGATCGGCGGGTTTTTCAGGATCGTGCGAGCTATGGCCACGCGTTGCTTTTCACCACCGGAGAGTTTGAGTCCACGCTCGCCCACAAGGGTGTCGTAGCCGTCGGGCAAGCGTTCGATGAATTCATGAATTTTCGCAGATTTTGCCGCCTCGATCACTTCATCTCTTGTGGCATCAGGTCGGCCGTAGGAGATGTTGTAGTAGATCGAGTCGTTAAAGAGGACGGTGTCTTGCGGCACCACGCCAATGGCGCGGCGCAGGCTAGCCTGGGTTACATTGCGGATATCCTGGCCATCAATGGTGATGCGTCCTCCGGATATTTCGTAAAAGCGAAAGAGCGCGCGCGAAATGGTGGATTTTCCGGCCCCGGTCGGGCCGACAATGGCCAGGGTTTTGCCGCCTTCGACCTGAAAGCTCACACCATTTAGGATCCTACGGACTGGATCATAGGCGAATTCGACATTGTCAAAGGCGATCGTTGCCCGCGATATCTCCAGCGGGATTGCTGTCGGCGCGTCCTTTACCTCGGCATTGATATCGAGCGTTTCAAACATACGCCCCATATCGACCAAGCTCTGCTTGATTTCGCGATAGACAAAACCAAGCATATTGAGCGGTACGGCAAGCTGCAAAAGATACATCTGCACCATTGTAAATTTGCCGACAGACATGGTGCCCGCCTTGATGCCGTAAGCGGCCATAAGCAGCAGCGCGACAAAACCCAGAGAAATAATCAGGGCCTGGCCACCGTTCAGTAAGGACAAAGAGACATAGGAGCGTACGGCGGCTTTTTCATATCCGCGCGCCGCTTTCTCAAACCGCATGGATTCCACATCTTCATTATTGAAGTATTTGACGGTCTCATAATTGAGGAGACTGTCTACGGCTTTGGTATTGGCCTCTGTATCGCTGGCGTTCATCTTGCGCCGAAAGGCCAGGCGCCATTCGGTAATTGAAAAGGTGAACCAGACATAGAGCCCTATGGTGCCCAGAACGACCAAGGCAAACTGGATGCCCAGCACCACCCAAAGCACGGCACAGGCAAGCACAATTTCGATAATTGTGGGGACCAGATTGAACATGGCGATGCGCAAGAGGAACTCGATGGCCTTGGTGCCCCGATCAATGACACGGGCGAGACCTCCTGTGCGCCGCTCCAGATGGTAGCGCAGGGAGAGCTTGTGGAGATGCCGGAAGGTCTCGACAGAAATGTCCCGTTGGGCATGAAAACCCACATCCGAGAACAGGGCATCGCGCAGCTGCTGGAAGGCGTTGGCCGCAAACCGAGCGACTCCGAAAGCGACGATCAGGGCGACGGGAACCGCCAGCGCCTGGACTTCGGGGCTCGCGTCTTCGATTTTTGTGAGGACATCGACCGCATTCCCAAAGAGGATGGGTACAATTACATTGATGACTTTCGCGAAAATCAAACAGGTGATCGCGCCAAATATCCGAACTTTCAAATCCACCCGACCGGTCGGCCACAGATAAGGCAAAAGGCGCAGGAATATGCGCCAATTGTCCTGGTCTTTCTTCATTTCCTCACGATGGGCCGCCTCCGCAATATAGTCCCGCTGATGCGGATTGGCGGCAGAGGCGTGGGGCCCTTGCTCTCTATGGGCGGACGTATGTGTTGAATCGGTCATCGCCAGACTTTACAGGCGCAGCCCGGTGGTTGGAAGCATGGACAGCCCCTTGTGTGAGGGCCGCCACCTTTAACCATCAGTTCAGTAGGTGAATTTCGTCGTCGACTTCGTATTTCTTCGGCAGATCAAAGATCTGGCCGGGATAGATCAGGTTGGGATCACGGATCTGATCCTGATTGGCGTCGTAAATAATGGTGTATTCAAAGCCGGAGCCATAGACCCGCCGAGCAATGCGCCAGAGTGAGTTGCCTGGTTGGACGACCAGACGGCCCCCGCCCTTGGCAACGGCGGCCAGAATGTCAGAGACCTCTGCCCGCTCAAAGGGCACTTCAACCCGCGCTAATACACGCCCGTCCTCGCCTAGTTGGTCAATCCGCAGTGAATAGACCCCCGGGGTCATGGTGCCGCCAGGCGTCAGAGACCAATAGCCCTGATCGTCGGCACTGGTTTCCCCGATCGGAACATTGTCCGCATAGACGCGAAGCGAAGCGCCGGGCGTCGACCGCCCTGACAGATGCACAGCACCCTCTTCGTCATAGTCAATGACGTCCAGCGCCAGGATAATGCCTTCTGAGTCGCGGGGATCCTGCAATATGCGGCTCGGGCTGCCTGGCTCTCCCAGAACGACCAAGGGTTTTTCGCCGGCCCGTTCCGGCACGGCGATCACAACCACCTGCTCCGATTTTCGCAGTTCGCCCGAGGCGGTGGTCATCTCCAGGGTCAGCTCCTGAGCGCCTTCATTTAGGGGCGTATCAATGTAAATGGCCCATTCGCCGTTGTTGTCGACCTCTACCGTGGCCACTTCCTTGCCATTGGCAAAGACTTTCACCGTGGCGCCCTTTTCACCGCGACCGGCGATGACTGCGGTGCCCTTGGCGTCCACCCGAACCACGTCAAAGGTTGGCAAAACGGGGCCTTTTTGAGGGGTGACTTTTGCGGGCCGCTCGTCTTCGCCCGAAATGAGGGAGGAAATATTAGCCGGGATTTTCGACACGTCGCCATCGCTCTTCAGATAGAAATATCCTCCGAGTGCAAGGGTAACAAGGACGAGCCCTGCAAAAATGGCAATAAGACGCGGTGACATGAAAACTCTTAACGACTTTTTAAACTTACCTGAACCCTAACAACCGATTATGGCCGCACAATGACCAATTTCCCACAAAAACCCCAAAACATGGTTAAGGCCATTGCCTTTGGGGGCCGAACCCCCGTAGAAGGCAATTTATGAGCAAACTAAAATCCCTATGCATCTATTGCGGCTCGCGGGTCGGATCGATGCCCGCCTTTGAAACCGCAACCCTGGCGCTGGCTGATACGCTGGCGGCAAGGGGGATCCGCCTTGTTTATGGCGGCGGCGGGATTGGTCTCATGGGCATTGCTGCCAAACGGGTGATGGCCCAGGGCGGCGAAGTTGTGGGGATTATTCCCGAATTTCTGCAGAAGCTTGAAGTCAAATATGAGGGCGTAACTCAGCTCATTCTCACCGACTCCATGCACGAGCGCAAACAGCTCATGTTTGATATGTCGGATGCCTTCCTGGTGCTGCCCGGCGGCATTGGGACCCTCGACGAAACCGTCGAAATGATGACCTGGCGGCAACTGCAGCGGCACTCAAAGCCCATCGCCCTGGTCAATCTGGATGGCTACTGGGACCCCTTCGTGGAGCTGATCGACCATGTGATCGACAATGGTTTTGCGGAAGCCAATATCCGGGATAATCTGATCGTCGCCAGCTCGATTGAAGACGCGCTTAGCCAGATCGAGGCGCAGCTTTAGACCGCTTTTCGCGCCACAACATATCCCCCATATAAATCGCCAGCGCTGTCCAAATGCACCCAAAGGCAAACAGATGGCCCCTCGTTAAGGGCTCATTGTAGACGATCATGGCAAGGAGCAAATGGGTAGTTGGCGTGATGTATTGCAAGAGGCCGACATTTGTCAGGCTTGTCCTTGCAACCGCTTCACCATAGCCCCACAAAGGAATGAAGGTAACCGCTCCGGCTCCGATCAAAAGACCCCACATCAACATCGAATAATTCTCAAGATGCGTGCTGCCTGAAGCCTGAAGGTAGGCCAGAATGGCAAGTGATACCGGCGCAGCAAACAGCATTTCCAGAAACAGCGCGTCCATGGCGATAAATTGCGCGAATTTTCTCAAGTATCCGTAGAAGGCAAATGTGGTCGCCAAAATCAACGAGAGCCAGGGCAAAGTGCCCGACAGAACTAACATGCCGATCACCCCAATGGCGGCCAAGCCAATGGCCGCCGTTTGGATGCGGCTCATTCGTTCGCCGAAGAACAGGAAGCCCATCAACACGCTCAGTAAGGGATTGATGTAATACCCAAGGCTGGCCTCCAGAATGCGGTCGCTCATCACGGCCCAAACAAAGATAGACCAGTTTATCGCAAGCAACGCGCTGCTTCCCAAGAGGATCAGAAAATTGCGCGGGAGCTTGAGAAGCCGCAGGGCCAAGCCCAATCGACGCCTGTACCAAAGTATGATTACAAGGATCAACGTCGCCCAGATCACCCGATGCGTGACGACCTCCACCGGCCCTACATGATAAAGCAACTTCCAATAGATGACGCTGAACCCCCAAAACAAATAGGCTGCAGCACCGTAAACGACGCCCATCAGGTTTTCTGAGCGCGGCTTTGCCATCAGAGCGGTTTCGCGCTCTCGATAAAGAGTTTGTAATTGAGGCTATCGGTTAAGGCCTGGAAAGAGGCATCGACAATATTGGCCGACACCCCGACGGTGAACCAATTGCGACCTTTGGCATCTTCACTTTCAATCAGAACCCGAGTTACGGCTTCTGTGCCCGCATTCAGGATGCGGACCTTATAATCCGCCAGGTTGAGATCAGCGATATAATCTGAATAAACTCCAAGGTCCTTGCGTAGGGCCATGTCGAGTGCATTGATCGGCCCATTACCCTCGCCCACGGAAATAATCTTCTCGCCATGGACAGATATTTTTACCGTGGCTTCGGACATGGTCACCAGGGCGCCGACCGCGTTGAACCGGCGCTCCACCAGCACGCGGAAGCTTTCCACCTTAAAGTACTCTGGCATATCGCCCAGCACGCGGCGGGCCAGTATTTCAAACGAGGCGTCAGCACCATCGAAGGAATATCCGGCAAATTCACGCGCTTTCACCTCTTCCAGGATGCGGGCAACGCGCTTGTCGTCCTCTTTGAGGTGAATGCCCACATCGCGCAGCCGCGCCAGCACATTTGAGCGGCCCGCCTGATTAGAGACCAGGAAAGTCCGTTCATTGCCGACACTTTCGGGCGTGATGTGCTCATAGGTGCGCGGATCTTTCTGAACTGCTGAGACATGCAGCCCGCCCTTGTGTGCAAAAGCGGCTGCACCAACATAGGGCGCATGGCGATTGGGGGCTCGATTGAGAACTTCATCCAAAAGCCGGGAGGCCTGGGTGAGGTGGGTGAGATCCTCTTTGGAGATGCCCGTCTCAACAAGGTCGGCATATTGTGACTTCAAGACGACCGTCGGGATGATGGAAACGAGATTGGCGTTGCCGCAGCGCTCGCCCAGCCCGTTCAAGGTGCCTTGCACCATGCGTACCCCCGCCCGGACAGCGGCCAGAGAGTTGGCGACCGCGTTCTCCGTATCGTTATGGCAGTGAATACCAAGATGGCTCCCAGGTATCTCTTTGGTAACCTCAGAGACAAT
>SBHG01000016.1 GCA_006226305.1 Alphaproteobacteria bacterium | reverse complement strand
CCGAACTCGCAATCGAAGATCTTCCTGGGGAACTCCGGATCGGACGCCAATGATACCCAGATCAAAATGGTCTGGTATTACAACAATGCGTTGGGTCGCCCGAAAAAGAAGAAAATCATCTCCCGCTTGCGCGCCTATCATGGCGTGACCATTGGCGCGGCGAGCCTCACTGGGCTACCCGCCCAGCACACCGATTTTGACGCGCCGGCCATCCCGGTCGTGCGCACCGATTGTCCGCATTACTACCGTGGCGCGGCAGAGGGAGAAAGCGAGGCGGATTTTGTGGATCGCATCGTCGGCAATCTCGCGCGCCAGATTGAAGAAGAGGGACCCGACACCATTGCCGCCTTTATCGCCGAGCCGGTGATGGGCGCGGGCGGTGTTGTCCCGCCGCCGACGGGCTATTTCGAAAAGGTCCAGGCGCTACTCAAGGAGCACGACATTCTCTTCATCGACGATGAGGTTATTTGTGGGTTTGGTCGCACGGGCAACATGTTTGGCTGCGAAACTTACGGTATCAACCCCGACACCATGTCCATGGCCAAGGCGCTGTCTTCGGCCTATCTGCCGATTTCGGCCGTTTCCGTGCCCGATGAGATGTTTGAGGCCATGGTACGGCAAAGCGAAAAGATCGGCGTCTTCGGCCATGGCTACACCTATTCAGGTCACCCTGTCGCGGCCGCCGTTGCGCTGCGCACCTTGGAGCTCATGGAAGAGCGAGATGTCTTGGGGCATGTGCGCTCTGTTGCGCCGCTCTTCCAGAGCCGTCTGCAGGCGCTTGGTGAGCATCCTTTGGTCGGCGAGGCGCGCGGGGTAGGTCTTGTGGGCGCTGTCGAACTCGTCGCTGACAAAGCCACGAAACAGGCTTTTGATCCCAAAGCCGCAGTGGGCCCCAAGCTGATGTCCATTGCCCTGGAGCACGGCCTGATCTGCCGCGCCATGGTCGACAATATCGGCATTTGTCCGCCGCTCGTGATCACCGAAGAAGAAATTAACATGCTTTTCGATCGGCTTGAGGCGGCCCTCAATGACACAGAAAAATGGGCGCGCTCAGAGGGTCTTCTCTGAACACGCCCAAATGGATTTTCTCGAAAGTGGTCTAGTTGTTGAAGACGAGTGAGAGTGTCTCGGCAATCATGGCCGGGCGCTCTTGCCCGTCAATTTCAATGGTGCACTCATTGGTGAGCAGATAGCCGCCTGCTTTGGGTTCTGCGCCGACCAGCTTTTGCTTAAGACGAACTTTGGACCCCACCGGCACCATATTGGTGAAGCGCACCTTGTTGGCACCGTAATTGATGCCGCGCGTCACCCCTTTGATGGGTCGCAAACCGCTCGACAGCATGGGCAAAAGTGACAGAGTTAGATAGCCGTGAGCGATCGGTCCGCCCATGAGTTCGGTTGCCTTTTCCACATCAACGTGGATCCACTGGTGATCACCTGTCGCCTCGGCAAATTGATTGACCCGTTCCTGATCGATGGTCACCCAATCGGAAGTGGTTTCATCTCCGACAAGCGAAGGGATATCTTTGAAATCTACTACGTCAGCCATTTGTTTTCCTTCCTTTAGACTATTTTTGATTTGTGATCGCCCCAATACCGGTCGCGAATGAGGCGCTTATAAAGCTTGCCCGTCGGGTGGCGGGGCAACTCTTCCATGAAATCCACCGAGCGCGGACACTTGATAGAACTTAGATGTTTCTTGCAATAGGCCACAACCTCTTCCGCCAGGTCAGGCCCTTGATCCGACCATTTCATCGGCTGAACCACGGCTTTGACTTCCTCGCCGAAATCTTCATTCGGGACACCGATAACTGCTACATCGGCCACCTTATCCATAGTAATGATCAGGTTTTCAATTTCCTGTGGGTAAATATTCACCCCGCCTGAAATGATCATGAAGGCCTTGCGGTCCGTGAGATAGAGATACCCCTCCTCATCGAGATAACCCACGTCTCCAAGGGTCGACCAGCCGCGATCGTTGCGAGACTCTTTGGTCTTGTCCGGATCATTGAAATATTCAAAGGTGCCTTCATCGGCGAAATAGATTGAGCCCGACTCGCCCGGCGGGCATTCGTTGCCCTCTTCATCGAGAATGTGGATCTCGTTGGTCATGCTCTTCCCCACTGAGCCTTCGTGGGTAAGCCATTCTTCGGAATTAATGGCGCAAAACCCGTTGCCCTCGGTACCTGCATAATATTCATGAATGATCGGTCCCCACCATTCAATCATCTCTTTCTTGACGGGAATGGGACAGGGCGCCGCCGCATGAATGGCCACCTGATGCGAGGACAGATTATACTTGGTGCGCACTTCTTTGGGCAGCTTCAACATGCGTACAAACATAGTTGGTACCCATTGGCTCGCCGTCACTTTATATTTTTCGATGAGCTGCAAAGCCTCTTCGGGATCAAAATGGTCCATCACTACGCAGGTACCGCCAAGGCGTTGAACGGTCAAATTGTAACGCAGTGGTGCGGCATGATAGAGCGGCGCCGGTGACAGATAGATCGTTTCTGGCGTAAATCCGTAGAGCCCGCCCACCAGTAACAACAATGAGCCGGCATCGGTGATGTCTTCGGTGGGCGGCTGCACACGCACTCCCTTGGGTCGACCCGTGGTGCCAGAAGAATAGAGCATATCCGCACCGGCGGTTTCATCCGCGATGCGTTCTGGCGGCATGGCGCCAACGACATCCTCAAAGGATTCATAACCGTCAATCACGCCGCCCACCATGAGCCGGTGTTCAACCTTCGGCATCAGCGAGGCAAGTTCGCCGGCGACATCTTTCTTTTCAATAGAAGTGGCAAATGCCCGCGCGCCACAATCGCCGACAATGTAGTCGACCTCTTCAGCCGTCAGGCGCGAGCTGATGCAGGTATAAAACAGTCCACAACGATGGGCGCCCCAGCACAACTCGAAAAAGCGCGAGTTGTTCTCCATGAAGATGGCGATGGCATCGCCTTTCTTCAGGCCGATGGACCTGAAGTATTGCGCCACCTGGTTGGAGCGATCTTCCAACTCACGATAGGTAACGGTTTCTCCCGTCCGTGCCATAATGAAGGCGGGTTTGTCCGGCTGCGATTGTGCATGAATACATGGATGCACGCTTATTCCTCCCTGAAAGCGGTTGCCTTTCCCGGCAAAACTCGTTTTTCTGAGTGGTCAGAGTACCTGCTCTGTCGGGGCCGTCAATAGCTGTCGGCGCGCCTGTGATGGAACCACGAATAAGACAAAAAACGGGAGGAAACTGTGGATTTTGAGACCTTGAAATATGAGGTGAAGGATAAGGTGGCGACCATCACCTTGAGCCGTCCGGACCGGATGAATGCCTTTACTCGGACCATGATGGACGATCTCATTGCCGCCTTTGATGCGGTGGATGCCGACGATGACGTCCGGGCTGTGGTGGTCACCGGAGAGGGCCGGGCCTTCTGTGCCGGGGCAGACCTGGGGGCCGGCGGCGAGACATTCAGCCGTAAAGATGTCGCCGAAGGTGAGATCAGTTTGTCGGATCAGCGGGTGCGCGATGGTGGCGGCAGGGTGACCTTGCGCATTTTTGAGTGCAAGAAACCGGTCATCGCGGCGGTCAATGGGGCGGCCGTCGGCATTGGCGCGACCATGCAGCTGGCCATGGACATCCGCCTGGCCTCCGACAAGGCCCGCTTTGGTTTTGTGTTCTCGCGTCGGGGGATTGTGCCGGAGGCCTGCTCCTCCTGGTTCTTGCCGCGGATTGTTGGCATTTCACAGGCTCTCGAATGGACCTATTCAGGCCAGGTCTTCGATGCGGAAGAAGCGCTCAAGGGCGGGTTGGTCAAGGAAATCGTGCCTCAAGATCAGCTGCTGGATCGGGCCTATGAGATAGCCCACGAAATCGTCGAGAACACATCGCCTGTATCCGTCGCCCTGATCCGCCAGATGCTCTGGCGCATGCTGGGGGCCGATCATCCTATGGAAGCCCACAAGGTCGACAGCCGCGGCATATTCGTGCTTGGCCGCAGCGCCGATGTTGCCGAAGGCGTCACGTCCTTTCTGGAGAAACGCCCGCCCAACTTCACTTCGAAGCCAAGCCAGGACATGCCAGACTATTATCCCTGGTGGGATGAGCCAGAGTATAAATGATCAGCGCGGGGAGGGGGTTTCGGCCTCCTCCCTCAGGCGCGTCACATGGGTTTGCATACCCCACAGGCCAGAGAAAATTGCAAAGCTTAGCAGCAACGCGACGGAGGCAATGACCGACATCACAATGACATTGTGAATGCCATATCCGCGCACAAGATAACCGGCCAGCGCCGCGCCGATGGGTGATCCGCCGAACATCACCAGCTGATAGACCGAAAGGATGCGCGCGCGGTGGGTGCTCGGTGCGTTCTGCTGCACAATACTCCGTGTCATAGACATACTGAGCGCCCCGGCGACGCCCCAAAGAAAAATTGCTGCGATAAACACGTAAAAACCGGGTCCAAGGGTAAGGAAAAACAAAGACGTAATGGATCCTGTTTGCGCAAGCAGCAGCATGCGGCCCTGATACCGAAAATGGCCCACCTTTGACAGAAAATAAGAGGTGATCGTCACGCCGCCGAAAAAGCCAACGTGAATGAGTGAAAACTCCATCGCGCCGCCCTGATAAATGTCGCGAACCATCAGCGGCAGAACCACCGTGTAAATGCCCATGGAAATAAGGCCGAAGGAGGCGAGCCAGATCATGATGGGGCGAATAAGGGGGGAAGCGAAAGATTCCTTGAGGCCGTCCCAGATGTCGTGCCTCATCGCGGAAAAATTACTCTCGCCTCGATGAGCTGCTGGCGATGGGTCAAGTTTTGTTGTTGAGAAGGCTGCCGACAAAGCAAGTCCCGCCTGGATCAAAATAATGGGTATAGGACCCACCAGGCGGACCAGATTAAACAACACCATCCCGAGAATTTGTGAGCCGAACTGGATCATATTGGCGATGGTAACGGTTTGCTGCAACGTGCGGTCCTGAAGCTCTTGGGTCACACGATTAAGCAGCGAATCGCGAGCCGGCTGGGCGAAGGCCGCGATAATGGCGTCCATGACCCCAACACTGACCACCGCCCAGACGGATAGATTTCCCGAGATCAGAAAAAGGCACAGCACGGACATCGAAACAGCGGCCATGACCTGAAGCCGCACAAGGTGGCTTTTGAGTTCCAGCCGGTCTGCGGCCAAACCGCCGATCAGAATAAAGACCAGCTGTGGCAGGGACATCAGCATTTGCGACAGCCCCAAAACTTCGGGTGTTTCACGCAGATAAAAGGCGATGAGCCATTGCTTCAGGACAAACCCGATGCCCCCGGCAAAGAAGTAAAGCGCCTGGCCGGACATATACCAGCGGTATTGATTATGGGCATGCGTGTTTTCCATCAGGGCGTCATCTTACGGACCCGCCAAAAGCTGTAAATCTAATTGTGAGTCCTATGCGCTCTGTGAACAGTGCCTTGCCTCGATCTTCCACAAAGGGGAGGCGAAGGCGATAAACAAGAGGAACAAGGCCATGGCGGCAGCTGGAAACAGCACGGCGATTTTTGCATTGTACCCATCAATCAGAAATCCAATTACCAAGGCACCAATAGGACCGCCACCCATAAAACCCATTTGGTAGGCCGCCATAATTCGCGAGCGATGGCTTTCGGGCGCAACTTCCTGAATGATTGTCCGTCCCAGGGTCAGCACGGCGCCGCCCCCACACCCCCAAAAAACCATGAGAGCCATCAGGAATACAAAGGGCATATGAAAAACCATAGCGGCCAGCAGTACGGTGCCAAAGACAAGGCAGCCCATGATCACCTTGCCGCGGCGCTGCACACCGCCGCGCCTCATTATAAAAATGGAAGACAGGCTGGCCCCGAGCCAAAATGCTACATTCAGGAGCGTAATTTGCGCGGACCCCCCATTGTAAATGTCGCGAACCGTTACCGGCACCACCACCAGAAAAACACCGACAAAGCAAATGCCCACGGCCAGATTACTCATGAGAACCGGCCACATGACGGCTGAAGCGGCTATTTCACGAACGGCATCAGCGATGTCTCTGAACTGACGTGTAAAGGCGGATCGAACGCCAAGACGAGAGGGTTTTGTTTTTGTCGTGGTTATGCGCGAAATCAAAAAAGCGCCCGACAACATGCAGATCCCATGGGTCATGACGAAGGGGCCTGGGCCAAGCTGTCCGGCCATGCCGGCGAGGGCCATACCTGTCATCTGAGAGGCAAATTGGGTGATGGTGGCGCCAGCCACCGCGCGCGGGATCTGCTCTCTTGATACCAGATGATTGAGCAACGCATCACGTGCCGGTGTGGCAATCGCCGTACAGGTTCCCGTCGCAAAGGCATAGATCAACAGGACTTCATAGGTCAGCCGGTCCGCGAACAAAAACCCGGCCATGAGAAAAGGCGGCAGGGAGGCAAAAATATGCATTCTGATGAGATGTTTGCGCTCATCAATCTGGTCGGCAATTGTGCCTCCGGGCAGCATAAAAAGCAGACCAGGTCCCATAAGAGCCAGCTGCGCGAAACCAATGTAACGGGCGGGTAAATGGAGATAAACCGCCGCCAGATAGGGAAACAGGACCATCTGCAGCCCCAAGGCCCCGTACCAGCCCGCGTGGGAGCTGAAGTAAGGCATAAGGTTGTGATTGGCCGCAGATTTCTGCGAGTTTTCATCAACAGCCAAGGAGTGCCCCATCCCTGTTTTGTAAGTCCTAGCTACTCTCGTTATAGGTGCTGGACCACGAAATACAAAGCCGAAAGTCTTGCCGGAATCGTTTAGACTGAGGTCTGATCGGCGCTATTTTGTGTCAGAAAACCCGGGTGAAATGAGCTGATGACCGACATCGCTTCCATTGTCTTTGGCGTAGCCTGCCTTTTGGCGGCGTTTTCTCTTCTGCTGCCTGTCGCCCGAGCATTTAATCTGCCGCACACCGTGGCCCTTGCGTTGTTCGGTATACTGATTGGCACCATTCTCATCAGCGTCGGCGGAACGGCCAATGTGCCCGGTGATTTATTGCGCGCGCTGCAATATCTGCGCCTGCCATCGGATGGCTATCTCTATGTCTTCCTGCCGCCATTGCTTTTCGCGGCGGGGCTCGGCATTGATCTGCGCCGCCTGACAGACGAAATCGGACCCGTTATCATATTGGCGGTTGTTGCGGTTCTCATTTGTTCGGTTGTCGTTGGCTTGGCTGTGAGCCTTGTTTCAGATGTCTCGCTCGTTGCCTGCCTGTTGCTTGGCGCCATTGTCGCAACAACCGATTCAGCTGCGGTTCTGGCCATCTTCCGCGATCTGGGAGCGCCTAAGCGTCTTTTGGTACTGGTAGAAGGGGAGAGCATTTTTAATGATGCGGCGGCGATTGCCTTCTTTTCTGTGCTCTTCTCCATTATTGCCGGCACCAGCTCGCCTGGAATTGGCGAGGGACTGTTTACCTTCCTCAAGGGGCTCATTGGCGGCGGTCTCATCGGGTACGTCTTCGCGCGCGCTTTCACAGTGGCGATCGCTCGAATGCGCGATGCGGTGCTGGCCGAAGTCACCCTTTCTGTTGCGCTCGCTTATGTCACCTTCTATGTGGCCGAGGCAAATTTTGGGGTGTCCGGTGTTATTGCCGTGGTTAGCGCCTCAATGACCTTCGCCAGTTTTGGCCGGACCAGTTTGTCGCCGGGCGCCTGGGACCTTCTAGCGGGGACATGGCGTCTCCTGGATTTCTGGGCGACCTCTCTCATCTTCGTGCTGGCCGCGATGATTGTGCCCCAGGCCTTTTTGGCCTATCAGACCGGCGACATCCTGATCGTCCTCGTGACCTTTGTTGCCACTTTGCTGGCCCGCTTCATTGGTCTTTATGGATTGATGCCGTTGCTCACCGCCACCGGAATTGCCGAGCCCGTGCCCGGCGACTACAAGAAAGTCATCCTTTGGGGAGGTTTGCGCGGCGCAGTGACGATTGCCCTGGCTTTGGCCGTCAGCGAGAGCCCGCTCATTCCGACTGAGATTGGCCGCTTTATCCTCGTCAGTGCCACCGGTTATGTTTTGGCGACCCTTTTGGTGCAGGCACCGACCCTGCGCACGCTTATGCGCTTCCTCAGAATGGACATGCTCACACCCAGCGAACAGCGCATCAAAGCGCGTGTGCTAGAGGTTTCCCAGCGCCGGGTCCGTGATCAAGTTGCCAAGATTGCCAAGGAGCTGGAGCTCGGCAAAGGTGATCGCCCCATGGGTTTGACCGTATTACCATCAGCGGCCCAATCCGATTCCGCGCCTTCGCAAATGAGCAGCAAGGACAGGCTGCAGGTCGCAATCCTGGCCGTTGCTTCACGAGAGAATGAGATCTATTTCGAATATCTGCAAAAAGGGTTGGTCAGTCGGCGAATTCTGCAAATTCTGATTGCCCATTCAGGGCGGATGATTGATGGCGCCATGTCAGACGGGATAGAGGGCTATCAGAAGGCAGCGATTGCAGGTCTACGCTGGCGCTGGCCGTTGCGGTTTGCCCTGTGGGTGCAGCGCCGCTTTGGTGTTGAAATGGATCTGTCCCGCTTACTGGCGGAGCGGTTTGAGGCGCTGCTTATGGAAGAAATCGCCATCAGGGAGTTGTTGAATTTTTCCAATTCGACGATCCAGGAGCTTATCGGCAATGATCCGGTTCAGGAAATTTGTCAGGCGCTGGATTCCCGTTTGGAATCCTTGATTGGTGCCTTGGAGGCAGTCGAGCTGCAATTTCCCGATTTTGCTCACGCGCTTTATCAACGATATCTCGACCGGGCCGCTCTTGGTTTTGAAGAAAACCAGTATCATCGCCAACTCGCCCAGTCGGTCATTTCGCCCGAAGTTTACGAAGAGCTGGAACGCGAGCGCCGCGCGCGCCATAAAGCGCTCGAAGTGCGCCCTTCGCTCAATCTTGGGCTGGAGCTCTCACGCATGCTGGCGACAGTGCCGGCCTTTTCCGAGCTTGACGAGGAAACCTTGTCAAAGGTGGCGCGGCAACTGCGCCCACGCCTAGGCTTGCCTGGGGAACGGCTCATCGCGAAAGGCAAGAAAGGTCGCAAGATGTTCTTCATCGCCTCTGGGGCAGTGCAGGTGCATCTGCCTGGGCACCCGGTCAAGCTCACCAAGGGTGATTTTGTTGGTGAGATGGCGCTCATTACAGACCAACCGCGCAATGCGGACGTCATTGTTGATGGCTATTGCCACTTGTTGGTTCTCGATCGCAATGATTTTCAGCGCCTTATTCGCAATCTTCCTGAGCTCAAAGCTCAGATTGAAAGCAAGGTTGCAGAACGTTTGATCGCGCGCCGAGAAGACCTCGGTTCTTAGTCGTTAGAGTACCACTGGTCTTCGTTATAATGACGGGGGTCGGCGGAGGTTCCGCCACAAGCCCCAAAACCCTGCTTCCAGCCGATCCGATAAGCTTCATCGGTTTCAAACAGAACTTCGTCCCGCACGATCGGTGAGGCAAATCCGTTCTGTCTTTCGTGGGCGGTTGAGCAGCCGTGGGAATAGCCTTCGCTATAGGCTGGAGATTCCAGGATCGCCGGATCAATGGGTTTCACGCAGCCCCCCATGCCTAAAACCATCAAGGCAAACAGTCCAAAATAGGTGAGGGGGCGTCGCATATCTGTCTCCAAACTCAAACAGCCGTTAAAGGCCACTAACCAAGCGTTAACGACCTTATCGAAATTGATCTGTAATTTCACCCCAAAACCGCTGGTTTCTGGCCCAAAATTAGAGGGTAGGCCACCGGCCGGCATAGCCGAAATCCATAAAATTGGGCAGAGCCCATCAAGCCAAAAATAACCAAATCCTGCCATAAAGAGAGGTGGCGAAGGGAAGGGCGCCGGGTAATTGGGAAAATTAGCAAAGAAAGAGGCACGCATTGTCTCGATTTCTACACGAAAGTGAATTGACACAATTTGGTTCTCCGGCGGACCGGCGCGAAACATTCGGCAGAAAACGGTCGAATGCTCAGCCTGTTGTGCAGGAGCCGACGGTCTGGGAACGCATTCAGGCGACACCCATTGAGGGCGTCAAAGCCAAAGATATGACTGGGGAAGAGCAGCTCCGATTCTTTTTGTCCCGGCTGTCGGATTTGTTGGTTCAGCCTTCCGAAAAATTTCCGCCTCAGGAACGTGCGCTCATTGATGATCTGGCGGAACGGGTAACCAAGCTCGTCTCAAAGGACGCCCTGGTCGCACTGTCCGAGCGATTGATTGCGCAACACGCCATGCCGCCCGCCCTGACCAAATCGCTCCTACTTGGCGAAGAAGAGGTCGCCCTGCCGCTGTTGCGGTCGCAGATGAAATTTCCCGACCCGGATCTCATCGCGGTAGTTAAGTCAAAATCCGAAGCGCATCAGGTCGCTGTCGCCCGACGGGAAAATCTTTCCGCCGCTGTCTGCGAGGCAATCGTGTCCCATGGCAGCGAGGTCGCTTTGCGGCATCTGCTCGGCAATATGACGAGCCAGATTTCTCGTCAATCCTATGTGCTTTTGTCACAGCGCAGCCTCACCGACCCCTCCATTCTCGATCTGTTGATCGAACGTGAGTCCTTTCCAGCTGACATTGCCCATCTGGTGTTCTGGTGGTGCAAATCCAAGGAGCGCAAACGTATTATTGAGCGCTTTTCATGCCAGCGCGATTCGATTCGCGAAATTATCCCGGAGGACTTTCTGCTGGCTTTGCGCGACCAGGGCGGCCCATCGTCCTTTGCTGCTCGCATGATCCTCAAGCCCGAGCGATTGCCAAAAGAAGACATTGAAACGGCGCTCGACGCCCTGCAAAGCGGAGACCATGAAGCGGTTCTCGCCATTTTGTCCGAAGGTGCCGGCATTAAGGAAGAAACCGTTGCTCAGATCCTTGATGATTCCGGCAGCGAAGCCGTTGCGGTTCTTGCCAAGGCGTGCCGCTTTGGACGGGTAAGGTTCTTCCGCTTAAGGCAAATTCTTTGTGATCTTAAAGATAAAGAGTGGGATGAACTCGAAGTTCAAAATGACATCGCGACCATTATTCACGACACTTTGTCAACGGATAGGGCCGATGTCGTATTGCGATATTGGGATCGCACAAGCCGTGAAGTAACTGACTAGGAGACCTCCCGTGAAGGATCTTATTGAGACCGCCAGTTCAGAAGCTAAAAAAGAGCAGGATGAAAAAAAGCTCGGGCCAATTGGCCGGGGCAAGTCTGCCCTTATGGCTTTGCTCTCAATGATCGAAGGGTCACGTGAACGCGACGCCAAAACATGGATCCGTATTTTTGAAACAGTTATGGAGTTTCGGCACTCTGAGAATTCAGGGCTTGAGGACAACGAGCTGGTGGTGCTGGATGTCATTTTGCATAGCCTGCTCCCCAAAATCCCTGTGCATCACCGCCGCAAATTTTCAGATGATCTGTCGCGCCAGGATGAGGCCTCGGGTATTCTGATTGAAAGTTTGATCACTGATGAGCTTACTGTGGCAGCGCCGCTTCTGGCACGCAGCAAATTCATAACAGACGATCATTTCAAAGCCGCAATTACACGCGGGTCAGCTCAGCATCGACGTATCATTGCGGGCCGTTGTGACTTGCCGAGCAGCGCGATTGATGTGCTCCTGGAATCCGGGGATGTCGAGGCGCTATCGGTATTGCTGCACAACAGTAATATCATTCTGAGTGAAAAACAGTTTTTGCGGTTGTTGGATAACTACCTGGGCAACGCTGCACGCGAGAAAGAGATTCTGAACGGTGTGCATTTGACGATGCAAATCGCCTATCAATCCTATTGGCGTTGGCTGCCCTCGTCGCGGGCTAAACTATTGGCGCGATATCCAGTGACTGCGGAGGCTTTTGGCCAGGTGCTTGACGGATTTCTCAAGTTGCGAGGAGAAGGCAATGCCGCTGCGCAAACCCTCCAGGCCACTATTGCTCTGCATGATCGCCTGGAAACCGTGCGTGGACAGGGTTACACCTTGGTGCTGGGTCAAACAGGTCTCAATCAACTGGTTGAATTCATGCTCAATGGGCTTTGCCTTGGGCAGCGCAGTATAAAGCGCCTTTTGACGGACCCCAGTGGGTTGTCGCTTGCGATTTTCTTCAATGCGATTGGCCTTCGCAAAGGTCAGTTTGAGGATATTTATGCCCATCTGTTCCAAAGAGAATTGGAATGGAGTGTTTATTCGCACAACCTTCACCGGGCCTGCGAGAGTTTCGACGAGATCGACACAGAGGTGGCGGCCAATCTGGTCGCGATCTGGAGTTTTGGAGACGCCGCTGCGAAAAGCCAAGACCAGCAAGAGCAGGCCGCTTGAGCCGCTATGGTTACACCCGGTTAACCAAGATTGCTTAAAAGTTTAATATTCATCGACAGTTAAGAGTTGATCCATAATCTAAAGGCGTACTGAGGGGTGCCGGACATTTCCAACCTCCTGAAGTGCAACTCGAAACGGCAAACCAGTGGTAACGCTGGGACGCAAAGCCACCGGTCCATCTGAGTTAGGGCAGCGGGGCTACCGAAAGGAGCAAGCAATGGAGTCAGCCATGCGTGTCATCGTATTGGCTTCCCAAAAGGGGGGATCCGGCAAGACGACTCTTGCCGGGCATCTTGCGGTCGAAGCAGAACGCCAGGGGGCAGGGCCTGTCGCATTAGTTGACACAGACCCGCAGGGGTCGCTGGCAAAGTGGTGGAATGCGCGCGCGAAAGAATCGCCGGTTTTTGTTCAATCGACTTTTTCGCGTCTTGCATCTGACCTCAGTGAAATTAGAGCCGTTGGGTACAAAATGGTGGTGATCGACACGCCGCCAGCGGTTACCCACGCTATTTCGGAAGTGGTGGATCTGGCCAATTTGGTCATCCTCCCGACCCGTCCTAGCCCTCACGACCTTAGGGCTGTTGGCGCCACGGTGGACATTGTCGAGTCGCGTCGCAAGCCGTTGATTTTTGTCATCAACGCGGCGACGCCCCGGGCTCGAATTACAAGTGAAGCCGCCATTGCGCTTTCGCAACATGGAACAGTGGCTCCGGTCAATATTCACAATCGCGTCGACTTCGCGGCCAGCATGATTGACGGGCGCACGGTCATGGAGACCGATCCCGGGGGTGCTTCCGCAGAAGAAGTTCGCGCCCTTTGGGGATATCTTACCGGTCGACTGTCACGTCTTGATCAGGAGGCCGCAGAAGCGCGTCATACTCGTCTTTCACAACGCCAGATCAATGGTCTGGGCCGCTCAGCGCCAACCTTTGGCCGCCGGGCCGGATAAGGGGGCGAGATAATGGACCAAAGCAATGCAGCTAAAAAAGATCGTCCGCGCTATGCCTCGTTGACCGCTGGCCTTTTGGCCCGCAAAGGGGAAGCTGTGCCTGTTGCAGCCTCTTTTTCACCTGAAGCGATGGCGCAACATCTGCCGGCCAAGCGATTGGCTCAGGAGTTTGAAAGCGAAAGCATGACGGGTTGGAATCCGTTTCGGGCCTTTGACCGCAACGCAGCGGACGAAGACGCAGAGGAACAAGAGATCACTTCCGGACCGCTTGACGAGCGGGCATCCAAAATCGAAGAGGCCTTCGCAAATCAGGTCTATTTGGACGCTTCGCAAGATGGCCCCGAGCTTGATCTTTTTGGAGACGAGATCGCAGAGGAAGGCGAAAGTGAAAACCTGGGGCTTGATGCCCTGGTGGACCGCGCCATAGAGAGCGCTCAGCGCAACCGCTTCGTTGATCCGGCGCCGCACACCCGTTCCGGAGAGGTAAATCCGGCGGGCGAGCAGCCGAAGTCTGGCTGTGCCACCGCCAAGGCCGATCTGGTGACAGCAATCCGCAACGCCACCCTTGCCGAGCAAGGAAAGGGCGTCGGCGTGGCGCTTGATCCGAGGCGCTATATCCGCCTGCAGGTTGCCGCTATGAAGCTCGACGTCACCAAGCAGGAACTGATGTCGGCAGCTCTTGATTCTTTTCTGGATACGCTCTTGGAGGACGTATTCTCGGAATGCTCTTGCATGCAGAAGGGGTTAATCTAGCAAAGCACTAGAGAGCAAGGCGCTGGGAAGGGTCTTTGACAGACCGTTCCCGGCGCCTTTTTGACATTTGGCGCAAATCAGCGGCTATTATTTGCGGCAAGCATGTCTGACAAGACGGGGATCGATAAATGGCCGATAATTCAAACTCATTTTTTGATCAGGCGCCGGAAGGGCGGCGAAGTGTTTGGTACTACCTGAGTGGGTCGGTAATGGCGGTCGTTCTCTTCGCCCTTCTAAACGCCGCCGTCCTGTCGTTATTGTTCATACCTTCTGTTCGTCCGGCCTTCGAGCTGATATCGGAACAAAAGAACTGGGTCGATTTAACGCCAGATCAGGATTTGGCGGCCCTTATTGCGTGCACCTTCATTTTGATTTCGGTGATTGCCTTGTTGGTCGCGACATTGATTGTTGCAAAATATCTTCATCGCCAACCGCTTGTGACGCTCTTAACGGCGCGCGCTTCGTTTGATATGAGGCGGTTCCTGCAAAGCGGGTTCATTATTTTGGCGATCGAGGGGGTGTTCCTCCTTGTCAGTTATGCCTTGGACCCGGATAGTTTCGAGGTTGTTTTTGATTTTGCCCGCATGTGGCCCTTTATCTTTGTGGTCGTTCTTCTGACCCCATTTCAAGCCCTCGCCGAAGAAGCGTTTTTCAGAGGCTATCTGACACAGGGTGTTGCGGCACTGACGGGCATTCTCGGTATTCGGCTCGTGGTTCCGGCAATTTTTTTCACGATTTTCCATGCGTTTAATGCGGATTGGAGTGCCGGGGGCCTTTGGGCCGTTTTGACTTATTTCACCATGGCCCTCTATCTGGCTGTTTTGGCGCTCAAGACAAACGGCCTTGAAGCCTCCACTGGTATGCATGCTTTCCACAATATGTTCGTATTTCTGGTGGCGACCTCGACATCGTCGGGGATGCCCTTTGCGACAGTTTTGGTGACCAAGGGAGAGCAAACCGATTACATGATGGGCTATCTGTTCCTCTTCCCGGTTTTGGCTCTTCATTACTGGGCCAGCCAGAAGGCGGGCCTTTTGAGGGCGGATGTGGGAAACGGTGCACCCGCCAGCGCCTGATCTGAAGAACCCCTACTGATTCCACGCTTTTTCCGGTCGAAAACGGTTGCGGGCGCCCCGCTGACATGGCAAATGATGGTTAACTTTGTCCCGTTCGGCCGTTTGGAGAGGCTGGCGGGACAGGTGCATCGGTTGACCGACCTGGGACCATCCCCCGGCCCTACAACAAACCTGCACATATGTCTTTTTTGAGGATCGCCCTTTGATAGAGGAGGGGGCGGCTCCACGAGTGAACAGGGATCCGATATGAGCGACTCGCAAAGCCTTATCAAGGCACTTCCTAAGAACTTCATGGGCTCATCCGCCCTCTGGTATAAGCAGGCGATTTTGGCCTTTTTGGTCATCAATCCCATCCTGGCCTATACAGTCGGCTTTGGCGTTGCGGGTTGGATTTTGATCCTCGAATTTATCTTTACCCTGGCAATGGCGCTGCGCTGCTACCCGCTCATCCCTGGCGGGCTGATCGCCATTGAGGCGGTCGTCATTGGGCTGACCAGTCCTGAGTCGGTGTATCATGAACTCCATGCCAATCTTGAGGTCATCCTCTTGCTGATCTTCATGGTCGCGGGCATCTATTTCATGAAAAGCCTCTTGCTCATGGTCTTCACAAAGCTGTTGTTGAAGATCCGCTCCAAGATTTTGCTATCAATCATGTTCAGCGCGGCGGGGGCCTTTTTGTCGGCCTTTCTTGATGCCTTGACAGTCACCGCGGTTGTTATTGCCATCGCGGTTGGCTTTTACGGTATTTATCACCGCTTTGCCTCGGGCAAGCATCTTTATGCCGATGAGCACGACCATGCCGATGACAGCAGTGTTGAAGATCATCACCGGGAGGATCTGGAACATTTTCGTGGTTTTCTGCGCAATCTGCTCATGCATGCCGCGGTTGGGACAGCCCTGGGCGGTGTAATGACCCTTGTCGGCGAGCCGCAAAACCTTCTGATTGCCTCTCAGGCCAATTGGGAATTTGGCGAGTTTTTCCTTCGCATGGCGCCAGTAACACTGCCGGTTTTCGTCGCAGGTCTGGCAACTTGCGCCCTTGTTGAAAAGTTCAAATTATTTGATTACGGCCACCAAATTCCCGAGCTCGTGAGAGCGCAGCTGCAGGCCTATTCTGATACCCAGGATCAAAATCGTTCGGTTTCTGAAAAAGCTTCGCTTCTGATGCAAGGCATCGTTGCCCTTTGGCTCATCATTGCCTTGGCGTTTCACCTGGCGGCAGTAGGCCTCATCGGTCTGACAGTCATCGTCTTTGCCTGTGCCTTTACCGGCGTGACAGACGAGCATCAGATTGGCCACGCTTTCTCTGAAGCCCTGCCATTCACGGCGCTTTTGGCGATCTTCTTTGCTGTCGTTGCAGTTATTCACGATCAGGGCCTGTTTGCTCCCATCATCCATCATGTGCTGGAAATTGAAGGAAACATTCAGATCGCGCTGTTCTATGTGGCCAATGGCGTGCTTTCGGCCATCAGCGACAATGTTTTCGTGGCGACGGTCTACATCAATGAAGCCAAGGTCGCTTTGAGCGAAGGTCTCATCACACGGGACCAGTTTGACCTTATCGCAGTGGCCATCAACACGGGGACCAACATCCCGAGCGTCGCCACACCGAACGGGCAGGCGGCCTTCCTGTTTCTGCTGACATCGTCAGTGGCGCCGTTGGTGCGTTTGTCCTACCTGAAGATGGTGCAGCAAGCGCTACCTTATACGATCGTGATGAGCATCGTCGGTTTTGTTATGGTGCTCTACTATCTGCCGCAGGCGACGGACTATTTGTACAATGCCAAGCTCATCGGTCACCACCAGGCATCTGAAATTCACTTCGATACGGAAGAAGCGACCGGCGGCCACTAGCTCTAATTTGGTTCAGGCGGTTTCCAGAGCGGTGCGCGCATCACTTTGGATCCGCTGGATCATAGAGTGCAGCCCGTTAGAACGTTGCGGCGTCAGATGCGTATCCAGACCCATCTGGGCCAGGATCGCTTTGGCGTCGATAGCCATGATCTCTTCAGCGGTTTTTCCTGAGTAAAGGGCGAGCAAAATAGCGATCAGCCCCTTCACGATATGCGCGTCCGAGTCGCCTTTAAAATGAAGGTGCGGCGGAACGGCATCATCTGTTTCGCTCACGAGCCAGACCTGGCTCACACAACCTTGCACCTTGGTTTCATCGTTATGGGCCTCGTCCGGTAAAGGCGCCAGCGATCGCCCAAGTTCAATGACATAGCGATAACGGTCATCCCACGCGTCCAGGAAGTCAAAATCCGCCAGAATGTCGTCAATCGTCGGAGAGGTCATGAGAGATCTTATGCCATTGCCAATACACACCATGGGACATAAGCCCATCAGGCCGCCCATGCAACCCCGCAGGGCATGCGCCAAATAAAAAAGGCGATGCCGCGGCACCGCCTTTTCTGAAAAGATCTACGCTGACTGCCTTAGGCGGGATTGCCATCCAGGGTCATAAAGCCCCAGCAATCCGACACTTCCTTGATGCCGTGACGACCGGTGCAATAGGCCTGCTCGGACAGATCCCGCGAGGCGGCAATGCACTGCGCCAGATTAAGTTTTGCCCATTTCAGGCATTGTTCGCCGTCTTTATACTCGGACAGAAGCGTGGTGTTCTTCTTGTATTTGCCTTCTGAGGTATTGGTGCTGATGTGAGCGCCCAAAATCAGCATGTTGCCGAGGATCGGCCGCGACTTTGTCGTCACGGCGGCCTGGCTGACTTTCAGATTGGTTTTGGAGGCCGCGACAACCATTTCACCGCTAAACCCAGCCTTGATGAGTTTAGACCGTTCAGCCGCCATGGACACATTTGTTGTTTTGCCAGTTTGCAGGTCAATCGAGATCTGGCGATAGGCCTGTGACATGCTGTCCATCTGGTGATTTTCTTCCGAGACGCTGTAAAGAACAGAGCGAACCGCTTTCGGCGATGATTTCAGGCGCATGACAGCATCAGATTTTCTGTAAAGCGAGTTAAGGAACCGCTCAGGGCCGCTCTTGCCCGCCTTGGATGCCACTTCCTTTGAGTAAGAGGGGGTTTGCGCTGCGACGGACGCATTATAGGCGACCCACGCCCGCGACAGAGTTTTCGGATCATATTGAGCAAGCCGCATATGGGCTTCCTTGATCGCCGACCGGTTTTCAAACGAGGCCTGTGCCGCAAAGGCCAGATCGCCGCGATATTTGTCGTAAGTTCGAACGAGGCCGACAATAGTCTTGTCGTTTGGACCTTCATTGCTTTTCAAGGCTTCCGGAACTGAAACCTCAGCCTCAGCGACCTTTTCAAAGACAGATTTTTCATCAGGTGCGGTTTCGCGCTGAACCGCGGCCACAACAACTTTGCCAGATTCCGTTTGGGCCTCTCGAATGGAAGCCGGTTTGCGTTTCGGAACCGCGACGGTAGCCTTGGCTTCGACAACTTCGGGCGCTTCTTGAGCCTCGGTGGTTTCTTCAAGCGCCTCTTTGACGTTCTCAGGACCGGTCTGGTCCTCCGCCGCTGCGGCAGCGCCGCCGCCCAGGAAAGAAAAGCCAGCGCCGCCACCCATGGTTTGGCAGCCACTCAAGGCAGGCAGGCTCAAGGCAATCACCGAAACAGCACCGAGCCGTTTCAAGTCCTTCCAAATACCTTTTTCCCGCGAAATTGTCCCAATCCCATTACGCATCATCACAAAATTACTCCTCGTCAATCCACCTTACGAAACCGTGGATTTTTCACGTTTTTCGCTCGAAACGGATCCGACACAAGACCGAAGAAGTCCCAACTATCCCCATTTCGGGGGAGTATAGGCAATTTCAGGTCTAACGAAAAGGCCAGAGCCATCCGATGTCGCCCAACTTAGGCCTCAAGATTTAAAGAGCCGTGAGCGTATCGATGCGGATTTGCTCAAAACTCGGTGAAAATTCATCTCAAAGGACTCGAATCGGTTAACCAGCCCCGCCAAGTCAAGAGGCCTAATGCTCCGGATGTGTCTTAGCCGTGGAATCTTAAGACACTGAAATGTAAGGAGAAAATCTAATCAGCCCCGCCAAAAAGGGTGATTCAGAAATCGTTAACACATCGGCCCGAGGTTAGGGGAAATCAACGACACGCGGCCGGTTGGCGGCCGCCAAAGGCAGGAAATCCCGGTGTCTCTGACACAATTTTTCAAGGAAACCTTTGACCCCCTCGGGAAGGTGCCGGTGCGCCATCGCGACCGGGCGCGGGGATTTGTCATTTCCAACTTTATGGCGGGATTTTCCGGGACGCTTGCGGTTCTGGCCTTTCTGACTGTGATCGGTCAGCCGAGCCCCTTGGGACTGTTGGTCTGCCTCTGGCTTGTGGCTCCGCTCGTCATTGCCTTTTTACCGCGCTTGGGGCTGGCGCTCGACACGGCCCAGCTGATCTCACTGGTCAATCTGACCTGTCTCATCACTTTTTTATCCGGCTCCACTGGCGGGCTGTCGTCCTTTTTGATTGCCTGGATGCTGATCGTACCCTTTGAGGCCGCCCTGTCAGGCAACCGCCGGGTCATTTTTGCGTCTCTTGGGCTTTCCAGTGGTGCGATCGGGCTTTTGATGGTTCTCGGGCAAATCGGCTGGTTGCCGGTGTCGCCGGTTCCTCCCGCCAATTGGTTGCCGCTCTTTGCGGGCGCCACAACGGCGGCTATTTTTTATGCGGGTGCCCTCGCCATCACCGTGCAACGCACCTATCAGAAAATGGAAATAGAGGCTGAGCTTGGCGAGGCCAAATACCGTTTTCTTGCAGACAATGCCCTCGACATGATCATTCGCCACCGGGCCGACGGAACCATGTCCTTTGTCTCGCCAGCCTCTCGCACCATGCTTGGCTATGCACCGGACATGCTTATGTCCATGCCCTTTGGGGCATTTTTGTATCGCGCAGACCGCAATGGCGTGGAGACATCTCTTGCCGAAGCGATCGCGACAGGTCGCGACACGACCCTCGAATTCCGTATGACACACAAGGACGGCCACCTGATTTGGGTCGAAATGCGATGTCATCCGGTGCATGAAGAAAGCAAAGGCATTTTTGAGATCATCGCCGTGGCCCGCGATATCTCCCACACAAAGTCTGAGCAACAGGCGCTGAAGTCAGAGCGCGACGAGGCAGAAATCGCTAACAAGGCAAAGTCAAAATTTCTCGCCAATATCTCCCATGAACTTCGCACCCCCTTAAATGCCATTATCGGCTTTTCCGACATGATGCAGCAAAAGGTTTTCGGACCGCTTGGCGATAGCCACTATGAGGACTATGCCCGGCTGATCAACGAGTCCGGTGAACATCTGCTCGAACTCATCAACGATCTACTGGATATGTCCAAGATCGAAGCGGGCAAGTACAAGCTCAAATGTGAAAGCTTTCTTTTCCCGCTGATCATCGAAAATTGTCTGCGCATTGTTCATCTTCAGGCCAAACAGGCGGGTGTCCATTTGGCGGTGGATATTCCGCCGAAACTGCCAAAGATCCATGCCGACCCGCGCGCCTGCAAGCAGATCCTTCTCAATCTTCTGAGTAATGCCCTCAAGTTCACACCTGCCGGCGGAACCATAACGGTGGGCTGCCGGTTTGAGGCTGGCATGATTGTTCTGGAGGTCAAGGACAACGGCGTTGGCATTCCGCCCGTCACACTCGAGCGGCTTGGAAATCCCTTCGAACAGGGCGAGGTTGTTCGCGACCTGGGGCCGACGGATCGCTCCAAAGCGGGAACCGGACTGGGGCTATCCTTGGTGCGCTCCCTGGCGCATTTGCACGGCGGTGAAGTTGATATTGCCTCTGAAGTGGGAACCGGGACCGTGGTCCTTGTTTTTCTCCCACTCATTGCTGATCAGGATGGCGAAAATGACGAGCCTATGTTTGAGGAAGTGGAGCGTCTGGAGCGCGCGAAGGAACCGCGCGAGATTCGCAAGCTGCCCCGATCTGTCAAAGAGCTCGCGCCCATCCGCTCGCCCAAGCGCGCCGAGCTGAACGAGCTTGAAGACAAGACCAGCTGGCCGGGTCTTAAAGGGGTTGCCTAAACCCCGTCTACCATTGGCGGTAAAGCGGCTCTGTCAAATCAGAAGAGTAGGTGGCCGAGCGTGCGCCAAAATGGAAGCGCAGCTTGATAAAACCCATGACTTCGGAGAAGTCTTCATTGTTCTGGCCATAGGCGCCGGCCTCGAGCATCCAGCGATCTGACAACCGCCACACCCCTTGCATCTGCCCCTGAATGCCCAGACCCGTCGTGTCATCACCTGAATAGAAATTCACATGCGGGCCAGGCAAGATAGGGTAATAGGGGCTTTCATCCTGGGTCGCCGTTTGAGCGCCAATAGAGACATCACCCTTGACAAGCCACTCGCGCCCTTCGTCCGTCATGAAGTTTAAGGCAAGTCCCAGATTGTGGAGCTCCTGCGGACTATAGTAGCCGCCATGGCCAACGGTAAATTGTGAGAGATTGTGATCATAACTCTCATAGCGGTAACTGGGACCGATTGAGAGATAGGTAAACCCAGGTTTTTCCAAGTTAAGGGAGATGCCCAGAGCGACCTTGACATGATTGTTGTCCTGGACATGTTCGCCGGTACGCTGGCCCCAGGAGCCGCCTGCGGAGACATTCCATTGTTCGCTGAGAGGGCCGAAGTAAGAAACCTCAAGGCCCGTTTCGACAACACCGCCGAAAGCCTCACCGCTAATCGGGTCCTTCGCGCCGCTGGCGGACAGGATGGATTCGTAAACTGGGGTCCGATAGAGAGACAATGATGTTTTCGCTGGACCATCAAAGATATCCAAGCCAAGACGGCCGGTTACGGTCGGGTCGGCTTCGCCGCCAATGGGCGAAGCGCCGAGTTCTGCGTGCCAGGATGTGGCACCTTCACGCCACCAGGAAATATGCGGCACCAGCAAAGAGGTTTCTTCATCAATGAACTCAGGGATGATCGGACCGCCAATGGCGTCCCACAGACCCACGGGACGCGTGCCGTCATGTTGTCCGCCCGCGTCAAGGGACATCCACTCCAGTTCGACTTTGTAGTGGGAAAGGCCAGAAGACCATGCGGCCCCGATCTTGTCAGACACGATTGTGAGTTTGCTAAGGCCCTTGTCACCATCGCGCGATTGGACCCGCAAGGTATCGCCAAGCCAGGTGATACCTGTTTCCTTCATAGGCCCAAAAGTTTCAGGATCGGCCTTGGCCGCCAGAAGAAAGTGCCCGCGGTAGGTGGCACGCTCTGCGGCGCTCATCACCCAGGGAGTTTCTTCGGCCGTCATATAGTCCGTCGCCGTGGCCGCATCTCCAACCTGCAGAGCGGGTTGTTGGTCTTCTCGAATGACTGCAACAAGTTCCGCCATGCCAGCGTGAGACGGGGCACCGGCTTCTGCAAGCGCAAGAGCGCCGTCATTGTCGCCGCTTGCCCGCAAGCTCAAGGCCCGGCCATAAGTCGCCTCATCCCGCTGAGCCGTCGAAAGCCCGCCGGCCGACTTGGAGGTCTTGAAAAGACGGTCCGCCTCCGCAAAATTCTCGCGGTTATAAGCGCGCCACCCCATGGCCAGAATTTGCGGCCCCACGTTAGGCTTCACGCCTTCTAGAGCCAGAAGATCTGTCACGCGCCGGGCGGTGTAATCCAGATCATACTTGAAAGCCGCCGCCAGCCAGCTGGTTAGAAAATCCACGCGAACCTTTTTAATCTCTGCCTGGGTCTCAACCGGCAAATTGGCATCTTTGCCATGCACCAGAATTTGACCGAGCGGCCCGTCATCAGCCTCGGCCAGATTGTAGACTTTGGAAAACCGTTCGCTGTTGATGCCGGCATAAAGAACGCCGGAGGCATGGGACGGCAATGGCTCATTGGCATAGAGGGCTGAAAACGCTTCCAGAGCACTGGCTGAGCGTCCAAGGCGGTGAAGGCTCCACGCTTCCAGAACCCTGACATCTGGCCGCACGTCCCGAACGTCCGGGTTGGCCTGAGCCATGTCCAGCACCTCCCCAAGCTTGTTGGCCTGATAGGCGGCATTGATGTCGTCGGCTATCCGGTTCAAGCTCGCATCCACATCCAGGGTCGAAGTCGTCGCCATGAATTCGGTTGGGAGAAGATCGCTGAGCATTTTGATGACAAGCTCGATGTCGCCGTCGCCTGGCGGAACAATTTTGACATTCTCTTGATCGCTCACAGCTGTTTCTGTCGCGGCGGAGCGGTCAATTTGGGTCTTATCCTTGCTGGCTTCAACCTGCGACCGGTCTGTTTCGCGCGCGACGTCTTCGGCATAGGCCAGCGAGATCGGGCGCCCGGAGAGCGCCCAGATCCCGATGATCAAAGCGAGAGTTGATGTTTGGCGGCTATTGGGCATGGGCCCCGCTCCGGGTTTGAGTTAGACCGTCTCTTTCAGGCGGCGGCGATCCCGCAGGAGCGCCCGCACCACATAGGCAAAGACCGGAATAACGACCAGGAAGCCGAAAATCCACCACCACGGTGCACGCGCCAGATGATAGCGCATCATCTCGAAGAAATCGATTTTACCAACGTGGAAAAGTGGTCCAGCTCGCTGTACCCAGACTTTCTCGGTATCTGCTCGCCAAAGCGCCAGATCTCCGGCCAATTGGCCCCAGAATTCTGGTTGCACAACCGCATCCATATTGGCTGCAAGCGCGCTGGAGGTGGCGGCCGTAATCACCGTCATGGTTTTCTTCTCAAGATAGGGCGACTCATAGGCAATCATTAGGGAATTCTTTCCCAGGCTGCCCGTCTGCTTGACCTGAATGTTGGTTGACGCCGCATCACCACCCTTGCCGCGCGCGGCTTCATATGCCGCATTAAAGTCATTCCAATAGTCGGCTTGAGCGACCTGCGCCATGGCCCGAGACGAAGCAGGATAGGGTAGGGCGTTGATGTCGTTCAGCGAAACTGGCGCACCGTTCAATACGCTCTCATCGATCTGATCGATCGCACCAACCGCAAAAACGTTTCTGGCTTTCAGCGTGTCATCGGCCGTAAAGCTCAAATGAACCCCATAAAGCGGCGCGCGTGAAACCTGCGCCAGTTTGGCCACCATAGTGAAAGCGGCACTCAATGTGTCATCATCGTCTCCACCGACCAGAACCGCCAGATCATTGCCCGCCGGGTCTCTCGTATAGGGGAAACCGGTACGTTCAAAAATCGATAGGTCGGGTTGGCGTACATAGCGCTCGGCTTCAGGGATGGCGAGCTCTGAACTTCCCGCCAAGGTGAGAAGGAGATTGTCCCGCCCGGGTGCAACGCACTCACCGCCAAAGGGCGAGTGGAAAGCTGGACGAAATTCAATCGTGTTCTGCCCCGGAATAAACGCCCGCGCGGGCATATAGACCTTGTAGTCGCGGAAGGTTGCCCCATTCTCGCTCGACATCGGGATCGCCTGAAGGAAATACCCGTTGAGATAAAGGTTGAGGGCGGAGTCACCGCGGAAACCGGCGCCATAGCTCATGTCGAGAGCAAGCTCCAGGTTTTCAGATTCCCGCACGTAGAAATCCGCCGGCAGCTGGAAGCGTAGTGCTGCGGACTGTTCGCCCACCGCGCTCAATGTCTGCGTTTGGAAATCCAATTCGGAGAATTTGTAAGTGGATTGCGGCTCTACACGCGGGCCGGCCGCCGCCATGGCGGCCTCAGGCACGGTGATGTCGTCGATCAGCATTGTCGACGCATCCACAAAGGGAAAATTATCGAGGCTGAAGGCCAAAGCTGCGCGTTCGACTTCTTCCGCCGTGGTGCCGGAAACAATAAGCGCAAATTTACCGTCATGGCCCGCAAGCGGATAAATGCCGACAAACGAAGAAGTGATGGCATCTGCAACCTCAGGCGCGACGTAATTGCGGATCTCGTCAGCAGTACCAAAAAGAATAACGTTCTCGTCTTCCAGGTGCGAAACATCAAGCCCGCCAAAAATCCCTTCTCCGTCGCTCGCCGCAAGGGCGCGCTCGAAGCTGACGGTCGGCATGAAATACTCAAGACGCAAAGCCACCGCCTGCGAAATCATGCCGCCCAGACGCAAAACGTCGCCGCTCATATCGCCGGAAGCGCTGATCAAAGCAAAATCCCGGGCGCCGCCAAGGTTAGGTGAAATCAGGTCATCCAGCTGCGACAGCGTCGGATTGGCAAGGTCAAAACTGCCATTGAGCACGAGCTCTGAATGCTCGGTGTCAATCTGCGTCCAAAGTTCCGGTGCCGTGAAGTCCTCGCAGCTATCGGTATAATGTTGCGCCACTTCGAAAGTGAGGTTGTTATATCCGGGTTTGATGAGGCGTACCGGGATCTCAACATTGGCAACCCCGTTGGGGTGGGAAGGATCGAGGCGGAACTGGCCAACGACATTTCCATTGTTCAGGACGCGCAGCTGCGACCGGCTTTCGACAAGCGACAGAGAGTTGACAAACTCCAGCCGCAGGTTGGCGGACTCAATGTGCATCTGAGGCGCAATTGAATAGAAAACGCTGTCAAACGAATGGCTCCGCCGAAGTTCGATATTGCCGGTGCCCGCGCGCATTTGTTTCAACGGCAGACGGAACAGGTTTTCGCCTTCTATAACAATTGACTCAGCTGTAATGATGGGTGCTTCCTCTGGCACGACATCTTCCTGAGCTGAAGCGCCAATAGGTCCAGCCAGCGCCGCCCAAAGGCAGGCAACGCTGAGGCCATAACGAAACTGAGATCGTCTGTATGCGACGGGTTTCATAAGTCACTCTCTTTGTCTGTCGAAAACCTGCGACCCGACAGGTTTTCTGTTGATTTTGATAGGGAATCTAAATGATTCCCGTTAACAACTCTTCACCATAATTTACATCACGCGTTCGCATGGCCCTTTTGCGCATGCCCGGTTTTCCGTAATCTTTTAAAGCTGAGCCTACGCCCAAGCGCGCCGAGCCCCATGCGTATCAGCAAAACAAAATGATGGAATGAATTTATGAACCCGGCGCGGATCAGGAACATCAAGGCATCCATAACACGGGGTTCGTGTTCGTTGCGATTCCAATATTGTTCCCACCGCTCGGAATTACCATGCACCAGCGAGACAATCTCACCAAAGGATGTCGCATCTGATGCGTGGAAAGAAAGGCCGAGGCCCTTTACATCAATGTCGAGAGGGGCATTGGGATTGCGCCGAACTTCGAGCGTCACTTCGCGCACCTCGTCCCGCGCCGGCACGATTAGTGTCCCTTCATGCGAAAGCCGGATAAGGCCGGGGTCGACATAATTGTCGGCCTTGAACCGCGCGCCGCCCATGGACAGATCAAGCAGGCGCCCTTCAACCCGCGCGTCACCCATTTTGAGCACCGCGCGAACATCCGCCGGCGTGCGGGGGTTGAGGCGTAGTTGCCGCCGTTCGATCAGAATGCCAAGCGCCATGAGCAGCGTGACAAAATTAAAGAAATTCCAAAGCCCCGTCACCAGGATCACATCGTGTTGGCCCGGGTACATTTCCCAGCGATAGGCCGCCGCGGCAAAAGCAATCAGGTTTAATGCGAAGACCACGTAGAAAGGGGCCGAAAGTGGCGAGACAAATTCTTTGTCGAGGCGTTCGCCCTTGGGCGTGACATTAAAGTGAGGCGAATGGGGATTGCGGACGGTCGACAGAACGGCCGGCAGGGCATAAAGCGATTGCATTAATTCATAGACCGCGCCGATGAAGGGCCAGCGCACCTTGCCGAATTGGAAGGTGGCATAAACCATGGAGCCCACGAAATGCGGCAGTGTGTAAACCAGGAATTCTGTGCCGCTGACATTGTAGATTTTCAGTCCGAATAGCAAAAAGGCCAGCGGGGCGATCAAAAAGACAAAACGGGCGATGGGAAATAGCCAATAAAGGCAGCTTGACAAATAGCCAATGCGCTGAGCCCAGGTAAGGTTGGGCATGAGGAGCGGATTGCGAAGGAGCAGGATTTGCACCATCCCCTGCGCCCAGCGTGTGCGCTGAACCACAAGGCCTGAGAAAGTTTCCGGCGCAAGACCCGCAACCATGGGGCGCGGTACATAGACAGAGTGCCAGCCCTTGGCGTGCAGGGTGAGGGCGGTTTCCGCGTCTTCGGTAATGGTGTCCGTGCAAAGGCCGCCAGTTTCTTCAAGTGCCTTGCGCCGCAAAATTGCCGCTGAGCCGCAAAAGAAACTCGCGTCCCAAAAATCCAACCCCCGCTGGATCGAGCGATAGAACATTTCATTTTCGCTCGGCATTCGCCGAAACGTATCAAGGTTGCGTTCAATGGGATCCGCATTGATCATAAAATGCGGCGTCTGGACCAGGAAGAGGTCGTCGCGTTGCTGGAAATATCCAACTGTGCGCATCAGGATGTCAGAGGTCGGCACATGGTCGGCATCAAGCACCAACATTAGGTCACCATCGGTGGTTTTCAGGGCCTCATTGATATTTCCCGCCTTGGCTTGAATATTTTCCTCGCGCGTTTTGTAAATCGCGCCGAATTCTTTGCAGAGATTTTGAATAAGTTTCTGCCGATCCAGAGCCTCTTGCCGTTTTTGCGGATCTTCCTGGGTGACCTTGGCGGTGGTGCCGCCATCGTCCAGCACATAGACGTTCAGTTTGTCTTCCGGGTAGTCAATCTGACGGGCCGCCGCGACCGTAATCGACAGGAGCTCCGGCGCTTCGTTGTAGGTCGGAACAAAAATGTCGACGCTTGGCAAATTTTCAAGGTCCGGTTTGATCTGCCGTTTCTCCCGGCTCAGCGGCACAATATTGACCACCAGGCCGAAGGCAAACAAAAGAAACCCAAACACCTCAGCCAAATAAAGCAGGATCATCAGCGTAAAACTGATCGGGTCTTCGAAAACCAGTGTGGAAAACGATCGCCAGATGAAATACCTCAGGCTGAGAAGCGTAATCAGCGCGAAATAAACCACCTTGCCAAACATGGTATCGCGCCACTGGTTGGTCAAAAGCAGCCAGGCATAGATTGTGATGACAAGGAAGGTTTGGGTAGTCAGATCTGTAGGCAAGGCCGCCAAAAAGACAAATATCGCCAGGCACGCCAAAGCGATGGCGGTAAGCACCGTCTTTCGGCTCACATCCGTAACGGAATGTAAGAATTTTCCCACGTCTACTACCCTTGTGTCTGTTTTAACAGAGTGATTCAGCCCAAAGGTATAGCGACAGATTACTTCTTTACGCTTAATAGAAGAACGATTCTTTACACGGAAGATATTATGGAAAGTCGTCTGAGGACCGACATTTGGGCAGGGGCCTTGCTCCGCCGGGCGAATTCCGCGGGCGCTATGGCAACCTTGGTGCGCCGCGGCGATGCCTCGGCAGGTGTGGTTCTGATCAAAATCAACCGTCTCGACCGATCTTTCGAGGTCTACGACCAGGTGCGCAATGCTGATGGTCAGCTGGTCTGGGTAAAGGGCTTGAAGAATTCACCGGCTCCCGAGGCGGATGTGGACGCCTATATTGAGCGGTCCCGCCGGATGGACCCCGATCTCTGGGTCATTGAGATCGAAGATCGGGACGGGCGCCATTTTCTCACCGAACCGGTCGAGTAAGCCCCGTTTTCAGGCCCTTTGCATCTGGCCGAGGAAGCGTGTATGAGGGCGCTCCTTACTTTGTATTGAATTGTTACCTGAAGGCCCAATTACCCCATGTCTAGTGCTGCCCCTTCGCAAGCCCCGTCCACTCTCGCGGCCACAGCCGCGAAACGGCGCACTTTTGCGATTATTTCCCACCCGGACGCAGGCAAAACCACCCTGACGGAAAACCTCCTGCTGATGGGCGGAGCGATCCACTTGGCCGGAGAGGTCAAGGCCCGCGGGGAAGCACGTCGGGCCCGCTCCGACTGGATGAAAATCGAGCAGCAGCGGGGTATTTCGGTAACCACGGCGGTCATGACCTTTGAATACAAGGATGTGACCTTCAACCTCCTCGATACGCCCGGCCACGAGGACTTTTCTGAGGATACCTACCGCACCCTCACGGCCGCTGACAGCGCCATCATGGTCATTGATGCGGCCAAAGGTATTGAGCCGCAGACCCTCAAGCTCTTCGAAGTCTGCCGGTTGCGCGATATTCCCATTATCACGCTGGTTAACAAGATCGATCGGGAGGGACGCGAGACGTTCGAAATCCTGGAGGAAATCAGCGAAACCCTGGCTCTGGACACAGTGCCCATGACCTGGCCGGCGGGCATGGGCGGTCAGTTGAAGGGGGTGTTTGATTTCCGGGATAAAAATTTCATCCCTTACGACCGGGAAAAAGGTGTCGGTGAAATTCTGCCTGACATGGAGGCAGAAACCCTGGCGGCGATCATGGACACGGAAGACGCTGAGAACGCCTGCCTTGAGGCTTCGCTCGCCCAGGAAGGATATCCGGCGTTTGATCTGGAGGCCTATCGCGCCGGTCACATGACGCCGGTCTATTTTGGGTCGGCGCTGCGCAAATTCGGCATCAAGGAGGTGCTCGACGCGGTGCATGACTTCGCGCCGCCTCCGCAACCCCAAAAGACCACCGAGCGCGTGGTTGATCCCGGCGAGAACAAAGTCTCAGGCTTTGTCTTTAAAGTGCAGGCCAATATGGATCCGAACCACCGCGACCGCATCGCTTTCATGCGTTTGTGCTCCGGCAAGTTCAAGCGCGGTATGAAGCTCAAACCGGCGGGGTCGACCAAGGCCATCGGCATTCACAACCCGATCCTCTTTTTCGCCCAGTCCCGCGAGCTGGCCGAGGAAGCCTGGCCGGGCGACATCATCGGCGTGCCCAACCATGGCACCTTGCGGGTCGGCGACAGCTTGTCGGAAAACGGTGACCTCAAGTTCACCGGCATTCCAAACTTTGCGCCCGAAATATTGCGCCGGGTGCGCCTTGGCGATCCCATGAAAGCCAAACATATGCGCCGAGCTCTTGAAAGCCTGGCGGAGGAAGGGGTGACCCAGGTTTTTAAACCCAACATCGGTTCCAACTGGATTGTCGGCGTGGTTGGTGCGCTGCAGCTTGATGTTCTGGTCAACCGGGTCGAGGCGGAATATGGCCTGGCCATTGATTTTGAGCCTGCTCCCTATGAAACCGCCCGCTGGATAACGACAGAGGACCCCAAAGAGCTGGCCCGGTTTGAAGAAACCAATCGCTTGGCCCTGTCTGAGGACCGTGACGGCAATCCGGTATTTCTGGCCAAAAGCAATTGGGAAGTGGGCTATATGGAAGAAAAATTCCCCGCCATCACGTTTTCCAAGACCTGCGAGCGTCGCTAGTCCTGCGGATCGGATTCCACAACCGGGTCGGATTTTTGCAGTGGCTGCGTGACGACCCGGTCCGGCAGCAGACGATATCCTTCCGGTGAGCGCGTCAGATGAAAGGTGGTGAGATGTTTCTGCCCTTTCGCCCAGGGCGCATCCATTTCCCACAAAACATCAACCTCAAAGATGTCGCTCCCGTCCAATTGGCGGGATCCATAAAAGCGCGCACCCGGCGGAAAGGGGTGTAGAAAGTTGCGGGGATCGCTGAGCCGATCCGGGTCATTGAGGAAGAAACTGCCATCCAGCAATTGCTTTTTGGAAATATCCGAACCCTCCAATTCGTAATATTGTGCGAGCTCGCGCCAGTCTAAAGTCGCCAGAATTGTATTGATGCGCCGCACAGCAGACTCCGGTGTGCTGAAATAACGGGTTGGCAGACGGTCGGCGTCCCGAAACAAGGCGCCTGTTTCATCCGGACCAAAGCCGCGGAACAGATAGATCACCATCAAAAAGGCAAAGGCGAGACTGCCAAGGATGCCGAAAATTGCTCTCATGAGATCCAGAGTTGTTGGCGGGTGTGAATCAAGAGGCCCAGAGTAAGCCGAGTTGCCGGTTGGGTCCAATCTGATCTGTTCTTGAGCCAAACCCTATGCTAGGACCAGCTATCCTAGCATATAGAACACAATGAGACGGGAGCTCATGGAGACAGATCAATTCTGCACAGAGGTAGAAGGTCTTTGGCCGACGCTCAAGTGCCACATTGAGCAGGCCTGGATCGATTCCACATTTGGTCTGGGCTGGTACGAGCTGGCGATTGCCGTCACCATCTTCTTTTTCTTCCTGTTCGTGCGCCGGTTGATGGTCAAATTCGTCATTGGCAGCCTGAAGCGCCTGGCCAAGCGCTCGAAGACTGAAATGGATGACCAGATCCTGGCCTCCATCGAATCTCCCATGGCTTTGGTGCCGGTCATTTTGGGCATATTCCTCGCAGGCGAATTTCTCTTTTATGCGGGTCCCGGGCTGGCAGAGGGCGGAAAACCTCTCCTTGCGCGTATTGTTCAGTCCCTGATTTCGATTGTCATCTTCTGGTCGCTCTACAACATGATAGAGCCCGTCTCGAACGCCATGCGTAATGTGAAGGTATTTCTCACGCGCGCCATGGTCGACTGGCTGCAAAAGGCTTTCAAGGCGCTCTTCATAGCGCTGGGCGCTGGGGCGGTTCTTGAGATTTGGGGTATTCCGGTTGGGCCACTGATTGCGTCTCTGGGTCTTTTCGGTGTCGCGGTGGCGCTGGGCGCTCAGGACCTTTTTCGCAATCTCATTGGCGGCCTGTCTATTTTGGTGGAGCGCCGTTTCCACGTTGGCGATTGGATTCTCGTTGATGGGGTGGTGGAAGGAACCGTAGAACAGATCGGATTTCGCTCGACGGTGGTCCGCCGTTTCGACAAGGCACCGGTCTTTGTCCCCAACGATGTGCTGTCCAACTCAGCGGTTACAAATTTCAGCGAAATGACTCACCGCCGCATCTATTGGAAAATCGGGGTCGAATACCGAACTACAGTGGATCAGCTGCGTGAGATCCGCGACGGGATCGAGGCCTATATCTTTGGCAATGATGCCTTCGCGGACCCGCAAGATGTGGCGACTTTTGTGCGCATTGATCGTTTCAACGACTCGTCCATCGACATTATGCTCTATTGCTTCACCCGAACCACCAATTGGGGAGAATGGCTCAAGATTAAGGAAGAGCTGGCTTATCGTATCAAACAGGTGGTTGAAGGCGCCGGGACAGGTTTTGCCTTTCCGAGCCGCTCTCTTTATGTCGAAGCGCTGCCCGGCGATGGCCCCGAGGTCTTTGTGCCACCAACGGCAAAGACCGCCTGACCGCCTTTTTGTCAGCCGGTTAACTATAAACCAGCATTTTTGTGCCTAGACTTGGAGCAGGTCTTGCAATCTGGACCATTTTCAATAGTGTTTATGGAAAGGGTAAAAGGTTGCGTAAGTGTACAAGGGGTAAAAGAGGCACATGTTGAATGCCATCGTCGCCGCATTGGCGGGATCCCAGAGTAAGATGATGGGGGTCATCGGGGGGATCAGTGTCCTGATTAATCAATTCAGGCATCAACTTTCGATTTGGGTATCTCATTTGTTGGGCCAGTCGGTTCGCCCAGAGATCCTTGATGTCGTGTTTTCTCTGCTGGCACTGGCCGTGCTTATCACGGTGGCGGTCGCCTTTTTCCTATACCTGATCAAGAGAATTGCCCGCGTTGGGAAATCCACCCGCCTGGGCGCCCGCTTTGCATCAGCCCATATGGAAGCCGTCGCGGCAATGGCCAAGGCGGCAGCAAACGGCGATTTGGCATCAGGTCTGCGCTCGGAACTGTCAGACCTTGTGCATGAAGTCGAAACGCTGCAAAAAAAATCAAAGCGCCTTCGCGCCCATAATGCAGAGCTGGAAGCAGCCTTTAACGATTATGTTCATCTGCTAACGGTTTTTTCTGCTGCGACCGGGGGCGCCCGTATTTCAAATGACGCACCGCTTGAGGCGGATTTGGCGGGTCTCACCGAAGCCGCCTTCAATTTGACGAGCGCCTTTGGTTATGCGCAGAAAAATCGCAAACTGCGTCGGCAGAAAAATGCAACCCGGATCAAATCCGCAGAAATTGATCATGCCTTGCGCGGCTTGAGTTCACAGGTTCCGGCGGAGCCGCCCGCTCAATCTCGGCCACAGGCCAAACAGGACCGGACCAAACCGCAAGCCACCCCTGATGTGATCGTCAGAACCCAAAAAGCGCGAGCCGGCAAACGCATGTCCCGGCGAGAACGTCGTAAGCTCAGCCCCTGGGATCAGCCTGAACAGGTGCGCGCCCAACAACACACGGGCGATCACTAAGCCTCCAGATCAAGCGGCCTCGACCTTTTCAAGAGGGGTCGAGAAATGTCGCCAGAACCGCAAGACATTATTGGCGGCTCGAACGCTGACCTTTGGGAATAGCGCCATGCCGGCGCTGACCTGTTCGGGGGAACGTTTGCGCCCACCGTTCGACAAAAGCAGGATGGCGGAAAAGGTGGTCTTTTGAAGACCGAGCGCGCGGGCCAGAATTGCAATGCCGGTGGCGTGCGGCGCCTTCAGGAGTTCCTCTGTAAACGCGTAACCGATACGCGCCAGATCGCTTAAAGCTGCGGTAAACTCTATGCCGCCACCCCGGCGCAACAACTCCTCAAGATGGGCGCTATCGAGTCTGCCGTCTCGGGCGAGTTGCGCCGTATGGCGTTTGGCTTGTGCGACCAAACCGGGGTCTTGATGAGAACGATTGGTAAGTTGCAGATCGCTCATAGAAAGAGCGATATCGATGTCATCGTCGGTGAGAAGTTCTGTGCGCTCCAGAATGGTCATATGATGCGTGGGATCGATGGTAAACAACATCGCGTTCATGATATCCGGCGGTAGATCCACGCGCGCCAGAAGGCTCTTTTGAAGGGAGCGCTCTGTCAGGGAAAGGTCATAGAGGTCGCGAAAATCGCCATAGGAAATCTGGGCAAAGCCATTGGTGGCAATTGTCGGGGCAGTTCCCTTAAAGGACAACAGGGCATGGGTTACGCCGAATGTCAGGTCTCGCCGCATGGCGATGGCTTCCGCGGTTCGTGCGTCGCCGTCTTGCAGTGCCTGCAGAAGATCTCGTTCCGTCAACAAGGGGCTATACTTCAGGACAGGTTCGGCGACCTTGACCGTGTCGCGCGCCAGGAGCTGGATCAGGTTGGCAGGGGCATGATCTTGCTTTGACATCACAAGGGACAGGGTTTCGCGCGCCGAGGCTGGCAGACTGAAGGCCAAAACTTCAAAAATTTCGCCATATAAGGCAATGCGTTCAGGGCTCAGTGTGTCTGCGTCCCTGACATACATATCTGTTAAGGCTCTCAGGAGTTTTTCACGCTTCTCGGGGCAGGGGTCCTCTGCCAACGTCAGCAAGGTCTTTAACGCGGTGTTGCGGTCCGACATGGGGGCTATCCTTAAAGGAAAACGGGGGTTTTAAGTCAACAATCGACCCGATTGTCCCCCTCAGCCTTTAAAGAAAGCATGATGGAATTAGATCAAATTTGAACTAACCCACCACTTTTTCGATAGCATTTGACAGCGCTTCAACTGCCATGTCCAATTCGGCCTCTCTGAAGGTAAAAGCCGGGCCCAGCACCACGATGTCACGCACCGCCTCAGTGCCACCGGTGTAGAAGAAAACGCCTTCCCCCATGGCCGCGCCAATGACACGCTGGGTAATCTTGTCCTCCACCGGGAAGGGCTCCAGCGTCTCTTTGTCCTTGACGATTTCGACACCCCAGAAGAAGCCCTTGCCCCGCACCTCTGCCACATGTGGGTGATCAGCAATCTTTTGTAGCTTTTGTTCCAGGACGCTTTCCATATCGGCAACCCGGTCCACCAGGCGGTCCCGTTCCATGATCTCCAAAACCTTGTCGGCCGCCGCGCAGGCCGCCGGATGGCCGCCAAAAGTGGTGAACATGGGATAAAGGCTCGAAGTCGCGATCACCTCGGTAATTTCCGGTTTGGCGTAGAGCCCGCCAAGCGAGGCATAACCTGCAATCAGTCCTTTGCCCGAAACCATCATATCAGGCTTAATGTCAAAATGTTCGCTGGCGAATTTCTTACCCGTGCGCCCAAAGCCGGTCATCACTTCATCAATGATGAGAAGAATGTCATGCCGCGCACAGATCTCCTGCACCAGCGGCCAATATTTGTCGCCCGGCGGAATGGCGCCGCCGCTGGAACCATTGATCGGTTCCGCGATGAAAGCGGCGATGGTGTCGGCACCTTCGCGCTCAATCACCTCTTCCAGAGCCCGTGCCGCCGCTTCTCCTGCATCGGGTAGTTCGTTCGTTGGCTGATAGCGTAAAGGATAGGGGGTCGGCACCACGGGCATGTTGGGGAAATAGGGTTCCAGCCCCCGCCTGCGTGACGCGTGCCCCGAAATGCCCATGTGGGTAATGCCGCAGCCGTGATAGGAAATATCCCGATAGATCACTTTCCATTTATCAGGCCGCCCCTTGGCGAGCTGATAATAGCGCGCGGTTCGAAGAGCCGCATCGACGGTTTCCGACCCGCCGCTGCCAAGGTAGATGCGGGTGAGTTCTTTCGGCAGCCAATTGTCGAGGAGACGTTCAGATAAGCGTTCTCTTTCAGGCGTCGACCAGGGCGGCAGAACATACCCGGTGTTTTCCATGGATTTAACCACCGCCTCAGCCACTTCTTTGTTGGCGTGGCCAATCGGTGTCGAGACGGCGCCGCCGGCAACATCAAGGAGTTTCTGCCCACCAGCCAAGGTGAGATAGTGCCCCTGTGCAGATTCGACACGGATAACCCGGTCCGATTGCAGGAAGGGCCAGACTTGCCGGGATGCTTCATTCATTTTGGGTGCCTTGAAATTTGGATATAGTCGACGAAGGACTGTACTGTTTCGGTGTGTTTTCGCCAAGAAATGTGTTTGCCAGGAAGGGAGCAGCAGCGTGATTGATGACTTACCGGACCATTATACAGATTTGACGCGGGCGCTTGAAGTCGCGACGGATAATCTGGCAGAGGCGACCTCAATTGCCGGCCATCCGATGAAGTTTATGAGTGCGGCGACGCACAATTCTGGCGGCTTTCCCCAGACACGCCTCCTGACCATCCGCGCCTTTGACCCAGAACAACGATGCCTATCGTTTTTCTCCGATCTTCGAACCCCTAAAATCGCGCAGCTCGCGGCACAGCCACAAATGCAGCTTCTTGCCTATGACCCTGACGTCCGCATCCAATTGCGTCTGGATGGACTGGTCACCGTCATCGATCATCCTGAGCCTTTGCGCGCCGCCTGGGAACGCGTGCCGCTGGCAAGTCGGCGCAATTACATCAGCGATCCGGCGCCGGGGTTCAGGATCAGCGATCCCACTTCGCCGCATCCGGAAAGCGACGAGGGGGCTTTCGACAATTTTACGATTCTTGAGGTGACCCTTGTGCGCCTGGACTGGCTATATCTTCACATTCAGGGCAACCGGCGCGCCGAGTTTATCTGGAGGTCGCACGCGCCCTTTGACAAACCGGACGAGCAGCACTGGCTAGTACCCTAAGGCGCCTCACACCTCGATCACTGCGCCGCCGCGTCTGGGATCTGCCGCGCCGCGCGCGCCTCTGGGGCCGGTCTCCGCCACATGCACGCCGCCGAAATAAAAGCTCTGTCCCGGCCAGTGCGTGAGCTCGGCGTCGGCCTTACGCAAGACATCAACGAATTCCTCGTCAAAACCGGCCTCGCAGTCGATCTGTTCCGCCTCCACATGGATGCGCGGTGCGATGACTGCGTCTTCAGGTGTTTCACCAAAGAAGCCGATGCGCGCCGCCACTTGCGAAAGAGCCGTACGGATGCGGTTAGATCCGCCACTGCCGAGGGCGATCTCGCGGCCATCTTGAAAGGACAAGAGCGAAGGCGCCATCATCGATGAAATCCGGCTGTCCGCCTGCCATTCGAAAAACCCGTGTGGATTGAGGTCTTCTTCTCCCAGCATGTTGTTCAGCATAAAGCCCGCCCCAGACACCAGATGCCCACAGCCTTCACCGTTCGACATGGTGCAGGCCGCAACGTTGCCGAAACCATCCGTGATGGAGATATGACTGGTGCCACCGACTTTTTGTGCGCGCTTTTTTATGGCAGTTGCCAGCGGCGCGAGAAAGGTATCACTCAACATGTGGCGCGCGGTTGACATTTGTGGGTCTTCCGCAAACCCGCTTTCCCGCCAGGCGGTATGGGCAAATTGCAGGCTGGCGAGGAGGCGAAGCGCCCAGCCACCCGTAGAGGGGTCATGACGCCAGGCTTCCACTTCGCTCAAAAGAGCCAGAGCGACGCCAACAAGAGTGCCGCCAGAACTCGGCGGCGGGTTGGTCGTAAAGGTAAAGTGGCCCATGTTGTGGGCCAGCGGCGTGCGGTGCCGCACCTCGTAGCGCGCAAGATCCTCAGCGGTCAACGCGCCGCCATCTCTTTGTCCGGCCAGAATGGCTTTTGCCACTTCGCCTTTATAAAAGAGACCGGGGCCTTCCAGTGTCAGGACCTCCAGAAAATCCGCCATCTCAGCTAACACCAGGGTCTCGCCGTTTCCCAGGACATCCCCATCATTTACCTTGCTGGCAAAAAGCTTCCGCGCAGACGCGTGGGCCTGGAAGATCGGTTTAACCACCTGCAGGATATCTGCCTGCAAGGGATCGATCATGTGGCCTTTTCGGGCAAGCGCAATGCCCTGCTCGGCGAGCACTTTCATGGGCCGCGTGCCAAAGCGCGCGTGGATATCGAAAAGCCCTGCCACCATGCCCGGTGTGGCGACCGAACCTTGCCCGATGTGAAAATCCTGGTGCGTCGCGCCAAAATCGACGGTCATTCGCTCAAACTCAAGGTCGCCTTCGGTGACCTTCAGGCGCGGCGTCTGGGTGAAGAAATCGATGAGGCTCGCCGGTCGGCCTTGCGGTTTTGCCAGCAAAAAACCACCGCCCCCGGGAGAAGAAAGGACGGGCTCGGAAGCAAATGATGCAAAGAGGCAGGCAATCAACGCGTCATAGGCATTGCCGCCATCGGCCAGAACTTCTGCGCCCGCTGCAGCGGTAAGCTGATTGCCCGCGGCGACAATCCCGCGCCTCTTGTCAGACATCATATCCCTCTCAATTTTGAGAGGGTGTTATAGGGGGGATTTCCTCGAGAACCAACAAATATGGTTTTCCCATGAGGGTGCGTGCGGCCATGTCAGGAACGGGCTCCACGCTTTGTAGCCTGGAACTCCACCTTCTTGGAGACGCCAATGAAAAACTTGCGCTATTCAGCCGCGCATTGAGCAAGGCCCACATGACGCCGTGCAAAGACTGTGGTCTCACCGCAGCTCGACGGCTGATAAACCGCCGGGAATTTTGCCATCTCCGCGGCAAAGTCTTCCTCAGAAGTACGCGTGTTGACCTCGAAGGCATCAAAGCCGACGCGGACCATGAAAAAGAGTTGGTCTTGCAGGACTTCACCCACCGCCCGCAGCTCGCCTTTATAGCCAAGCCGCTCGCGCAAGATCCGGGCATAAGAATAAGCCCGCCCGTCCTTAAAGGCCGGAAACGACAAGGCGATAAGGTCAAAACGGGGAAGGTCTTCGGCAACCTCTTCCGGTGATTGGCCCGGCAAAAGCAAAAGGCCAAGCGGGGCCGTGCGCTCTTTCAGGGTTTCGCGCTCAACCTGCCAGCGCTCCAAGTCAACGATAACTGCGCCGTCACGGGGAACAATCTCGTGCTCTTCCAATCTTTGCCATTGGTCTTCGACAAATCGTCCATCTTTAAGCAGCGGCATAGAGGGTCTCCTTAAAAGGCGCCAATCCCACCCGGGCGTAGGTTTGTAGAAAGCTTTCGCCGGGGGTTCGAATGTCGACATAGGTATTGACGACGGTTTCCACCGCATCCACCACCTTGTCGTAGGGAAAAGAGGGGCCGGTGATATCACCAAGCCGGGTGTTTTCGTCCGCTGATCCGCCAAGCGTGATTTGATAATATTCCTCGCCCTTGCGATCAACGCCCAGAATGCCAATGTGGCCAACATGGTGATGGCCGCAGGCATTTATGCAGCCTGAAATCTTGATCTTGAGATCGCCGATGTTGTGCTGGCGTTCCAGCTCAGCAAAGCGCTCACTGATTAGCTGCGCCACGGGGATCGATCGCGCATTGGCGAGGTTGCAATAATCCAGGCCCGGGCAAGCGATCATGTCGCTGACCAGGCCAATATTGGCAGTGGCAAGCTCAAGCTCGACCAACCGTTGCCAGATCGCATAAAGATCGGTTTCACGCACATGCGGCAAGACAAGGTTTTGTTCGTGGGTGGCGCGGATTTCGTCAAAGGAATATTCCCGGGCAAGCTCGGCCACGCCATCCATTTGATCAGCGGTAATATCACCGGGTACCCCGCCAATCGGTTTCAGCGAAACGTTGACAATGGAATAGCCCTGCACTTTGTGCGGCGTAACATTGGCCTTAACCCACAGGGCAAAGTCACGATCCTGATCGATTGCATCCAAAAGCGCTGCGGGGCTTGGCGCAAGCTCTTCAAAATCCGGCGGCGCAAAATACTTGGAAATGCGGGCGATCTCTTCGTCCGGCAGGGCCAAGAGGTTGGTCTTGTCGATCTTTTCAAATTCTTCTTCGACCAATCGCGTGAATTCCGCCGCGCTGGTCTCATGCACCAAAATCTTGATCCGCGCCTTGTAGATATTGTCGCGGCGGCCAAGCATATTGTAGACACGCACGATCGCCTCTAGATAGGCCAGTAGGTCTTGCCGGGGCAAGAAGGCGCGAATGTGCTTACCAATCATCGGCGTGCGGCCAAGGCCGCCCCCGACAAAGATCGAATAGCCGACCTCGCCTTTATTGTTCTCAACAATCTGAATGCCAATGTCATGAATTTGAACCGCGGCACGATCTTTCGGCGCGCCGGTGACAGCGATTTTGAATTTGCGCGGCAGAAACGAAAACTCGGGATGGAACGTCGACCATTGGCGAATGATTTCGCAGGTTGGGCGCGGGTCCTCTATCTCATCTGCGGCAGCTCCGGCATATTGATCGGATGTTGTGTTGCGGATGCAATTGCCGGAGGTCTGGATCGCATGCATTTCCACACTTGCCAGATCCGCCAGAAGATCCGGCACGTCATCGAGCTTCAGCCAGTTATATTGAATGTTTTGCCGGGTGGTGAAATGGCCATAACCTTTGTCATATTTGCGGGAAATTTCCGCCAGCATATGCATCTGGCGGCTGTTGAAGGTGCCATAAGGAATAGCAACCCGCAGCATATAGGCGTGCAGCTGCAGATAGAGCCCGTTCATAAGCCGCAGCGGCTTGAATTCATCCTCGGTAATGTCGCCGGTAAGACGGCGCGCGACCTGCCCGCGGAATTCCGCCACCCGGGCATCAACAAGAGACTGATCGAATTCATCGTAACGGTACATCGGGGGTCCTTAAGCGGCTTCGGCTTGCTTGCCGAGATCAAGGCGAATGGAAGGCCCTTTGGCGCGGATAAGCTCGCGCATGGAGGCGGGCGCCACTGTTCCGCTGCTTAGGTCCACGCCAAAGGCATAAGGGTCGATAATCTTATCCGCCTTAACCTGAGCTTGGGCGTCAGCCTCAGCCTTGGAAAGCTCGTCCTCGTTTTCGAAGACACGGGCCTCGGAGAGGTTCGCAACCCAGGTGGTTTCATCACGCCAATAGACCACATCGCCGTCAACGAGGCGGTTGGCGGTCAAGACTTGAGGGCCTTTGGCCTTTCTGTGGGGCTTGGACATCGGGCACTTCCTGACAATGAAAAACGAGAGACGGAAATCCGCCGTATTTCACGTAACAATATGCGCCCCGATCCTATTTAGGTCAAGATATATGTAAAAAGATCTAATCTACAAAAACATAAAGTAGAATACGGCTATAAAGTCAAATTTCTCGCACTTTCGTGCCATTTTCGAAGAATCAGGTGTTCCAGCCAGGTCAGCAGGAAGAAAAGAAAAATGCCCAAAAGTGACAGAAGTAACAAAGCAGCGAACATCTTGGGGATCTGCAAACGGTTGCCGGATTCAACAATTCGCCAGGCCAGCCCCGTGGCCGCCCCCGATCCGGCAACAAATTCAGCCACCACCGCCCCGATGAGCGCCAGCCCGGCAGAGACCTTCATGCCGTTGAGGAGATAGGGCAGGGCACTTGGAAATTGCAGGTAACGGAACTTTTGCCAACGGCCTGCGCGGTAGAGCTGAAACAGATCCCGCTGGTTGGTGTCAATGGAACGAAAGCCAAGGGTCGCGCTCGACAGGATCGGGAAAAAGGCGACGATCGTGGCCAGAATAAGAAGCGCCAGTTCCACCCGGTCAAAACCAACCCAGATCAGGATCAAGGGCGCAATGGCGACCACGGGGGTTACCTGCAGCACCACCGCATAAGGGTAAAGCATAAGCTCCAGGAGTCGCGACTGCGAGAACAGGGCCGCCAACGCAACGCCCAAAACAAGCGCCGTGAAAAAGGCCAAGAGCGTCACCCGCAAAGTGGCCCAGAGCGAGGACATCAGTGAGGCGAAGTTTTCAAGCAGTGCGAGGAAAATGTCCGAGGGTTTGGGTAAAACGAAAACCGGCACGTCCTGCCAGCGACAAAGAGCCTCCCAGAGCCCCAAAACCGCCAGGCCTAATAGGAGCGGCGCTAGGAATTTAAGGAGCGTTTCATGGGTCATGACGTGGTCTCCATAGAGGCCTTTAGGCTCAAAGAGATCTCGCGTACCTTTTCGCCAAATGCGGCACTGAGGCGATAATCCTCATTGCGCAGGCCCGCGTGAGTCAGGGAGAAGTGCTGATAGACACGGCCCGGACGGGGCCTCATCACAAAAATGCTGTCGGAAAGAAAAACCGCTTCTTGAACGGAATGGGTGACAAAAAGAACCGTAACCTTTTCCTGTGCACAGATCTGCAGGAGATCCGAATTCAGTTTGGCGCGGGTGATTTCATCTAGCGCTGCAAACGGCTCATCCATAAGCAGGACTTTGGGTTTGGAGACAAGTGCCCGGGCGAGTGAGACCCGCATTTTCATGCCGCCCGATAGCTCGCGAGGGTAAGCGCCTTCAAATCCGGCAAGGCCAACCAGATCAATAATGTTCTGAACCCGGGCGGCCTCATCGGGCGACTTGTGGTGGAAGAGCGTAAAGGGCAGGGCCACATTGTCTCGAACCGTGGCCCAGGGCAGGAGGGTTGGCTCCTGAAAAACAAATCCGATATCGCCCCGTGCGGGCACATCGGCCCAGTCGATCTGGCCCGCGCTTTTACTCAAAAGCCCCGCAACGATCTTGAGCAACGTGCTCTTGCCGCAACCGGATGCCCCAAGCAAAGTCGTCACCTGGCCAGCAGAAACGGATAGCTCTACGTCGGTGAGTGCCGCCGTCCCGTTATCGAAAGTCTTGCAGAGATGATGGATCGTCAGGAGGGCTGTCACGGGATCTAAGTCAACAAAGGGGTCAGTGTTTGAGGAACTGCAGCGTATAGGCTTTTTGATAGTCGAGCTCTGGATCGTAAACTCCATTGTCCGACATCACATCAAAAAACGCCTTCCAACGTTCATCGGTCATGGCCCCGATGCCGAGCTGTTCCGTATCGCCGGAATCCACAATGCCATGGGTTTTCAACTGGTCGATGGCCTGCGCCAGAATATCCGCAGTCAGCTCCGGGTTGTCTGCGAGGATGAGCGCATTGCCGGGCGAAGGGTCGTCATAAAGATAGCTGCGCCAGCCTTCGATGGTGGCATCGACAAAGGCTTGCACAGCCTCCGGTTTTTCCGCGATCCACTTATCCGGAACCATGACAAACGCCCCATAGCCGGGATAGCCATAATCGGCGAGCAGAAAAACTTGCGGGGTCACGCCGCTTTCCTTGGCGATCGTATAAGGCTCTGAAGAAAGATAGCCCTGCTGAATAGCCTTATCATCGGCAAGGAAAGGCGCGAGGTTGTAGGTATATTTGCGAATCTGATCGTCGGAAAAATCATACTTGGCTTTTAGCCAAATCCAGAAAGCGGAGATGGTCGCGTCCGACACCATGATCGGTTTACCCTTCATGTCGGCCAGCGAGGTGACATCTGCGCGCGGATGAGTAATCAAAACTTGTGGATCTTTTTGAAAGGATGCCAAGACGGCTTTGGCAGGTACACCCGCTTCCACCATATTGAGCGGAATAAAGCTGTTGGATCCCATGCCAAAGTCAACGGCACCCGCCGCCATCAGCTGAGGGATATTCACACCCGGCCCACCCTGGCGGAGGGTAACTTTCAGCCCATGCTTTTCATAGAGCCCAAGCGCCAGGGCCTGATAGAAACCGCCTTGTTCGGCCTGAGCTTTCCAATCGGTGGCAAAACTGATCTCTGTCAATCCTTCCGGGTCGGGTGCGTTTTTTTCGCCGCACCCTGTCAGGCCGAAAAGGGTAAGCGCAAAAAAACCAATCAGCTTTTTCATCAAGGAGCCTCATCCACATAAGGAGAACAGGTCGCTTGTTGGCGCAGCGCGTTGAGCGCGGGAAAGTCTTCCTCCGAGGTGATCAGCGTGCGGGTTAGGATCACGCCGGTTGGCGTCTGCGCCTCAATCACGGGCAGCATGTCCGGATTGATCGGCTTTCTTCCCGGCTGCGAGAGAATAAGGTCGACCCGGTCACCGCCCGCTTGCGCATCATTAATGGCAAGAAAATTGTCCGTGTTGTTGGCAAAGGCTGAAAGCGACCAATAAGAATCTGGCACCGGTGAGGTGACGCGCACTGGTCCTTCACTTACATCATAAGCGCAAATAGCATAGATGAGGTCGGGGCTCGGTTTCACAACGGCGCGCGCGCTCGCATCTGGACGCGCCGGATATTGCATGGTGTTGACCGGCACTTGACGTGTCAGCTTGTCGTGCAGACGGCTCATGATGAAGTCGGGCAAAAAGCGAACCGTGGCGAAATGCATGCCAACGGCGAGAACACCAACAAAGAGGACCCATTGCCCAATGTTTTTGAGGAGATTAACCATTGCAGTTCTCCTTTGTAACAACAGGCAGAGCGGCGCTTCCGGGGTCGTTCAGCAGCGAAGGCGAGGGATTATAGGTGCGCAGGAGCAATGAAAAATGAGCGGCCTCGCCGGTTGCAAGGCCAGTGGAGTCTCCCGACAGGGCGGGCGCGATGGGGAAGGAAAAGTTTCCAGTGCCCAATTCATTGACCGAAACGGCGAAATGTCCCTCGCCGCCGGGAATGAGAAAGTCATCGGCCCCATAAGCGGTTATGGTCCACCACCGCGCATCAATGGGTTGGCCTGAGACTTTGTAGGTACAGCCGCCTCGGAGCGCTTCCCCGGCCGCGTCTTTGGCGGCGACAAAATAGATGGCTTCGGATTTATTGAGTGCTAGCAGCGCATGCAGCGCCACATGGGCCTTGACGTAGGGGTCAGTATCCTGAGCCCCAATATTGGTGTTGATGGCCCAAGATCCGTTTCGCACGGCGCTGGCGGCAGATTTTTTCTCGATCATCATATAGGCCGAAACGGCGCCAACCCCCGCGGCGACCAAAACAGCCAGGATGAACTTGATCAGAATTTTCATGGTTTTCCCCGCCTTCCCCCAGGCCTTCGTTAGGCCTTTATTTTCAAGCCTTTAGCGTGCCAAATCGAGCCTTCTGGCAGATCAAGTTTAGCCTGATCCGCCGGCCCGCTCAACGCAGGTTAGCCGGATTCCGTTGCCAACACGCATATTTCTCGTGGAAAACAGGTCCAGTTCGCTGGTATAGGAACGGCTGAACGGGTGGGGCAGATCCCGTATAGATATTGAGTTGGGTAAATCATGCGTGTTTCAATAGCTCTTAAGAGCAGTCTTTTACTGACATTTCTGTTTCTCTCGGCCTGCGCCGAGATGAGCGGTTATTCTCGTACTGCTCGCCACTATCAGACCACGCTGCCGGGTGCTGAAAGCGGCTCGCGCTATGCCACCACCATGATGGGCGCGGACGTCAAACAAATTTCGGAAACTGCCTGGCGCGCCGTTGAGGCCCGTTCCGGTAGCACAAGCCTTTCCTGGTCGAGTGTTTATTCCGGGGCGACAGGCAAAGTCTCCGCCGGTCCCAACTACCTTGTCGGCTTTAACGCGGGCGAGGAAATCGAGGCCCCGGTGGATCTCGACACAACCCCGTACATGGCGCCGGAGGCGGGTAAGTTCGTGACTATGTCCAACACCAATGTGCGCCTGTCACCTGGCCTGAGTGGCGCCAAGGTTATGATGCTGGCGCTCGGCGATGAAGTTCAGGCAATCGCGAGAGAGCCTTCGTCCAATTGGGTCATGGTTGCCAAAGGCGACCAAGTTATCGGTTATGTCTTTGGGGATTTGATCTCTCGCGTAGAAGGCGGCGAGCTTTTGCTGGCGGGCGGTGAGCCCAAGCAGCCCAGGCTATGCCGTGAGCTGACCTACACCATGACATTGGGTACCGGTGAAAAAGACGCCTGGGTCAATGGCGCCTGCAAGCAGAACGGCTCCGATTGGCGCGTCGTCGGGGGCCGCGCACTGGAAGTCGCGGTTTACTGATCCAGCGCCTCGCGCAGGGTTTCAATTTCCAGCCATTCATCTTCAAGCGCGCCAAGACGCTGCCTAGCAGCTTCGAGAGACTTTGCCTTCTGCGCAAAGAGGTCCGGGTCCGACTGGTAAAGATTGCCGGTCGAAAGCTCGGCTTCCAACTTGGCCACCAGTGCTTCCTGCTCCGGCAAGTCGCGGGCAAGTTCTTTGGCACGATGCTCATGTTTGTAGGAAAGCTTGGTTGGTGATTTTTTGTCTTTTGGCGCTTTTGCCCCTTTGTCTTTTTTGCGGGCATCCGAGCCGGTCTCTTTTGCGCCGAAGGGCGTGCCCTGACGCTGCGCCAGCATATCCGTGTAGCCGCCCGCATATTCGATAGCATCGCCGGAGCCATCCAGAACAATCGTTGAGGTGACCACGCGGTCGAGAAAGTCCCTGTCGTGGCTCACGAGCAGAACCGTGCCTTCATAATCAAAGAGGAGATCCTGCAAAAGGTCGAGGGTTTCCATGTCGAGGTCGTTGGTGGGCTCGTCCAGCACCATGAAATTAGAAGGTTTGGCGAGCGCCTTGGCGAGCAACAGCCGATTGCGCTCGCCACCGGAAAGGCTTTTGACCGGCTGTCGCGCCTGGCTTTCCAGAAACAGAAAATCTTTTAGGTAGGTCATCACATGAACAGGCGCACCGCGCACCATCACCTGATCACCGCCCCCCTCGCACAAGGTCTCCCAAAGCGAAGTATCCGGGTCAAGATCCGCGCGCTTCTGGTCGATGGTCAACATGGAGAGGTTTGTACCAAGCCGCACCATCCCGCTCGATGGCGCAAGCTTGCCGGTGAGCAGGTTCAAAAGCGTGGTCTTGCCGGAGCCATTGGGACCGACAATGCCCACTTTGTCGCCGCGCATGACCCGTGTCGAAAAATCCCGAATGATCGGTTTATCTGTTCCGGGATACTGTACCGACGCATGGCTTGCTTCGATAACCAGTGTGCCGGAGGCTTGCCCAACATCAACTCCGAGCGAGGCCTTGCCGACACGCAGGATCTGGTTGCGGCGTTCGTCCCGCAAGGCATAAAGTCGTCTGAGACGGCCCATATTTTTCTTGCGCCGGGCGGTCGTACCTTTGTGCGCCCAGCTCACCTCGCGTCTAATAAAGGCATCAAGTTTGCGCCGTTCTTCTTCAACGCGGTCAAATTCCGCCTCGGACCATCGCTCGAAATCGGCAAAGCCCTTGTTGTGGCGTTTTAGTTCCTCGCCTTCGAGCCAGAGGCAGGCGCGGGTTAGATGGGTTAAAAAAGCTCGGTCGTGCGAGATCAGAATGAAGGCGCCGCGATAGGATTTCAGATAGTTTTCAAGCCACTCGATGGTCGGCAGATCCAGGTGGTTTGTTGGCTCATCAAGCAGCAGAACTTCCGGGTCACCAATCAGGGTACGCGCGAGAGCCGAGCGCCTGAGCTCCCCGCCAGACAGGTGGGCAGGATCAAGGGTTGGCGTCAGGGACAGAGACGCCAGAATGGCCTCCACCTTATGAGCAGCGTCTTGTTCATCAGCCGCAAGACCCTGCGCGACATAGTCGCCGATGGTTTTGAAGCCCGAAAAATCGGGTTCCTGTTCCAGATAGGCCAGATGCACGCCGGGCCTGACAAAGCGCTCACCTTCGTCCGGTTCGATCAAACCGGCGATCACTTTCATGAGGGTCGATTTGCCCGAGCCATTGCGGCCCACCAAGCACAGCTGATCGTTCTCTTGCAGCGCCAGGTCGATGCCGGAAAAGAGTGTTTCGATGCCGTAAAAAATGCCGACGTTTTTAAGCGTCAGGACTGGGGGCGCCATGGCGAACCTCGTTAAGCGGGAGGCAAGTTTATGAGGCGGGTTGAAGGTGAGGTCAAGGGCCGTTCAATACCCAGGTCCCAGACGCAAAATGGTCAGTCCCAGGGAAAGACTTTACGTTTTTCCGTCTTGGGTTTGTCCGAGCGCTTGCGGGAGAAATAGCGATCGCTGGCGTCCACGTCCCGCAGGTCTCGGGACATTGATGTCATCAGCTCCTTGAATTCCTCAAGGTTATGCGTGTCCCGTGCGGGCACGGCACCCGCCATCTGTACAATATTTGCGTCCTTGTTGGCCGCGAGCATGATCTCTCGCCACATGCGCGCCGGCAACCCGCCGCCGACCACATGATTGGTCGGGCTATTGTCATCATTGCCGACCCAGACACCGGTCACATAATCGGCGGTATAGCCAACAAACCAGCCGTCACGCCAATCCTGGCTTGTGCCGGTCTTGCCGGCGGCAGGGCGGTTGCCGAGGTTGGCGTTTTTCCCGGTGCCGCGATAGATCACCTGATACATAAGATGGGTCATCGCTTCATCGACTTGCGGGTCGATCAGCCGGCGGGTTTCAGGGGCGCTATAATCAAAAAGCACTTCGCCGGTGTCCGTCTCTATCCGGACAATGGCATGGGTGTCCGTCGACATGCCCTTGTTGGCAAAGGGCACATAGGCCGAGGTCAGTTCCAGAACACTGACCTCTTTCGTGCCAAGGGCGATAGAGGGAACATTTTCGATAGGCGGCGCGATGCCGAGCCGCTCGGCGCGCTCGACCACATTGTCAATCCCCACCTTGAGGGCAATTTTAACCGCGACCGTATTGATGGACTTTTCAAAGGCCTGCCGCATGGTCACACGGCCCGCATAACCGTCTGAATAGTTGGTCGGAGACCACTTTCCAACCTGGACCGGTGAATCTTCCCAGACGCTTTCCGGTTCTTCACCCATTTCAAGAGCCGTGAGGTATACAAAAGGCTTGAAGGCCGAGCCGGGCTGGCGCATGGCCTGGGTTGCTCGATTGAATTGGCTGTCGAAATAATCACGCCCCCCCACCATGGCGCGAACCGAGCCGTCAAGCGTAAGGGTCACAGCCGCCGCCTGACCCACATTCATGGTTTCGCCATTGGCGTCCATTTGAGCGGTAACCGCCTTTTCAGCTTCGCGCTGCAATTTGGGATCGAGCGTGGTGTGGATCACCAGATTGGCTTCTGGCACCCCGATGGTTTTCTGCATTTCCGCTGTAATGTAATCGATGAAGTAGTTTTGCCCATCTGTGTTTTCCCGTTTAACCGGGACCGCCGGATTGGCCCGCGCCGCATAGACGTCGCCCTGGGTAAGCACACCCTCTTTTACAAGATTGTTAAGCACAATGAGCGAGCGCTCTTGCGCGCTGGCCAGATTGTTCGTCGGTGCAAGCCGGGAAGGGGCCTTGGGTAGGCCCGCTAGCATGGCCGCTTCGGCAATTGAAACTTCGCGCGCGGATTTGCCAAAGTAAAACTTGGCCGCAGCGTCAATGCCGTAGGTGCTGGCGCCCATATAAATACGGTTGAGGTAAAGGGTGAGGATTTCATCCTTGCTGAAATGGCGTTCCAACCAAATCGCCAGGAAGAGTTCTTTGAGCTTGCGCGAATAAGTGCGGTCATTGGTCAGGAACAGATTTTTGGCGAGCTGCTGGGTAATCGTCGACCCGCCCTGAACCGTGCGCCCCGCCCGGAAATTTACCCAAAAGGCCCGCGCCAACCCTTGCGGATCAATGCCGTGATGCCTGTAAAAGCGCCGATCTTCCGTTGCCACGAAGGCAGCCGGCAGATAGGGCGGCAGATCTTCCATTCTGAGGATCTCACCGTGATAACCACCACGCCGGTCAAGCACATCCCCGTTCTTATCCAGAAAGGTGAGCCCATAGACCCGGTTGCGCTCCCAGACCCGGGCATCATCAATCGAAGAGGGTGTGAAGATATAGTAGAGCAGGAAAAACATGCCGACGCCGAGCGCGACAGCGCCCGCACTGCCGATCCCGAAGTAGATCAGCAGCTTTCGCTTGAACTCAGCGGTCCAGAATATTTTACCCAAAATCCCCATGTCGTGCCGCAGTCTATCCTTTTCTTGGGGTTAAGCCAATTTTCCGGCATCTTTTCGGCGAACTATTTGGCATTTTTGCGGCCAACATCCCAGGTTCGATACAAATCTGGATTAGGAAAGACAAGCCCTTGAAAAATAAGCCTTTCTGGAAGTCAAAATCCCTGACCGAGATGACGCATGCCGAATGGGAATCCCTGTGCGATGGCTGTGCGCGCTGCTGCCTCCTGAAACTGGAGGATGAGGATACCGGCGAAATCATCTTTACCAATGTGGCCTGCCATCTGCTCGATCAGGAGACCTGCCGCTGCACCAACTATGCGAAGCGCTCCAAATTGGTGCCCACCTGCATCAAGGTGACCGCTGAAAATGCCGCCGCCCTGGCCTGGATGCCGCCGACCTGCGCCTACCGGCTTCTGGCTGAGGGCAAGGATCTTTTTCCCTGGCACCCGCTTGTTTCTGGCGACCCGGAGAGCGTGCATAAGGCGGGAATTTCTGTGCGGGGCCGTGTGGTCTCTGAAGAGGGCATCGACGAGGAAGACCTGGAAGATTATCAGGCGGACTGGCCCGGCGAGGCGGACTATGAGGAGGAAATCGACAATTAGCCAACCATTTCAGGGATTTGACCAATAACTAAATCGAATTGAATGGATCTCATTTGCGCTCAATTAACATCTGTGTGGCACATTAAGGCTCGAGAGCTTGAGACAAGAACCTCGACAGGGAGCTGAGGAAGCCATGAAGCAGAAAAAGATTTTCGCCCGCCGCCCGGAACGCCATCCAGTGAAATGGACGTTCATTTCCTTTGGTCTTTTTGCTCTGACCTTTATGGCCTTCAGCGCTGGCGTGCAATTTGGCCAGATGGGCGTGCAAAGCGCTTCTGCAAAGACGGTGGCATCGAACTCGCAAGTGGCCTTCGAAGCCGGTGAAAATCTGACCAAGCACCTTTCTTACTGAAAAAGGGCGGATTTCCCACCCTCTATTGACTCCATTCCGGCGACCCTCGAAACTCAAAATCAAAACACATGATTTGAGGAAGGGCGCCACCCCCCATGAATTTGGATCTTGAAGGCAAGGTTGCCTTTGTCACCGGCTCTAACCGCGGCACCGGGGCAGAAATCGCACGCGCCTTAGCAGATGAAGGTGCCGAAGTTGTCCTCCACGGTCTGGGCGAAGAGCCGGGGCCGGGGGAAATAGACCTTATGACCACCTTTGGCCGCGAGCTGCCCATTGTTCGCGGCGACATCCGCACCGATGAGGGCGCGGATATGGTCGCAAGCGAATTGGACGCGCTGGGTCTAGAGATCGATATTCTGGTCAACAATTTCGGTACCGCCATTCCGGGCCGCTGGCGCACGTCCTCCATTGCCAAGTGGATTGAAGCCTTCGAGGCCAACCTCTTTTCGGCGGTTCGCATGGTGCGGCTGGCGACCCGCGCCATGAAAGAAAAGGGGTGGGGGCGCATCATTCAGGTGGGCACCATCGGCTCCACATCCCCCAATTCGCGCATGCCAGCTTACTACACGGCCAAAGCGGCGTTGGCGGCCTCGACCATTTCGCTGATGAAAGATCTGGCCGGTACAGGCATCACGGTCAATACGGTGAGCCCGGGCCTCATCCTGACGCCGGAAGTCGAGAAGTACTACATGTCCAAGGCAAGCCACTATGGCGGCGGGACGACCTGGGAGGAGATCGAGCAATCCGTGACGGATGCGGAAATGCCCAACCCCTTGGGTCGCATCGCCCGCCGCGACGATATTGCCTCCCTTATTTGTTTTCTGGCGAGCCCGAAGGCCGGTTTCATCAATGGCCAAAACATCCGCGTTGATGGCGGGGCGCTGGGAACGGTCGAGTGAGGCAACCATGAGCGCCGATTTTTTTCAATTTCAACCCTTCAACCTACCGCCTGAGGCCGAAGCGCTGCGTGCGGACGTGCGGGATTTTGTCGCCAGGGAACTTAAAGACCGCCCGTTAAGCGAGCTTGGCCAAACCTGGAGCGGGTCCGACCCGGAATTCTCCCGGAAGATGGGGGCGAAAGGCTGGATTGGCATGATCTGGCCAAAACGATATGGCGGCCACGAGCGTTCCTCTTTTGAGCGCTATGTTGTGCTGGAGGAAATGCTGGCCGCCGATGCGCCTGTTGGGGCGCACTGGGTCGCCGACCGTCAAAGTGGTCCCCTGCTATTGCGTTTTGGAACCGAGGAGCAGCGCCAGGAACATTTGCCCGCCATAGCAAGAGGCGAGCGCTTCTTTTGCATCGGTATGAGTGAGCCGAACTCCGGTTCCGATCTTGCGAGCGTGCGCACAAAGGCGGAAAGAGTGGCGGGCGGTTACAAAGTCAATGGCCGTAAGATCTGGACCAGCGGCGCCCATCGCGCTCATTTCATGATCGCGACCTTGCGAACTCAATCCGACCCTGAGGATCGACACGGCGGTCTGACGCAATTTCTCGTCGATCTCAAAACTCCGGGCATTCACATTTCACCGATCGAGGATCTCTCTCGCCGTTCGCACTTCAACGAAGTCTTATTCGAAGATGTTTTCCTCCCTGAAACGGCTCGTGTGGGCAATGAAGGTGATGGATGGACGCAAGTGACCTCAGAGCTTGCTTTTGAGCGCTCTGGTCCTGAGCGCTTCCTTTCCTGTTATCCGCTTTTTCGAGAGTTGATCCGCGAGATCGGTCCCGAGGGGGATCGTCTTCAGCGGATCGCCATTGGGCGATTGACGGCGCGTCTTGTGACCTTGCGGCGCATGTCGATCTCTGTGGCGGGCATGCTCAACGAAGGCGCCAACCCGGCGCTCGAAGCCTCGGTCGTCAAGGATCAGGGCGCGATGTACGAGCAGAGTTTGCCCAACATCGCGCGCGCCCTTGTAGAGCTGGTCCCAACCGTTGAAGGTCAGTCGCCATATCAGGAAATCCTGGGAACGCTTTTGCAGGCCGTCCCATCGTTTTCTCTGCGTGGCGGCACACGGGAAATCTTGCGGGGCATTATCGCCCGCGGATTAGGCTTGAGGTAAGCGCAAATGTCTGAACTTCAATCGATGATTTTTGAAACCGCTGACCGCATCTTTGCCGACCATGTGACCCATGACCTCATCGCCAAGAGCGAGGCGGGTGAGGCCCCTCACGATCTCTGGCGAGACTTGACCTTTGCGGGGCTTCCCAAAGCACTGTGCTCAGAGGCAGCGGGCGGCATTGGTGGCACATGGAGCGATGTCTTTGGAATTATCAAGGCCGCTGGCGCACGCGCCGTGCCCTTGCCACTCGGCGAGATCATGGCGGCCCATTGGCTTGCAGAGCAGGCAGGGCTCGCCGTGCCGGAAGACGCTATTGCGGTATTTGCCGCCGCATCAGGACCTGAGCCAGGCGTTACTGTCCAAATAAGCCTCGAAAGCTCCTTGCCCACCCATCTCGTCGCCTGGGACGAAGCCGCGCGAACGTTGTCTCTCGCCGTTCTGAAAGAAGCCGACAGCCCTCGCAGTATTGCGGGCGCGCGGCAGCTCTCGTTGCACATAACCGATCAGGAAATTATTGAGATCGCTCCACTGGACTTGCCGGGCATGAGCCCTCTAGCCCTCGGCGCTATGTTGCGGGCCGCGCAAATGGCGGGCGCCATGGAAGCGGCTCTGCGTCTATCCGTCGACTATGTCAATGAGCGGGTTCAGTTTGGCAGGCCGATCGGCAAGTTTCAGGCGATCCAGCAACAACTCGCCATGATGTCGGGTCATGTGGCCGCCGCCGCGCGCGCGGCTCAAGTGGCTTTCGAAACAAATAGCGCGTTCGACATCGCCTGCGCCAAACTCATTGCCGGGGAAGCGGCAGAGGTCGTGACCGATGTTGCTCACCAGGTGCACGGCGCCATTGGCTTTACCTACGAGTATCAACTGCAATTCCTCACCCGGCGCTTATGGTCCTGGGGATCGGAATTTGGCGCGACCGCCTATTGGGCGGAAAGGGTAGGTGGTGCAACATTGGCGACAGGGCCAGACGCGGTCTGGTCCGCGATCACAGAAAACCGTCTGGTGCTTTGATTAATCCTGGCTCTCCAGAGCCAGGTCCTTCAGCGTCGTTGTTTCGAGAATATGATCGGATGCCTTGGTAAGATTGCCAACAATCGCGTTGAGCATCGGTGATCGGTCGCCCTTAAAGCCGGAAGATTGCCGGCCCGCCGTGTTACGCCGGATGTATTGCAGCACGGTGGCAAGGGTGACGTCTTCAAAGGGCTTGCCTGGAACAAAACCATGCGGGTCAGCTCCCGTGGTTTCCAGATAGCCCCCCTTCACCAGAACGGATAGGGTTTCTTCCAGGCTAAGCCAGGGCACTTTTAGATCCGCCGAAAGGGTTTCCTGTGTCCAGGGTCTTCGGCTTTTGTAAAAGTGATGCCCGACCAGTTGCAGAACGCGCAAGGCGAGGCGCTCTTGCTGCTCGATACTGAGCTCCAGGTCAATTGGCTTTTCGACAATATAATCCGGGTACTGCAACAGATAAGCGCCGCGCGCACCGATGAGCACCACCATCCAGCTCATAAAAAGCCAGAGCATGAAAAGAACAAGCGAGGCAAAGGCTGAATAGATCACCGCATAGCGCCCGGAGGAGACAACCAGGACAGAAAATACCAGACCGATCACAAACCAGAAAAAAGTCGCGATCAGCGCCGCACGAAAGGCGGGGCGAAGTTTAACCCGCGTATTGGGCATAAAGGTGAAGAGGAATAAGAATCCGCAAGCCGCGATCAGGAAGGGAAAGAGTTGACCGGTGGCCTCGATAAGGTGACCAACATAGGGAAAGGCCGAGATGCGGGTCAAAATGGCTGAGCTGGAGATGCCCGTGAGGAGCGCCATGGCGGAAAAGCCGAGCAAAGGCCCAAAAATCATCACCACTACATAGGTGGAAATACGCTGCACCAGGCGCCGCGCTTCGTCGACGCGCCAAATCTCATTGAGAGCTGTCTCCACCATCTGCAAGGCGGAAACGACCGCAAAAAGCAGAATGCCTACCCCGACAACCCCGAGCCCTTCCATCTTCATGGAATCGACAAAAGTCAGGATTTGGTCAACCACCTCGCCGCCCTGGGCGCCAAGGGGCTCGACCGCATGCATCAGAACATCGCGAAACTGGTTGTGAACGCCAAAGGCTTTGAGCAGAGAAAAAGAAATGGCAAGCAGCGGAACAATTGAAATAAGCGTCAGATAGACCAGCCCCATGGCCCGCAACCGAATCTTGGGATTGAGAAAGTCCTGCAAGAGCAAAACGGTCACCCGCAGCATCTGAAGGCCAATGCCAATGGGCCGTGGCAGGCTCTCAGGGTCATCGCGCCACAGTCGATCCCTCAGTGTGGGAAGTATGGTGAAAATTTTCTGAAACAAAGTTGTGCCGATCTACTGAAAAGGGTGGGGCTTGCGCGCGAATTGTAGAATTTCTGCCAATTTATTCAATCACAAGAGCAGGGCTTAACAAATTATGAATACAGACAATTGTCTGCACTTTTCAACTTGATTTCAATTTTCTTGCCTTAATTTGTTCTCGTAGGGCGAAGAAAACCTCACTGCAAGCGTACGTCCTGCCACAGAAAATTGGGGTAATTTAAAGGGGTAATGGTTCGATGAGCGAACAGAAAAAGTCGAAACTGGAGGCTTTTTTAGGAGATATTGTTGAGGATGATCTGCGCAAGCTTGTCGCGGCGGTTGAGTTTGACCGATTGAGCGGCACGCGAGGTCTGCCTCACAACACGGTGTTGGATGCTTTGCGTCCTGTTCTGCGGGAAGGCGGAGCATTTGATCGTGTGCCAACGCCGCAGCGCATGTTCTGCACGGCGTTTGAAGATCTCCTACAAACACTGCCACGCCAGCAAAAACAATTTGGCCGCATCTCTCGTACAACAATCAATCCTTTGTGGGATTGGCTCAGCACGGAAGCCATGCCGGAAGAGCTGAGTATATTGGAAGAAGAGGTGACGCGTCACATTCTTGATCAGAATCAGGATGCCGCCTGGGATCTGACTCTCAAATTTCAGGTGGAAGTCGGCAGGCATATTCAAAAGGTCGTGGACGCAGCCATTCGCCAGCCGTCGGCCTTTAAGTCATTAAACCGCCATATCTCCGACAGCCTTGTTCTGGCGGATATGCGCGATATTGCCAATTGCCTTCTTGCCGCGCCGCAAATTCGCCGGATGCAGGTACGATTTCCGCGCCCGATCCAGGATATGACCTCACGGGATATCGCCTGGTTTGAGCGCCTTTATGAAGAGCTGGTGGGTCAGGAGCGTCTCTCCGCCTATCTGCTTCTCTCGCTGATGGGGCGTATGTCGCGCCCGTGGGAAATTCTGACGGTGATCGAAGTGATGGCCGAATATGCCGGCAACACCGAGAAATATATTGGTGACTGGAAATTCTCCTGCGAAGTGCTTCTCAGTGATCTTGAACATGTCGCCACCTATTTCGACGGCCTGCGTATAGAAAAAATTCATTGGGTTGAGCTTCATGAGAACCTTGCGTTCTTTGTCAATGTGGGCGACGCCATTGCCAGCAGTAATGACCCGACCCAACATCCGGAGTGGGTCCAGCGGATCGCAAAATGCGGCCGTTCGGTGTCCAAGGAAGTCGGACGTATCCTGGAAAGATTGCCTGCGGCGCTTGATCTCATTTTCTATGGCGAAGGCGCAAACGGCACTCTTGACGTAACCCGCTTCGCAGCCACCGGTGATGTTAGCAATCGTGTTGCGGAAGTGCAGGCAATCGCGGACTTTCTGGAAGGCACCATGGACTATGCCGAATGTCTTAGTCTGGAGCCGGAAGCGCGTTACAGTGTCTCGCAGGTGTATCAGACCGTTCGGCATCTCAAAAATGAGGTGATGCAACAAATCCAGCTCTGCCGTGGCGCAGAACGCAATGCCGCGATTTCCTATGCGGAGTTCGTCGCGCAGGTCTCCAACAAGTTCAAGCCTTGCTTCTCCCGTCTCGAGGAAATGGAGCCCGGGATGGCAAGAACTGGCGGCGGGCGTGATTTTGGAACCTGAAGACTCTGGACACAGTCAGATGAAATGATTAAAAACGGCGCCCCTGGCCAGATGAGCTTCGGGCGCCGTTCTCATGACCGGCGGTCAAATCAAAACGTGTTGCTGTGGCGGTGCTCTTTAACTAGGCCGTCAGACGGATACGGAAGGCTTGCAATATGTCTCACCCCCTCTATGCGGGTATCGATTTTGGCACGACCAACAGCGCCGTGGCCTTTTCTGACGGTACCGCCAAACCACGACTTATTGAAATGGCGGACGGGGAGCAAACTCTGCGCTCTATTCTCTTTTTTGACGCTGAAGAACGTGATGCTCGCCGCAGGCCCCGTTCCTACGTTGGGCAGGATGCAATCAATGTGGCCCTGGACCCGATCTTTGAAGGGCGCCTCATTCAGTCCATCAAGTCCTATCTGACCCACTCGGCCTTTGGCAGCACGTCCATTTTCGGGGTACGCATGGCGCTGCCGGACCTTGTCGCCTATATCATTGCGGAAATGCGCAATCGTGCGGTGCAGCAGATGGGCGACTTTGACGGCCCGATCGTGGCGGGTCGACCCGCCGAGTTTGTAGGCAGCGGTGAGGAAGGTGCCGAAGATCTGGCGCTGACGCGACTAAGGGACGCTTATCGCTTTGCCGGGTTTGGTGAAGTGGAGTTTGAGTTTGAACCTGTTGCCGCGGCCTATGCCTATGCCACCCGCCTGGATCGGGACGAACTTGTTTTGATTGCCGACTTTGGTGGGGGCACAAGCGACTTTTGCCTGCTCAATGTCGGGCCTTCTTTGCGCGAGAGCGCGGCTCAACGAGACGCGATTATCGCCGTCGACGGGGTTGGCATCGCGGGCGATGCCTTTGATGCGCGCATCGTCGAGCGCTGTATTTCGCCGCAGCTGGGCCGTGGCACAGACTATCTGGCGCCGTCAGGCAAGTCCTTGCCGATGCCGAATTGGATTTATGATCAGCTGAAAGCCTGGCACAAGCTTTCCTTCATCAACACGCCGCGCACGCATAATATTCTAGATGAAGTTATCAGCGGCAGCGCAGAAGCCTCATCGATTGTCGCACTCAAGAAGCTCATTCAAGACAATTTGGGATTTCATCTCTATCGGGCTGTTGAAAAGGCCAAACATCAGCTCTCATCAGAATATGAAACGGACTTTACTTTCGACATCGGCCCGACCCGTCTACATCAGTGCATCAAGCGGGTGGAATTTGAAGAGTGGATTGCCCCGGAGCTCGCAGAAATTTCGACCTGTGTTGAGCGAACCCTGGCAAAATCCAACCTGAGCTTTGCCGACGTGGATCGCGTTTTCATGACCGGCGGTTCTTCCTTCATTCCAGCCGTTCGGCAAATCTTTGCGGAGAGATTTGGTGAGGAAAAGCTGCGGGGCGGAGAGGAGCTGACCTCCGTCGCAAATGGCCTGGCGCTGGTCGCCTATGACCGATTTGGGCGCGGCGCCTAGGCGCGGTCAAGCCGTGCTGGGCCCCCAAGGTCCTTCCCACCGGGAAAGTCTGGCCCTCTGGCGCTGAAATGGGTAAAAGGACTGCACTCAATTTCCCGTCGCCTAACGAAAGCTGAAAATTTGCTGTTCTGGATCTTTGTCACGGTTATCGCCCTCTTGGTCGTTGCGCTTATGGTTCGCCCGCTTTGGCTTGACGAAAGAGGCGGGGCGGGCGAGGTCGATGCGCTCGATGTTTACAAGCGCCAATTGCGCGAACTTGAGCAGGAGGTCGAAGCCGGGACAATCCCGGCGGCGGAGGCTGAGGCCACCCGCTTGGAGATTGAACGCCGTCTGCTCGCCGCCGACAGGGAATTACAGTTGGCCAGGAGCACACCGACGTCACTTAGCAAAAGACAGCGCATCCTGGTGACTGTCTTAATGGCGCTGGCCTTGCCGGTGACCTCTTTGATGCTTTATTGGACCCTCGGGGCGCCGGGGTATAGCGATCTGCCCCACGCCAGCCGCTGCCAAGAGATCGATAGCGCGGCCGAGCTTTCAGATCCCGACATGGCCCGGCTGATTGATTGTCTTGCCGTCCGGATGGACGAAAATCCGGTGCCCGATGGTCTTGTCATGCTGGGGGGCTTTTATATGAACGGCGGGCGCTTCGCCGAAGCGTCGCAAGTCTTTGCCCGCGCCATAGAGCTCGGTGGGCCAACCATTGCCGCGCTCGAGGGGCTCGGCGTTGCCATTATTTATCTCAATCAGGGCGATGTGACCGACAGTGCGCGCGCGGCCTTCATGGAGGCCGTCAAATTGGAGGGTGATACAACCTTTGCCCGATTTTACCTGGCCGAATATGACTACCAGCATGGCAAACCGATTGAGGCGCTGTCCGCTTGGGTGGATCTTTTAGAGGTAACCCCCAGGAACAATCCGATCTTCGGGGTCATCGACGCAAGGATCAACCAGGCAATCGCCGAACAGGAAGCAGCTGTGGGCCAATTGGGCGAGGCGGCGCCCCCGGTCGCTCAAAGCGATCGGGTCAAGGCAATGGTCGCAGGCCTTGCGGCGCGCCTTGAGGAAAATCCACATGATCTGGAAGGCTGGCTCATGCTCATCCGCTCCTATCACGTGCAAGGTCGTGGCGATGAGGCCCGCGCGGCCCTGTCGAAAGCCTCTCTGATCTTTGTGGCCGATCCCGGCGCCTTGCGCCAGATAATCGCTCTGGATGAAGAGCTGAGCCTGTCGCCAAAGCTTGAGGTGCCCCTTGAGCCTGCCCCTTGAGCCTGCCCCTTGAGCCTGCGCCTTGAGCCTACCCCGTCGCGATGCGGCATGTGGACGCGGACGTGCGAAAGACCACATCGAATCAAGGGACTAAACCATGATGCGCGCAAGCTCACGCGGTCGACATTGCTTGCATGGGTAAGTGCACACGTTATAGTGCGATCCAATTGTTCCCGAACGGCAAGTAAGCTCCTGCCCTAGACTTTCAAAACAAAGATGACGCGTAAGCAAAGAAGAACCACAATCATTCTCGCCGGTGTCGGCACTCTTGCCGCAGCAGTTCTCCTGGTAATGTTTGCCCTGCGGAATGAGGTAGTCTTTTTCCAAACGCCATCGGAGGTCGCCACGAGCCAGGTCGAGGTCGGAAGACGTATACGTATTGGCGGATTGGTGGAAGCCGATTCGGTACACAAGGGCGGCGGTGAAACCATCTCCTTTGCGGTCACCGACATGGCTCATTCCGTTAAGGTGACCTATACCGGTATCTTGCCGGATCTCTTCCGGGAAGGGCAGGGCGTGGTTGTCGAAGGAGCGCTGACCCCGGACGGCATACTTGTCGCCGATACAGTGTTTGCCAAACACGATGAAAATTATATGCCCCCGGAAGCAGCGGAAGCTTTGAAGCAGTCAGGCCATTGGAAAGATGGCCAGACCGAAGCCGTGTCAGGCCAAGAGTAGCGCCCGGATGATCGCGGAGTTCGGACATTTCTGTCTTGCCCTTGGGATCCTGGTCGCTCTTTATCAATCGACCATTCCTCTGATAGCGGCACAAAAGAACAATCTTGATCTTATGAGGACAGCTGTGCCCGCGGCGCAAATGCAGCTCTTGCTCGTCGCCGCGAGTTTCTTTGCCTTGATGTACGCCTTTGTGGTTTCGGATTTCTCGCTTCTTGTCGTTTGGGAAAATTCCCACACCGACAAACCGCTTCTCTACAAAATTTCTGGCGTCTGGGGAAATCACGAAGGCTCTATGCTGTTGTGGGTCTTTATCCTGTCGATCTTCGGGGCGGCTATCGCGACATTCGGACGCAATTTGCCTTCGGATTTGCGCGCCCGCGTGCTCGCGGTGCAGGGCATGTTGGGACTTGCCTTCTTGCTGTTTATTGAATTCACCTCGAACCCGTTCTTGCGCGTACGGTTTCCCGCGCCTAATGGCAATGGACTTAATCCTTTGTTGCAGGACCCGGGTCTGGCATTCCATCCGCCATTTCTATATTTGGGCTATGTCGGTTTTTCAGTGGCCTTTTCCTTCGCCATCGCCGCTCTGATTGGCGGCCGTGTCGATGCTGCCTGGGCGCGCTGGGTTCGGCCATGGACCCTGGCCGCCTGGGTTGCTCTGACCATTGGCATCGCGCTGGGGTCTTATTGGGCCTATTATGAGCTTGGCTGGGGAGGCTGGTGGTTCTGGGACCCGGTGGAAAATGCATCCTTCATGCCCTGGCTGGTTGGTACCGCACTGTTGCACTCGGCCATTGTGGTCGAACGGCGCGGCACCCTAAAGGCCTGGACGATCCTGCTCGCCATCTTGGCTTTTTCCTTAAGCCTTCTTGGCACCTTCCTGGTGCGCTCGGGTGTCTTGACTTCGGTCCATGCCTTTGCCGTTGATCCGGCCCGCGGCGTATTCATTTTATCTATTCTTCTCGTCGCCATTGGCGGTTCCTTTGCCCTTTTTGCCTGGCGAGGCCCGGTTCTCAAGGGCGGGGGCCTGTTTGCTCCGATCAGTCGCGAAGGCGGCCTTTTGCTGAACAATCTCTTTCTCACCGTGGCAGCCGGCGTGGTGTTGATCGGCACGATTTACCCGCTGCTTGGCGAGGCCTTTGGGTTCAAAGTCTCCGTGGGTGCGCCATTCTTTAATATGACCTTTGGGCCGCTCATGGTGCCCTTGTTGCTTCTTGTTCCGGTGGGTCCTTTGCTCGCCTGGAAACGCGGCGATCTGATCGCGGCCATGCAGCGCCTATACGCGGCGGCGGGAGCAGCCCTCCTGGCGCTTATTCTCACTGCGGCGCTGACCACTGATGGGCCGATCCTTTCTCTCTTTGGCATGGCGCTGGCGGCCTGGCTGATCGTGGGCGCACTTTCTGAGTGGACCGATCGGATCAGGCTGTTTCGCGTGCCCGTGGGCACATCATTAGCGCGCGCGCGCGGTCTGCCGCGGTCGGCATGGGGCATGACCCTTGCGCATTTCGGTCTCGGCTTGACCATCATGGGCATTGTCGGTGTATCGGCTTGGCGCACGGAAGATATCTCTGTTGTGCAAATGGGGGAGAGCCGAGATGTCGCCGGGTTTAGCATCACGCTGGACTCGGTGCGCAACATCCAGGGACCTAATTATGATGGGCACCGCGGCGTGTTTCTGGTTTCAAAAGGTGGCAAAGATCTTGGAACACTGTCTTCCGAGCGCCGGGTCTACCGGGTCTCATCAATGCCAACGACCGAGGTTGGGCTCAGAGCTACATTAAGGGGTGACTTATATGTGGTGCTTGGTGATCCCCAGGGCGAACCGAAGGGCAGCGCCTGGGTGGTGCGAAGCTATTATAATCCTCTGGTCGGGTGGATCTGGCTTGGCGCATTGGTGATGGGCTTCGGGGGGCTTGTCTCCTTAAGTGATCGCCGTTTTCGCATGGGCGTGCCGGTCAAAGCCGGTGGAAAGAAATCCGGGGTCAATGCAAAAGGGGCGGCGGCAGTACTCTTTCTGGCTTTGAGCCTTTCAATCTCTTTTGGTGATGTGCCGGCGGCCAATGCCGTTGAGCCCGATGAAGTGCTTTCCAATCCGGCATTGGAGGCACGCGCCCGCAAAATTTCAAAACAGCTGCGCTGCCTTGTTTGTCAAAACGAGAATATCGATTCATCCCATGCAGAACTAGCGCGCGATTTGCGACTTCTGGTACGCGAGCGCCTGATGGCCGGCGACAGCGATGACCAAGTCCTTCAATATATTGTCGCCCGCTATGGAGATTTTGTTCTCCTGAAGCCGCCTGTACAGGCCGATACTCTGCCGCTCTGGGGCGCGCCCGTTGTCCTTTTGCTGTTCGGGGGCTTGGCGGTCCTGCTGGTTTTTCGTCGCCAGACCAAAGAGCCTGCCTTGCAAAACCCTTTAAGCGCCGAGGATGAAAATCGGCTGAAAGAGCTATTGGACGACTGAAGATTTACCCCATTTCGGGCATTTCCAGGATTTGAATAGCCCCAATTCCGACATAAATGCTTTGTAATGTTTCAGAAAGAAAGTGGTAATATTGCGGTAAGCATGATGCCCTTGAAGTAAACCCGTAACTGTAAGCGTTAGAGGAACTTGTCAACATGTCTGGAATTAATCGCACCATCGCTGGCGGACTGACCGGAGCGGCCTTTGCAACGGCGTTATTTTTGGGTCTGCCCGCCCTGGCAAAATCCAATGGAGAAAACCTGAGCGAAAAGGTTGCGCCCAAGGCCGCGCAGACGACCCTGCCCAATGGTGCCCCTTCAAGCTTTGCGGATCTGGTTGCCACGGTCTCGCCAGCCGTTGTGAGCATTATGGTGGAACGGGAGATCCCTGCCGAAGTGCGCAATCAGCAAGGTCCGAATTTCGACGACTTGCCGGAACCCTTCAAATTTTTCTTTGGTCCGGGCAACGGCCCCTCTGCGCCGCGTGGTCCGGTGCGCGCTGAGGGTTCTGGATTTGTGGTCGATCCGACAGGCTACATCGTAACCAACAACCACGTGGTCGCCGACGGTGAAAAGATTTCCGTAACGCTGAACAACGGCGATGTTCTGCCCGCCAAACTTGTCGGACGAGACCCCGGAACCGACCTGGCGCTTTTGAAGGTGGATTCCGATAAGCAGCTCTCTTATGTGCCCTTCGCCGCTGAAGATAATCTGCGCGTCGGTGATTGGGTGGTCGCTGTTGGCAACCCCTTTGGCCTCGGCGGAACGGTAACCGCGGGGATCGTGTCAGCCCGTGGCCGCGAAATTGCGGCGGGTAATTATAATGATTTCATTCAGATTGACGCGCCTATCAATCAAGGTAATTCGGGTGGGCCAACCTTCGACTTGCAAGGACGGGTCGTCGGCGTCAACACGCTGATCTTCTCGCCTTCAGGCGGAAACGTGGGCATTGGGTTCGCCATTCCAGCTTCCACCGCCAAGGATATTATTGAGGAGCTCAAGAACGAGGGTGAAATCGCGCGCGGCTATCTGGGTGTGCGTCCTCAAACAATTACCGATGAAATAGCTGACAGCATGGATCTTAAATCGACTGAGGGCGCCATTGTCGTCAGCGTGCTGCCAGACAGTCCTGCTGAGCGCGCGGGCTTTAAAGTGGGTGATGTCATTACCGACGTGAACGGCACGACAATCAAAGACCCGCGCCACCTTACTCAGGTGGTTGGCAAGTTAAAGCCCAACGACAGTGCCAAGATCAAAGTTATCCGTGACCGCAAGACCAAGACCATAAAAGCCAAGATTGCCAAGCGCGAGGACGAAGTCGTTCGCCCGCAGCCTGAAGAAATGGTTCAGTCGAGCGCAGCGGCACTGGGTCTGAGCCTGTCCGCGCTGGATGAGTCCATGCGCAGCCGTGCCGGTATCCCAAGCGACGTGCAGGGCGTCATTGTCACCAATGTCGCGCCCTATAGCGAAGCGCAGGAAAAAGGCATTCGCCCGGGTGACGTGATCCTTGAAGTGGCCGATCAGATCGTCACCACGCCCGGTCAGGTCAACGATTTGATCAAAGCTGCTGAAGATAAAGGATCCAGCAATGTGCTTCTCTTTATTCGCTCGCGCGACACCAATCGCTTTGTGGCCCTGAGCCTTGAGGGAGACAATTGATCAAGGATCTTGGGATCTGCTTGGGAATGATCACATGAGAATATTAGTCATTGAAGATGATCTCGACGCCGCCGCTTATGTTGTTAAGGGCCTGAGGGAAAGTGGTCACCTGGTGGACCACGCTCCCGACGGCGAGGCGGGTTTGAACAATGCCCTCGGCGGCAGCTATGATGTTCTGGTTGTCGATCGCATGTTGCCGCATATGGATGGCCTTACGGTTATCGAAACTCTGCGAGAGCAAGGGGACGTAACGCCCATCCTGATCCTTTCAGCGCTTGCGGAAGTCGATGACCGGGTCAAGGGACTGAAGGCGGGTGGCGACGACTACCTGACCAAACCTTTTGCCTTTTCCGAGCTACTGGCCCGCATTGAAGCCTTGGTGCGGCGCCAGAACCCGGGGCAGGTGAAAACAAAACTCAATGTCGATGATCTGGAGGTCGATCTTCTGGCGCGTACGGTCACCCGTGACGGGCAGACAATAGATTTGCAGCCCCGTGAATTCTTGCTGCTTGAATATCTTATGAAGCACGCGGGCCAGGTCGTCACCCGCACTATGCTTCTTGAGAACGTTTGGGAATATCATTTTGACCCTCAAACCAATGTCATCGATGTGCATATTTCGAGGCTGAGGGCAAAGATCGACAAGAACTTCGAAAAGCCCTTGCTCCACACAATCCGCGGCGCCGGATATTCGCTACGTGCTGTTTCTTAACCTCATCAGATCCACCACCTTCCGGGTCGCCATGGTCTATCTTGGCGTCTTTTCCGGCAGTGCTTTTCTGGTGTTGATATGGATCTATTGGTCGACGGCCGGCTTTATGGCCCGTCAGACCGATGAGACACTCAATGCAGAAATTACCGGCCTTGCGGAGCAATACCGACAACGCCAGATCAATGGGTTGATCCCGATTGTCCTCAATCGCAGTGAGCGTCATGACGGCTCTATTTATCTGCTGACCGCGCCCACCCGACGCCGTCTGGCCGGCAATCTTTCTAGTTGGCCGACCACCGATGAAATTGAACCAGGCATTCTTTTCGATTTCAAATATGATGCCGTGACGCCAGAGGGAACTGAGGTCCACGACGCCCGAGGGCGGTTCTTTGTTCTTGAGGGCGGTTTCCTCCTTCTGGTGGGGCGTGACGTTCAGGAGCGGCTGGAGACGCAGAACCGGATCATTTCCTCGCTCTACTGGGGTCTCGGTCTGACGATTTTGATCGGACTGGTGGGCGCCATTATCATTTCCCGAAATATGGTCTCAAGAATTGACGCCTTCAATCGCACTAGTCGCGACATAATGGGCGGAGATCTCTCCCGGCGGGTGCCCTTAAGCGGCACCGGCGATGAAATGGATCAACTTGCCCAAAACCTCAACGCCATGCTCGACAAGATCGAGCGCCTTATGGTGGGCATGCGCGAAGTGACCGATAATATTGCCCATGATCTCAGGAGCCCCCTAAACCGGATACGCTCGCGTGTCGAGGTCACCCTTATGAAGGAAAATGACGGGGACGCGTATAAAGATGCCCTGCAGGAGACTGTGCGCGAGGCCGATGAACTTCTTTCTACCTTTAATGCGCTGCTGGCCATTGCCCGAGCCGAGGCCGGAGCGGCAAGGGAAACCATGAAGGAAATTTCCATCAGCTCTGTTGTGCGCGATACCGCAGAGCTTTACGAGCCTGTCGCGGAAGAAAAGGGCCAGTCCTTCGAGGTGGATGTCGATGACCTGCCGCCCATTTGGGGAAACCGCGAGATGATTGCCCAAGCGGTCGCCAATCTGATCGACAATGCCATCAAATACAGCCCTGAAGGGAGTGCCATCAGTGTCACTTTAAAGCCGGGCTTGAAAGGCGCGCTAGAGGGTCGCGATTCCATTCGTCTCACGGTCAAGGACACAGGCCCGGGTATTCCGGCAATGGATCGAGATCGAGTGCGCAACCGCTTTGTCCGTCTTGAGCTGAGCCGCTCCAAGCCGGGCAGCGGTCTTGGGCTGTCCCTCGTTTCAGCGGTCGCGCAGTTGCATGACGCGCGCTTGACCTTCTCCGACAATGAGCCGGAAAAAGAGGTGCCCGGGTTGCGCGTCACGATGATCTTTCCGGCTTATGATTCGCAAGCGGCCTGAAACCAAGGCCCGAACAGGCGATCAGCAAGCCCCCATTGATTCGTTTTTTGTCAGTTTTAGACGTCGACAGCCCACCAAAACGCGACCCTGAGCGGCAAAATCGAACCGATTTTTACGCCAATCGGTCTAAAACCCAGTAAAAATCTGCGATTCGAAGGTGTTTGCGTCGAATTTGCTCTTTCCGAGGCGCAAATCATGTTAAACCAACGCATCATTAACTTAGCGCTGTCGCCGGGCTCAAACCCGCCCCAGTGCTACATTTGAGAGAGATAAGTAAATGAGCAAAGCTGACTTTATCGAACGCGTTGCGGCGCGCGGCAATATTAGCAAGGCCGAAGCAAAGCGGTCTGTTGAGTTGGTCCTCGGCGAAATGGAAGCCGGTCTGAAATCTGCCCGCAAAGATGGCAGATTCACCATTGGCACCTTCGGCACCTTCACCATTTCCAAGCGCGCAGCTCGCAAAGGTCGCAACCCGCGCACCGGTGAGCCGATCAAAATTAAGGCCTCCAAGACATTGCGCTTTAAGCCGTCTTCACAGCTTAAGGAAGCAGCCGGCATCAAAAAATAATCAGATACCTGATCTGATTTTGAGTTGAGTACAGGGGGCCAGCCGAGATTTCGGCAGGCCCTTTTTTTAACTGATGTCGCAATAAAGAGGACTTTGTGACTTCCTTCCCCTTTCTCGAAACCGTTACCGGTCTTGGATTGCCTCATGATGCCACCCATGCCGCAGAGCTTCTCGAAGATCTGACCAGGACCATTCAAACTGACGAGGAGGCAGCCGACCAATGGATGTCTTTATTGGCAGATGAGACGGGAAGGGCTTTTCTAAGCTGCCTGTTTGGCAACTCACCCTATCTCTCCCGACTTGTGCAGCGCAATCGCAGCGCCTTTTTGAGCTTTATGGGTACCGATCCCAATACGGCCCTTGACGCTCTGATTGTCGAGACACAAGCGGCAGTGGCCGAGGCCGGCGACATGGGCGAGGCCATGAAACATCTTCGGCAACTCAAAGCGCGCGCGGCGTTGCTAACCGCCATGGCCGACATTGGTGGGCTTTGGACGCTGATGGAAACCACGGGCGCGCTTAGCCGCGTCGCCGATACGGCCCTGCAATCGGCTATCGGTTTTTTGCTGCGCCGTTATGCCGAGAAAGGGGATGTCCGTCTGCCAGAGGCAGGGCCACCCGAAGAGGGCTGCGGTATCTTTGTCCTTGCCATGGGGAAGTATGGTGCCGGTGAGCTGAATTACTCCAGCGACATCGATATTGTTGTCTTTTTTGAACAGGAGCGGGTGCCGGTCACGGAAAAGATCGCGCCGCAAAAACTTTGTATTCGCCTGGTCCGTGACCTGGTCAAAATGATGCAAGAGCCCACCGGCGATGGTTATGTGTTCCGAACCGACCTGCGTTTAAGGCCTGATGCTGGAGCGACTGCGGTGGCCCTGTCCACCGATGCGGCTCATTTCTATTACGAGACCATGGGGCAAAACTGGGAACGCGCGGCCATGATCAAAGCGCGGGCGGCCGCCGGCGATCTGGAAGCTGGTCGTCGGTATTTAAAACAACTTGAGCCCTATATTTGGCGGCGCTATCTGGATTTTGCCGCGATTGAAGACGTTCACTCGATCAAGCGGCAGATTCACGCCCATAAGGGCCATGGTGAAATCGCGATTGAAGGACACAATGTCAAGCTGGGCCGCGGCGGCATTCGTGAGATTGAATTCTTCGCGCAAACACAACAACTCATTGGTGGCGGCAAAGATCCCGCGTTGCGGGCGCGAACAACATATGGAGCGTTGGACGCTTTGGTGACCGCTCAAATCGTCAGGCCACAAGTGCGTGACGATCTTGTGGTGGCTTATGAGTTTCTGCGTTTGGTCGAACACCGCATTCAGATGGTCGCCGATGAGCAAACCCACATGCTGCCCAAGACCGCGGAAGGCGTGGCGCATATTGCGCATTTTTGTGGCTTTGTTGATGTGGAGGAGTTTCGCGAGGTTCTGACTGGCCATTTGCGCCGGGTCCAAAACCACTACGCTGAACTTTTTGAAGAAGCGCCATCCCTCGGCAATATTCATGGCAATCTGGTTTTTACCGGGGTTGAGGACGATCCCGGAACGCTTGAGACCCTAACAGAGATGGGATTTGAAAGACCCTCTGATGTCACCGAAATGATCCGCGGCTGGCATCACGGTCGTTTGCGGGTTATGCGCAGTGAGCGCACACGAGCCATTTTGACAAAGCTTGTTCCAAGCCTCTTGGAGGCGATGTCGCAAACCGCAAATCCTTCTGCGGCCTTGGCAAATTTTCACAGGTTTCTCGAGGGTTTGCCTGCGGGGGTTCAGCTATTCTCCATGTTGCAGTCTAATCCGCAGCTTATGGTTTTGCTGGCCGAAATCTTGGGCACTGCCCCCCGTCTAGCCAGCAGTCTTGCGAAGAACGCGCGGGTTCTGGAGGTTCTGCTCGATCCGGGTTTCTTTGCTGAACTTGAAGACCGAGAGGCCCTGGCAAAAGGCCTGGAGGCGGCGCTATCATCGGAGGCATTTTTTGAAGGGCGCCTGGATGCGGCCCGTATCTGGTCGCGGGACATTCGCTTTCGCGTTGGCGTCAATCTTTTGCACGGGGATTGCTCTCCCGAAACAAGTGCCAGGGTGCTGTCAGATATTGCCGATGTGACCCTGGAGGCGCTGCAAAAGGACGTTGCTGACGAGCTGGCGCCGCGCTTTGGTCGTCTTGAGGGAGATCTTGCCATTATCGCCATGGGCAAGCTTGGCAGCCGGGAGCTTTCGGCTACTTCTGATCTCGATCTGATTTTTGTTTATGATACGCAAGATCCGGAAGCCATGTCGGATGGCCCCAAGCCCCTTCACAATACGCAATATTATGCGCGATTTGCTCAGCGCTTTATTTCCGCGCTTCAGTCACCGACCGCTGAAGGGATACTTTACGAGGTGGATGCCCGCCTGCGGCCTTCCGGGCGCTCGGGACCCCTGGCGGTGCGATTTGCTGGCTTTGAAAATTATCAAATGAACGACGCCTGGACCTGGGAAAAGATGGCGCTGACCCGCGCCCGCGTGGTGACAGGATCGCAGGGGTTACGGCGCATCATCGAAGACGTAATTCAGCGCACCCTTTGTGAGACAAGGGACAGGGCCGCGACACTCAAGGATGCCACCCAGATGCGCTCCCGCATGGCAGATGAGTTTGCCAAAGACAACATGTGGGACATGAAACATGTACGGGGCGGGCTGGTCGATATTGAATTTATCGCTCAGGCGCTGCAATTGGTTCATGCCCCTGACGACCCTTCGGTCCTTAACCCAAACACCGAAGGTGCCCTTATCCAGCTGGGCAGTGGCGGCTATCTCAGTGCGGAGGATGCCGCCGCGCTGGTGGCGGCCTCACGTTTGCATCATCGCCTGACTCAGGTCACCCGGTTCTGTGTTGAGGGCACTTTTGATCCTGAAAAGGCGTCAGAGAGTCTTCGCGATCTTATGACAAATGTAGCGGGCGCCGACAGTTTCCAGGCCCTGCCGGAGGTCCTTCAATCCAGCCAAACAAGGGTGTTGGAGATTTTCAATCGAGTAATGGACGTGTAACACATTGAAAACAAAGTAGTTTTCTAGTGGAAGCCGCGTTGGCGGCGAAGGCGCCATACACCTCATTTTAACCCTGTTCCATCATGCTGATCCGGCTTGGGTAAACGAGCAAAGCATACGGGGAAGGCATGAACCGGTTTGACGTGATCGTCATTGGAGCAGGGGTCAACGGACTGCTGTGCGCCAGCTATCTGGCGCGCGCGGGCCGCTCTGTTGCGCTCGTTCCCCATGCCAAGGGACTGGCACGCTCATATTCTTCCGGCTGGCAAAGCACCAATGGCGAAGTATTTCCTACCTGGCAATCGCGCCTGTTCGATTTTGGCAGTGAAGCGGCACAGGCTTTTCATCTTGCCTCGTTTAATCTGGGCGCTGTCATGCTGGGCGGCGGTGTTTCCTTCCACGAAGGGTCCGGTGCATTTGTTCGTGACGCTGATCCCGCCGCTATGGCGGAGCGCTTGATGGCCTCCTCATCGAAGGATGCGAATGCCTATCTCAACTATCTTCAATGTCTGACACGCCTTCACAAACCCCTGCACCGTTCTTTGAAGGCAGGGCCAGGCAGGTCTGCGCCGGTGGCGCCCGATGCGCGTGCTTTCTTTGAGAGCTCAATGAGAGATGTGCTTGACAGCTTCTTTGAAAGCGAGGCTCTGAAAAGTCATCTCGCTCAGGCCGCGACCCATGCTGCGTTGGGCAGCATGGGACTTGGGCCTTATGCGCCAACAAGCTCCTTTGCTCTTCTGCGAGATCCGGTTTTTCGCCAATCAACAGAGGATCTCACGCGGTCGATTTCCTGTTCCCGTCTTGAGCAGGCGCTGACAGATCTTGTCGTGCGTTCGGGCGGTCTCATTGTTGCCGACACCCGTCTGGAACGCATAATGGTGCAAGGGGGCAGGGCCAGCGGTGTCATTTTGACCTCGGGCGTTGAGCTCAGAAGCAATCATGTTGTTGCAGACGTCGACAAACACCTTCTCGCCGCTGAGCGGGATACGTATGCCTCCACAAAAGTCAGCCGTGCGCGCGGCGCCATGGCGCAAATCAACGTGACATTCGATGCCGCGCCCGAAGTACACCAAAAATATGCCGCGCTGGCAAAACGGGGGTCCTGCTTTTTTAATGGCGGCATCGAAAATCTCGAGCGGGCATACGATGACTGGCGGCGAATGGAAGTGCCCACTCGGCCACCCTTCGAGCTGGTTTTCTTTCCCCCTGAGGAGCGCGACAGTAGAGCGCTAAGCGCCAGTATCTATATTTCCTACATTCCCACGTCACTTGCGGTTGGGGTGTGGGACGAGGCGCGCCGGTTTACGCTTTGCGCCGAGATCACCAATGAGATCAACAACTGGCTCCCGGATTTTTCCAATCATCTGACCCATATCGAAACGGTGACTCCGGATATGTACGAGAGCTGCTTTGGGGTCTCGGGGGGCATCTGGGCGGGAGAAGAGCAGGGCTTTGATCTTTGGCTGCACGAACAGGTCAAGACCGCTCAGCTTTCGGTAACCGGGCCGGGTGCGCGCCTTTTTGAAATTGAATCCGGCTGGTCCGCCACACAGGTGGCGCGTGAGCTGCTTGGCAGCAGCGCCTCACAAGGGGCGGCTTGAACATCATGATCTGGCAAAAACAACCGCAAAGCACCACGGCGCAATCGGCCATTGAGTCTCCAAAGGGAGAGCTCAAGCCACGCTATGACGTGATTGTGGTGGGCGGCGGTACCAACGGTCTGAGCTGCGCCGCTTTTGCGGCCCGGGCCGGTAAGTCCGTATTGCTCCTGGAAGCCACAGAAAACCTCGGCGGCGCTTGCCAAACCCTGGCGCTTGCCTCCGGCCAGAAAATCTCCCGCGCCGCTCATCTGATCCGGCATTTTGACACGCGTACAATTCGAAAACTCGGTTTGGCCCGTAAGGGGTTTCGATTTGAAACCCAAAGCCTTCCTACCATCGCTCTGGGAGCTGATGGCGCGCGTATCCGATTTGACAAATCCCTGACAGCGACTGGCGGCAGTCTCGTGGATATCAATGAGCGCGATGCTGAGCGTTATTTGGTTCTGCATCGAAAGATTGAAAAGATTGCCAGGGCGATTGGCCGCGATGCCAAGCGTCGCGCGCGCGACTATGCAGGCAAACGGGAAGGGGCGGCGCTCTGGCCGGAAAGCCCAAAGGGTCTTTCCAGGTCTTTACAGGCGCTTTATCAGGAACTCGCCATTTCCAGCATTGGTCACTATCTGGAACGCGAATTTGAAACACCGCTTTTGCGCGGCGCTATCGCCTTCGATGCTATCCTCGGCCGCAACCTCAGCCCTTACTGGCCTGGCACAGCTGTTAATTGGCCGATCGCATTATCTGGGCGCATGAAGGGGGTGCAAGGGGCCATCGGCCTGCCCAGCGAGGGCATGGGATCGTTGCCGCTTGCTCTCGTGCGAGCGCTCCTGCGCCATGGCGGCACCTTTCGCACCGAGCGCAAAGTAACCCGCCTCATTGCCGAGGCGGGACGCATCAAAGCGGTCGAGCTAGCCAGCGGGGCGACAATCGAGGCAGGTCAGGTTGTATGCGCGTTTGGCGGTGCTGACGCCCTCTTGCAGGAACTGCTTGTGGCGCGTCACCAGACACCGGGCCTCTTCATGCCGCCTGTTCTACCCAAAGGGACCACCGCCAAGCTTAACCTAGAGCTGGAGGGATTGCCCCCGGGTGTCACCGAGCGGGCGCGGTATCTGATCTCTCCGTCTCTTGAGGCCATTGAGCAGGCCTTCGTGCCGTCAAAATATGGCCGTTTCTCGCCCGAGCCGGTGATGGAAGTGATTTTCCCGGGGTTGCAAAAGGCAACCCGAAAACAAACATCCGAAGAAGAGCCCAAGCGGCAGGCTGCTTCCATTATCATTCAGTTTGCGCCCTTTGATCTGGAGGGCGGATGGGACTTGCAAAGGGATCGCTTTATCGCGCGCTGCGCTGGGGTTCTTGACCGCCATCTGCCCGGCTTTGCCTCACGCATCGTGGGTGGAGAACTCCTTACGCCGCCGGATCTGGAAGAAAAGCTCGGCATTATGGGCGGGCATTGGCATTTCCATCGTCCGGTTATTCAGTCCCAGGCCGAATTTGACCGCGATCACGGGCGTGGCATACGCTCTCGGGAAGTGGAGGGCCTTTATCTGTGCGGTGGCGATCGTCACCCTGGCGCCGGCGTGCGTGGCACCTCTGGGCGCCTGGCAGCCGAGGCCCTTCTCAAAGACGCCGGAAAAATCGGCACAAAATAGCCAAAAATTGACCTGCGACGGGTTTTCGGTTCTGCATCGTTTTATTGAGTGAGTTCGGGGCTTGCGGACTTAATGTTTAAAAAATGATGAGGACTGACATGACACGAGTTTCTATGCTGCTGGCGGGTGTGGCCCTGATAGGCCTGACAAGCGCGATGCCGGCGGTTGCTGAGAGCGAAGACCACAGCTGCTCGCACCGTGAGCGAATGCAGCAGCGGTTTGCCGAGGTGGACACCGATAAGGACGGTAAGGTTTCCGATCAGGAGCGCAAGGCCGCAAAGGACAAGCGCTTTAAGGAGATTGATCGCAACCGCGATGGCAAGGTGACTGAAAAAGAAATGGAAGCCCATCATCAGGCCAGGGAAGCTGAGCGCCACAAGGCGCGCTTTGCCGAAATGGACAAGGATGGCAATGGCACCTTGTCAGCCGATGAACTGGAAGGCCCAAAAGGGGACCGGTTTGAAAAAGCCGATGCCAACAATGATGGATACGTTACGAAAGAGGAGATGAAAAAGTCTCGTCATGAACGTCGCGAAGGCAGACATGAACGCTGGCGCCACAAAGAACGTCACAAAGGTGAAACTGATTGTAAAGTCGACTAAGGTCGAAATTGAGCCCTTCCTCCCGGCTTTCCCCCTTGCGCCGGGAGGAACGGCATCAAGTCAATCAAAAGCCAGGGGCAGATCTGGACCGGATGTGACGAAGCTGCGGAGGCAGGATCCAGACGAAACGCTTATCCGCGCGGTCGCCGAGGGCGATGCCGCCGCGGCAACCCTGCTTGTCGATCGCTATCTGAAAGAAATGACAGCCCTGGCTTATCGAATGTTGGGTAACGCCTTTGAGGCGGAAGAGGTTGCTCAGGACGTTTTTATGAAGGTTTGGCTCCAGGCCCCTAACTGGCGCTACGGTGAGGCGAAACTGAGAACTTGGATGCATCGTGTCGCCATGAATGCATGTCTTGATCGGCTGCGCAAAAAGCGTGAAGTCACGGGGCAGGAAATACCTGACCGCCCCGATTCGCGCCCCAATGCAATCGATCAAATGGTCGAGCGTGAACGTAGTCAGCGCGTTCGCACGGCAATCGCTGATTTGCCGGACCGTCAGAGGGCGGCCCTAACGCTGTGTCATTATCACGGGCTAAGCAACAAAGAGGCCGCCGACAGCCTGTCGATAAGTGTAGAGGCGATTGAATCCCTGCTGGCCCGTGCCAGGCGCTCCTTAAGATCTGCCTTGTTAGCGGAAAAAGAAGAATTATTAGGGCTCGAATAAAGGAATGAAGAGCATGAGCAAAATGGAATTGGCCGAATTTTCCGATCTGTTGGAAAGGCACGGCAGTCTTCTGGCCGATTGGCCCGAGGAGGATTTTGCGCGCGCGAGTATTCTGCTTGATAAAAGTGAGGCAGCCCGTTCTCTCCTTCAAGAGACGGTTGCCTTTGAGGAAGCGCTGGACAGTTTTACCGCACCGGAGCCGAGTGCGGCCCTGCGCGGCAGAATTCTGCAAGAAGCAGACAGGGCATTGAGGGCAGCCCCCGCCAGATCAATAGCATCCGGGTCGCTGATGTTGATTATAGGCAAAGGCCTGAACCGCCTGATGCAGCCAGTCGCTGTTCCGGCTCTGGCAACCTGGCTGTTGGTCGCTGCCCTGGGCGTGGCAAGCGGTGTCGCATTAAGTGGCCCGCAAGTATCAGAAGATCAGATGCTGGCCTATTACGGCAGCGATACCGAACTCTGGGTCGATGCCCTGGCAATTGATACCCAGATTCAAAACGGGAGTGGCTCATGAGCGAAGCGCAACAAAAGAACATGAGCATCCTATTGGTGGCCTCTCTCTGCCTGAATCTTTTTCTCGGTGGATTAATCCTGGGAGGCGCGGTGATGAAACACCGCTATCAGGGCTTTCAGCCCATAGAGGATTTTGCCCCGCCAGTTCGTTCATTTTTGAGCCCGCGGGAAATCATTCGCCAGCTTGATCCGGAAACCCGCGCCAAATTCAAGGGGCTTGCCTTCCGGGATCTGGACGAATTGCGCCCCTCTCTCGAAAAGATACATGAAGCGCGCGTGCATCTCTATGAGCTGTTGGCGGCACAAGAGCTCGACGAAGAAGCGGTGCGACAGGCCGTAATCGATCTTGCCAAGGCAGAGCAGGAGGTTCAGATCGCCTCAAGTAAGACCATGATCAAAATGATGCTGATGATGACACCGGAGGAGCGTGAGCAGTTGGTCAAGCTCAGCGAACAGCCCTGGCATCATGAAAGACATCATCGCAGCGAACGCCGCGAAAGGTGGAAAGATCGCCACAGCGACGATTAATCGGAAGCTGGCTCCGCCAATTCAGCTGGGACAGCGCCCGCAGAGCCTTCCGCGCGTGGCCATGTGGTTGTGACCCTGGTGCCTTTGCCTAGCTCACTTTCAATGCGGAAGGTGCCACCATGTAGCTCGACAAGCGATTTGCAGATGGCAAGGCCAAGACCCGAGCCGTTGTATTTCTTCGAGTGCATATTTTCAAATTGCAGGAACGGTTGGCCGATCTTTGATAGGTCTTCCTCGGCAATGCCGATACCATTGTCTTCGACGACGATCGAAACCATCTGCTCGTTGGCAGAGCCGAAAATCCGAACGGTGCCGCTCGCCGGCGTAAACTTGATGGCATTGGCGATAATGTTGAGCAGAGTTTGCTTGACCGCCCGTTTGTCGGCGAGAATTTCTGGTAGGTCTTCTACATCAAGATTGATGTCGATGCCTTCTTCTTCGGCTTTGGATTGGGCGATGCGCATGCATTCGCTCAGAACCGTGGGCACCACAAGCCGTTGCGGCTCCATGTCATATTTGCCGGTCTCGATCCGTGACATATCGAGAATGTCGTTGATGAGCTCCAGAAGATGGCGTCCGCTGGAAAGAATGTCGCTGGCATAGCCTTTGTAACGGTCGTCGCCGATCGAGCCGAACATCTCGTTTTCCATGATTTCGGAAAAGCCAATGATCGCATTGAGCGGTGTTCTCAGCTCGTGACTCATGTTGGCCAGGAACTCGGTTTTCGTGCGGTTGGCCTCTTCGGCGCGACGCTTTTCTTCGGCGAAGCCCTGAGCCATCATGGACAGCTGTGACTGCGACTTTTCAAGATCGGTGATGGTGCCTTTAAGCGCCTTCTGGCTGTCCTGCAAAGCCTGGTTCTTTTGCTTTAGGTCCGTCACATCCCGGCCAATGGAGACCACATTGTCGCCTTGCGTGCGGAAGGAACGGATCTGAAGCCAGCCGCCGCCGGGGATCTCAATCTCCACATCCTCATGCAAAGCCTTCCAGGCGGTTTCTGCATCGAAGGGATAGGAGTGCTGGAAAATGGAATTGGACAGCTGCGGTTGCCGCTCCCGGTCCCAAAGTACGAAGGCATCGGAAATGCTTTCAATGGCTTCGCGCAAGCGGCTCTTGGCCTGCTGTGCCCGTGCCTCAGCCATCAATTCGTCGGAGATATCAATAATGATGCCGATAAAGTGTTGCTCGGCTGGCCTCTTCTCCTGCCCCTTTAGGTTGACCGTGGGCTTGCTGGCGGAAACCTGCCCCTTGGCGCGCATCCAGATGAAGTGGCCATCCCGGTGACGCAAGCGGAACTTGGTATCAAATCCCTCTTGGCCGTTGCGCATGCCCCGTTCGACCCGCCGCAAATAGCGCCGGTCACTTGGGTGAATGAGTTCGAGCGCCTGATCAAAATTGAGCCGCGCCACCTTGGGCTCATAACCCAGAAGCTGCATCACCGTAGACGACCAGAACATCTGGCGCTTGCCCAGGTTCCAGTCCCAAATCCCGCACTTGGCGCTGGAGGCCGCTAGCTCAAAGAGATCATCGCTTTGTTTCAGCATCAAATTGGCCGAACGCGCTTCTTTGAATTGCCGCGACATGAATCCGGCAAAAATAACAGCAAAGAAAAAGGTAAGGATCGTAAAGACCCCGATCATTGGCAGAGTTCGCCACCAGCCAGCAAGGGCTTCGCTGGTGCGCACGGCCACCACAAGATCAAACTGATCTTTAAACACCGCGCGATGGGCAAAGAGCACGGCATCCGAACCATTTCGGTAGTAGGTAAGATTGGGGTCCTTGCCGGAGGCCAGAATATCACGGGCAATCGAAAGGGTCGGGGCGCGGGTGCCGGTTGCTGTCAGGGGTGGGTAGATCTGGGTCAGTTGGCCGCTCGGATCGCTTAAGGCAATGACCCCGCTCGCACCGAGAATGCCGTCAATACTGGAGGTCTTGAGATGGCTATTCAGCGCCGACTGGTCGGTCAGCGCAATCAGAACCCGGTCATCCTGCCCACCGTTGCCCGGCAAGGCCAGTCCAAAACTGAAATAGCCATCGCCCGTGCGCGATGTGGGAGCTGTATAAACAAGGCCCTCGGAATCTGTCCGCCACAGATCCGTGAGCGCCGCGCTCACGGCCCGGTCCTCGGCAATGGTAAGGGAGGCTTTCAGGCCATTGAGAATATTGCCGAACCGGTCAGCGATTAGAATGCGGGCAATGTCCGGGCTGCTTTCTTCCACCTGGTGGGTGAAGGCCGCCAAGGCTTCGGGAGCCATGTTTGGTGCCACATCCCGGATCAGCGTTAGATGATTTTCAATGCCGGCAAAACTTGTCTCCACCTGACGGCCCATGACGGTCGCAATGCTGTCTGCCTCAATCTCCGTGGTGAACAGGGTGTTGTAATAGTCGATGCGCATCTTGGCACCGAACAAAACAAAGAAAATGGTCAGAAAGGCAAAGGTAATGACCGTTGTAAACCGGGTCACCTTTGTGCGCATCAGGGTTTCGCGCAGCCAGTCCGGCAGCTCAATACCACGGAGCCGGTCAAGCAGGACAGACAGAGGCAGTGAGGTTTCCCGGGGCGCGGCGTCAGCAGAACGATCAACCTGTGCGATCTTGTCTGTCGACGTGTCCGTCATGGTCCCGTGAGCCCCTCTGGCGAGCTTTGAACTGCCCTGTCATTCAAATGCTTGGTCTGTCGAGTCAGATCCACGTTTCGAACGGGCAAAAGAGTGAAAATGATTCGCGCTGCTTCAAAGGTTACCCATAGGTTAATGCCTTTGTCACTAGCGGATTCCCGCCAAAAATTGATTCTTTTTTGGGGTCGACCTAATGGTCGTCGCCAAGCGTCTTGGAGACTATTTCAAATAGGTTTGGCGACAATCCTTCGGTGTCGGCAATTCGCTTAAGCTGGGCTTTAAGAAGAGCTCGGCGGTGGGGTTCCAATTTGCGCCAGGCTGACTGGGTTCCCATCAACCGGGCCGACACTTCCGGGTTGAGTTTGTCCATCGCCAGCACCCGGTCAGTAAAATACTGATACGGGGCACCGCCGGCGTCATGGAAGCGGGTAAGATTGGCCCCAAAGAAGGCGAGGATTAGTGCGTAGACCTTATTCGGGCGCTTGATATCGAAAACCGGATCGCGTTCAAGCCGCTGAACGGCCTCGAAGGCATTGGCGAGCGATGAGGTGGCCTGCAGGCGAAGCCATTTGTCGATAACAATGGGGTCGTTTGCCCAGCGTTTGTAAAAGGCATCGAGGCAGGCCTCCCTCTCTGGCACATCCACATGGTTGAGCGCCTCAAGTGCCCCCATGACATCGGTCATGTTGTCGGCTTCGCGAAACTGCCGCGCCGCTTTCGGGGCGTGGGTCTTGGCGTCCGCCGAAAGGAGGTAGGCGAGGGCCCGGTTTTTGACGGCCCGACGGCCGGCCGCGGCGGCGTCAGGGCTATAGGTGCCACTTTCGGTCCGTGTCTCATAGGCGCGCAGAAAATCAGCTTCAAGCCGCGCCCCGATCTCCTGGGTCAGCCCGCCCCGAGCGGCAAAGATCCTGTAGGGATCGATCACCTCAAGGTGTTGGCCGATTTCTTTGTAAGACGGCAGGGCGAAGGCCTTGGCGATAAAATCGTCGTCCAGTGTTTCGTCCGTAAGAATGTCTTTGAGGGCGTCAAAGTAGATATCC
>SBHG01000025.1 GCA_006226305.1 Alphaproteobacteria bacterium | reverse complement strand
ACAATGGCGCCGATGTCGATGCCCTTGTCGAGGGGGTCGCCCAGCCTCAGTTTTCCCATCCGTGCACGGATCTTTTCGTAGAGGCGCTCGGCAATACCTTCTTGGGCAATGAGGCGTGAGCCCGCGCAGCAGACCTGGCCTTGATTAAACCAGATGGCGTCCACGAGCCCTTCGACCACGCTGTCGAGGTCGGCATCGTCAAAAACAAGGAAAGGTGACTTGCCGCCAAGCTCGAGGGTCAGTTTTTTGCCGGAGCCTGCGCTGGCGCGGCGGATAATGCGGCCCACTTCAGTCGAGCCGGTAAAGGCGAGCTTTTGCAGGCCGTCGTGGTTTACGATTTCAGCGCCGGTTTCGCCGTCGCCGGTGACGATATTGACCACGCCCTTGGGCAGGCCTGCCTCCTCGCAAATCTCAGCAAAGCGCAGGGCAGTGAGCGAGGTATATTCAGCGGGTTTGAGGACCACTGTGTTCCCGGCGGCAAGCGCAGGGGCTACCTTCCAGGCGAGCATCAAAAGCGGGAAGTTCCACGGGATGACCTGGCCGACCACGCCCAGAGGCGCAAAGTCCTTCAGCTGCGTGTCGGCGAGCTGCGCCCAACCGACATGGTGGTAGAAGTGACGGGCAACCAGCGGCACGTCAATATCGCGGCTCTCGCGGATCGGCTTGCCATTATCGAGGCTTTCAAGAACTGCCAGCATACGGGCGTGCTTTTGAATGAGCCGTGCAATGGCATAAAGATAGCGGCCGCGGGCATGGCCGGAAAGAGCGGCCCAGTCTTTGGCGGCGCGGTTTGCGGCTTTGACCGCTACATCCACATCCTTCTTCGAGCCTTGAGCAATTTCAGCCAGCAGGTCACCTGAGGCCGGATTGTATGACGCAAACCAGCTTTTGCCCGAAGGGGTGACCCAGTCGCCGTCGATAAAGTGATTAAATTTCTTGTCGTGAGAGGCGAGCCACTCCATGGCCTTGGTGCTGTTTTCCGGGGCGGGCCCGTAGTCCATCGACTCAAAATCTTCCAATACGCTCATGCTTCTTAACCCATTGGGTGACGGTTGGCAGCGGAATAGCGGCCCGTCAGGTGGTATTCCAATTGCCGTTCGATGTCGCCCAGGAGGCCAGAGGCTCCAAAGCGGAATAGATCTGGCTCGAGCCAGCGGCGGCCGAGTTCCTCCTTCATGAGGACGAGATAGCCGACCGCTTCCTTGGCGGTGCGGATACCGCCCGCCGGCTTGAAGCCGACCTTGATGCCTGTACGTTCATCGAACTCGCGAATCATTCGGACCATGGTCAAGCTTACCGGTAAATTGGCGTTTTTGGATTCCATGCCGGTGGAGGTTTTGACGAAATCAGCACCGGCCATCATGCAGACGAGGGCGGCCTTTGCGACATTGGTCAGGTTGCCCAATTCGCCCGTGGCGATGATGGTCTTCAGATGAGCTGATCCGCAGGCCTCTTTGAAGGCCACGACTTCGTCATAGAGCGCTTCCCAATGGCCGTTCAGGACATGGGCGCGGGTAATGACGATATCAATTTCGCCAGCGCCTGCCGCCACGGACGCGCGGATTTCAGCAAGGCGCACATCAAAGGGACTGAGGCCAGCCGGAAAGCCGGTTGAAACGGCGGCAACGGGAATGCCCGTGCCTTTGAGGGCCTCCACCGCGGTTTCGACCATGGTGTGGTAAACGCAAACTGCGCCAGTTGTCAGATGCAGATCTTCGGCGCCAAATCCCTTTAGTATTTCCGGGCGGACCGGGTTTTTCGCCTTGGCGCAGAGGCGGCGCACCCGTCCCGGTGTGTCGTCCCCGGCCAGGGTGGTCAGATCAATGCAGGAGATCGCTTTCAGCATCCAGGCGACCTGCTGATCTTTTTTGACCGAGCGGCGGGTGTTCAGGGTGGCGCAGCGGCGCTCCACGGCGCTCAGGTTGACCCGGATGTCGGTGAGCCAATCCGGTTCAAAGGCGCGCGGTCGGTTGTGCGTCAGCGGCTCGGTGCCGGTTTTGGCATTTTCATTGGCAATTTGCACGTCGTGCATAAAGTTCTTCTTCGGCTGAAATGGCAGTTTTCCGCCAATTTTGTCCATTTACCCAGAAATTCGGCATAATCCTAACCATCCGGTCAGGATTGGCAAGAAAGATCAGCCTATGGTTTCGATCTTTGTGCCTTCTGTCAAAGGATTGATGCCGAGGTGGAAGGCCATAGTCTGGCCAATATCGGCGAAGCTGTCGCGCCGCCCTCCCGATCCAGGGGTCACTTTGGACCCGAAGAAAATGGCGGGGACAAATTCGCGGGTGTGGTCGGAGCCGGGCCATGTGGGATCACAGCCGTGATCGGCCGTGAGGACAACCAGATCACCCGGCTTGAGGTTTTTGCGCAAGCGCCCAAGTTCCAGATCAAAGGTTTCAAGGGCTGCGGCATAACCGGGGACATTGCGCCGGTGACCATATTCCTGATCAAAGTCGACAAAGTTGGTAAAGATCAAGCTGCCGTCTGGCGCATCCGCAACGGCCTTGTGGGTGGCGTCAAAAAGGGCGGCATTGCCCGTTGCCTTGATTTTTTGGGTGAGGCCCCGGTGAGCGAAGATGTCGGCGATCTTGCCGATGGACATTACCTCGCGCCCATCGTCTTTAAGCAAGTCGAGGAGGGTTTCGGCAGGGGGCGGCGTGGCCAGATCCCGGCGATTACCGGTGCGTTTGAAATTTTCAGGGGTGTCGCCAATGAAAGGGCGGGCAATGACCCGGCCAATTTCATATTTGTCGACCAGCTTGCGGGCAATTTCGCAGTGCGCGTAAAGGCGGTCGAGGCCGTAGGTCTCCTCATGGGCGGCAATCTGCAACACGCTGTCGGCGGAGGTATAGAGGATCGGTTTGCCGGAGCTCATGTGCTCTTGCCCAAGCCGCGCGATAATTTCGGTGCCGGAGGCCGCGCAGTTGCCGAGGATGCCCGGAACGCCGGTTTGCGCGATGAAGGCCTCGAGCAGCTCTGGCGGGAAGGAGTTTTCCTTGTCTGAGAAATACCCCCAATCAAAGCGGCAGGGCACACCTGCAATCTCCCAATGCCCGGAAGGAGTGTCCTTGCCAAAGCTTTGCTCGGCGCAAGCGGCATAAAGGCCCTGCGAGCCGTTGAGCTCGATGCCGGGCAGATCCTTGCCGGTGGCGAGCTTGGCGGCATGGGCAAAGCCGAGATCAATGAGGTTTGGGATCTGTAGGGGGCCTGACCGCAGCCCCTCCTGGTCGCCTTCGCCGCGCGCGCAAGCCTCGACGATGTGGCCAAAGGTGTCGGCGCCGGTGTCGCCGAATTTTTCCGCATCCGGCGCGGCGCCAATGCCGCAGCTATCAAGAACGAGAATAATACCTCTGGCCATGGGTTAAATAAGCTCCTTACCGTCGATGCGCTCGCCGACCACGTCTTTATATGGGGGCTTTTCGGGGGAGATTTCAACCGCCTGCAAAATATCCTGTGCCACAGCCTCAGCGCGGGC
>SBHG01000208.1 GCA_006226305.1 Alphaproteobacteria bacterium | reverse complement strand
GCGCTTCGCAACAAAGTGCTGGCCGCCCTGCCCTTTGACCTTACCCTTTCACAGGAAGTCGCCATTGAAGAAATCCTCAAGGACATGGGTGAAGACTTGCGCATGCTGCGTATGCTTCAGGGTGATGTCGGGGCCGGTAAAACCCTGGTCGCCCTCATGGCGATGTTGAATGCAGTGGAGGCCGGGGCCCAGGCGGCCTTGATGGCGCCAACAGAAATCCTCGCCCACCAGCACTTTGAAAGCCTTGCGCCTCTGGCTGAAGCGGCGGGCATTCACATCGAGATTTTGACAGGTCGCGCCAAGTCCAAAGCACGTACGGACATTCTGGAGCGACTGGCAAACGGTGAGGTCAAAATCATTGTCGGCACGCATGCACTTTTCCAGGAAGATGTGATTTTTAAAGACCTCGGCCTAGCGGTGGTCGATGAACAGCATCGCTTTGGCGTCCACCAACGCATTGCGCTCTCCGACAAAGGTCCCCTGCGCGCGGACATTCTGGTGATGACCGCGACGCCCATCCCGCGCACTCTCACCTTAAGCTATTACGGCGACATGGATCTCTCGCTGCTGCGCGAAAAGCCGCCGGGCCGCAAACCCATTACCACCCGCGCCCTGCCGGTGGATCGCATGGACGAAGTGATCCGGGGAGTTGGGCGGGCCCTCCGCGAAGGCGACCGGCTCTATTGGGTTTGCCCGCTTGTCGAGGAGTCCGATCTGGTGGATCTACAGGCAGCCGAAGAGCGCTATGCCAGCCTCAAAGCCATCTTCGGCGACACGGTGGGTCTCGTCCATGGCCGCATGAAGAGCAAGGAAAAGGAAGACGTCATGTCCCGCTTCCAGCGCGGCGACATTTCCCTGCTCGTTGCAACAACGGTCATCGAAGTGGGGGTCGATGTGCCCGAAGCCACGATTATGATCATCGAGCATGCGGAGCGCTTTGGCCTCTCGCAACTTCATCAATTGAGAGGCCGGGTCGGTCGCGGCGAAAAACCCTCGTCCTGCCTTTTGCTCTATTCTGGGCCTTTGGGCGAAACCGCCAAAGCGCGGCTCAAGATCATTCGCGAGACCGAAGACGGTTTTCGCATCGCCGAGGAAGACTTACGCTTGCGCGGACCGGGTGATGTGCTGGGCGTGCGCCAGAGCGGCTTGCCGGAGCTCAAGGTTGCGGATCTGACCCGCCATCAGGATCTCATCCCGGTAGCGCACGACGACGCTGAAATGATTGTCCGCGCCGATCCTGACCTTAAAACCCCGCGCGGTGAGGCCCTGCGCACCCTTCTCTATCTCTTCGAGAAAGATGAGGCCATCCGTTACTTGAGATCAGGCTGACAAGCGCCAGAATTCATGTGAAGATCAAACTCATGACCACCCACGAAGATCCCCGAATTGAGATTGCCAGGTGCCTGGCCCATCGACTTTCCGATGATCCGGCAGCGGAAGTCTTGGGGCTTAACCGCCTCTCCGGCGGCGCCAATCAGGAAACCTGGGCCTTTACCCTGAGAGATCTGGCCGGAGAAACGCCGCTCATCCTGCGCCGCACGCCCTCGGGCCGCGATCACGTGGGATCGGGTATCTCACTTAATCTCGAGGCCGCACTTGTGCGCCGCGCCCACGAGAGCGGCATTAAGGCGCCTGAGGTGCGCTATGTGCTGCAGCCAGAAGACCAGCTGTCCACCGGCTTTGTCATGGGCCGCGTTGAAGGGGAAACTCTGCCGCAGAAGATGTTCCGTGATCCCGCCTTTGAAAAAGCACTACAAGGTCTCGCCTTTGAATGTGGGGCGCAGCTTGCCGCCATTCACCGACTGAATGTGAGCGACATTCCAGATGTGCCCGTAAGTCCGGCGAAGATGCAGCTTGAGGCCTACCGCGCACTCTATGACGATTTTGGCGATCCACATCCGGTCTTTGAACTCGCGTTTAAATGGCTCGAAGATCACATGCCCGACGCCGCACCTGAGACGCTTGTCCACGGCGACTTCCGCAATGGCAATCTGATGGTTTCGCCAGAGGGGCTTGCTGCCGTGCTCGACTGGGAGCTTGCGCATTTGGGCGACCCCATGGAAGACCTCGGCTGGATTTGCGTCAATTCCTGGCGGTTCAATCGTCCGGAAAATCCTGTCGGCGGCTTCGGCCAGCTGAAAGACCTCTATGCCGGATACGAAAGCGCGGGTGGCAATCTCCGCGCCCAGGATGTCCATTACTGGATGGTTTTCGGCACCATGAAATGGGGCATCATGTGCACCCGCATGGTAGATACCTTCCGCACGGGCGCGGACCGCACCGTGGAACGGGCGGCGATCGGCCGCCGGGCGTCAGAAACCGAAATTGATCTCCTGAACCTGTTGATTGAGGAGTAACCCCCATGCAGGACTCACCCAATCTTAAAGAACTCGTCGGCGCGGTGGAGAGCTTCCTGCGGGACCGCGCCCTGCCCGAGCTTGAAGGTCATACGCAGTTTCATGCCCGTGTTGCTGCAAACGTGCTTGCCATCATCGCCCGCGAGCTTGAATTAGGCCCTGAGGCCAATGAGGCAGAACACGCCCGCTTGGAAAAGCTTCTTGGGGAGGAAGGTTCCTTGGTAGATCTCAACACCCGGCTCTGCCAGGCCATCCGCGCCGGTGACATCACTTTGGCGACAGAGGGGCTTAAGGAGCATCTCCTTCAAACCACCATGATCAAGGTTGAAATCGATCAGCCAAAATATTCCGGTCTGCGCGTCGCCAAAGAGCGGTGGGGTCACTTTTAGGTTTGGTGTTCACGCGCAGGCGGGAACCCAGGGGCAAAAACCTTGTCCCTTGCGGGTTGCTCTGGACCCCCGCCTTCGAGGGGGAACGAGATTTCACATCACCGGAAACAATCCACCACGTCGGCGAGCCAATGCCGCACGGCCACAGTCGCCTCGTTGATCGAATCCCCGTGCCGTACCACAATGAGGTCGAGCTCGGGCTCCATCACGATAAACTGCCCTTGATAGCCATTGCAGGAGAATGTGCCCGGCCCAGCCAGCCCAAGCCAAAAATGCGCGCCATAATCGAGATCGTCGTGATCCACATAGATGGGCGTTGGCGTGCGGGCATAGTCGACCCAGCCTTCCGGCAGCAGACGTCTCCCATCCCAGACGCCATCGCGCATATAGAGCAGGCCGAATTTGGCAAAGTCCCGCGCCGTGCAAAAGCAAAACGAGGAGCCGATGAACGTGCCCTGCGTATCAAATTTGGGGATCGCGCTTGTGATGCCAATCGGGTGGAGAAGCGCCTCTTCCATAAAGCCTTGAAACGCCACCCCGCGCAGACCTGTCGCCTGGTGCAAAAGCCGGGTGACAATGTTGGTGGTGCCGCTTGAGTAGGACCACGAAGTATCCGGTGTATGGTCAAGCTCTTGTGCCGCCGCATAACCGGCCACATCGTGTTGTCCGCCGCCGAACAACATCTCAATGACATCGGAGACCTCGCCGTCCACATAGTCTTCAACAAAGTGAAGGCCGCTGCACAT
>SBHG01000118.1 GCA_006226305.1 Alphaproteobacteria bacterium | reverse complement strand
CTGGTCGATGGTCCCGACGGCCTCGGTCATTGACCTTTCGCACATGACACGCAGACGCGCGCCCAATTGCGCGACAGAAAAAACACCCGGCAATTTGGTGATCGCGGCTTTGGCCGCCGCTATTTCCGAGGTCGTGACCTGAACGACCGTGGAAGCGACATTGTCCATCAGCTCCTTTGGCTCTCCGGTCGCGACAATGACACCATTGTTCAAAAAGGCTAGGCCATGGCAGCGCTCGGCCTCGTCCATGTAATGGGTGGAAACCAAGATCGTCGTTCCCTGGTCGACAAGCTTAAAGAGGCTGTCCCAGAACTCGCGGCGGTTTTGCGGATCGACTGCACTTGTCGGCTCATCGAGGAAAAGCAGCTTGGGATTGTGTATCGTGGCGGCTGCCAGGGCGAGGCGTTGCTTCTGCCCGCCTGAAAGAGTGCCTGCAAGTTGGCCGCGCAGATCGCCTAATTGATAGAGCGCGCGCAGCTCTGCCAAGCGCTTATTCTTTTTGCCCAGAGGGAGCGTATAGATCCGGGCGACGAAATCGAGATTTTCGTCAACGGTCAGATCGTCATAGAGGGAAAACTTTTGGGTCATGTAACCGATGTTGCGTCGTACGACTTCCGCGTCAGTCTTAATGTCCTGACCGAGCACTTCGGCGCCTCCCTCTGTCGGGCGCAGCAGCCCGCAAAGCATACGGATCAAGGTTGTCTTGCCGGAACCGTTGGGTCCCAGAAAGCCAAAGATACGCGCTTGCGGGATGGATAGATCCACCTTGTTGACCGCGACCTTTGAACCAAAGCGGCGGGTCAGGCCCTGGGTGGTAATTGCCGAGATCATGGGGCCTTATTCTCCCAAGCGGATTTCAACCGGCAAGCCGGTGGGCAGATCTTTTGCATTGTCCTCAATCAGGTCAATTTCCGCCTGATAGGAAAGCCGTGTGCGGTCGTGTTCGGTCAGAGCAAAGTAAGGCGTGAAGGCCGCCTCACTTGAAATAAAGCGAAGCTTGCCTTTAAAGCTGCCCTCCACGCCCTCGACCTTCACCGTGACCTCTGTGGCGCTTTCAAGAGCTAGACGCAAATCGACCGGAACGAAAACGCGGGCATAGGGCACGGTGCCGCCAGAAAGTATGGCGACAGCCGCGCCGGCGGGCGGGCGCTCGCCCATGTCGAAGGGCAGCGCTTCAATTGTGCCTGCGACCGGCGCCCTGACGGTCAACCGGTCCAGGCGAACCTGTGCTTCCTGGGCGACGGCCTCGGCAGCTCCGAGGGCCGCGCGGGCTTGATCCAGTTCTTCGGCGGTCGCGCCTTCGAGCATCTCGTTGAGCTCCGCGGTGCGCTGTTCGAGCTCTGCTTCGGCATTGGTCAACCGCAATCGGGATTGGTCGTAAAATGCCTGTGAGACAGCCCCGTCGGCAACCAATTCTTTGGCGCGTTTAAATTCTTTGCGAGCTGTTTCAACAGCGCTTTGAGCTGCTTCCCGTTTCGCCAGGGCACTATCAATGCGTTCCTGGCGCGGGCCACGCACAATTTCGGCCAGGCGGGCGCGGGCCTGTTCGTGGACTGCCTGAGCCTGTGCCCATTGTGCCTTTAGCAGGCTTGCATCCTGCACCAGAACAACGTCCCCCGCCGCGACACGGTCACGCTCATGAACTTTGATGTCGACTATAGGCTCTGGCGCTTCTGAGATCAGCGTAATGCGTTCGCGTTCCAGCGTGCCAACCAGAACATTCTCATCTTTATCTGAGCAGGCAGCTACGAATGTTGTCATCAAATACAAACCGAAGAGAATGCGAAAGGTCATTTTGAGCCTCCCTCCTGCGGCATGGCGCCATGCAGGAACAATTTGGATGTATGCTGAGCAAATGTGTTGCGAAATGATTCATCAAAGGAAATGCCAAGTCCCGCTTCAGCAACCGGCCGCGCCAAAAACGGAAATATGGTCATTCCGATGAGGGAAATGAGCGCATAAAAAGGATTGAGGTCCGAGCGGAAATTTCCACGTTTAATTTCATTGAGGATCCGCATGGGGATCAGGGCAGCAATTTCGCTGGCGTAAATTTTAATGAAGCGTTCGCGCAGATGCGCGTCGCCAAGAACCACTTCCTTAATGATGAAGGAGGGAATAAGAGGTTCGGCCAACAGGACCGTGGTGATTGATTGAACAAATCCTGTAAGGCTTTCTTCTGCGGCGCTGCCCTCTTTCAAAGTTTCGCGCAGTCGCGGCAGGAGAAGACCCGTGACCTCATCAAGCGCGGCCTCAAAGAGACCCCGCTTGGAGCCAAAATAATAATTGATCATTGCAGGAGTAACGCCGGCAACTTCCGCCACTTGTCGGACAGAGACATTGGCGATCCCCTTTTGGGCTGCCAGACGCAAGGCGGTTTGTGTCAGTCGCTGATGGACCTCGTCCTCGCCGTTTTGCCGTTGGGGACGCCCAGGCCCCCGCTGTTTGGCCACCATGGTCATTCTTTCATTATTTAATCATACGTTTAATTAATTCTTTCGTCGAGAGGAGTCAATAGCTGGGGAAAACGGGCAATTTGTTCTTGCTTTGTTCGTTTTGCCTGTGTGATATGTGGCTTTTAGCGGATTTTTTAAGGAACTAATCCCTCATGATTGATCACATCTCTGTCGGCGTTGATGACCTTGCTGGAAACATCGAAATCTATGATGCCGCTCTCGCCGCAATCGGCTGGAAACAGCTTTTTAAAGAAGGTGACTTTGGCGTCGGCTATGGACCCGACAAAGAAGCCATCCTTTGGGTGCAAAAGCCGGGAGACGGAAAACCCGCTACCGCTGGCAACGGGTCCCACCTTTGCTTCAGAGCGCCCTCTCGCGCCGCCGTTGAAGCGTTTCACGCCGCCGCCCTGGCCGCCGGCGCCATGGACGACGGGGCGCCTGGTCTCAGACCAGAATATACGCCCACCTATTACGCGGCGTTTTTCCGCGATCTGACGGGCAACAAAATTGAGGCGGTCTGTTTTGGTGACTAAGACACACACCCACGCCGACGGTAAAATCCGGTGCTCCTGGCCGGGGACCGACCCTTTTTATGTGGCCTATCACGACGAAGAATGGGGCGTGCCGGAATATGATGATCAGGCGCTCTTTGAAAAGTTGATCCTGGACGGCTTTCAGGCCGGGCTTTCCTGGATCACCATTTTGCGCAAGCGAGAGAACTTTCGTGCCGCCTTTGACGGTTTTGACCCGGAAAAGATCGCCCGTTATCGCCCGGCCCGGGTCGAAAAGCTTTTAAAGAACGAAGGCATCATCCGCCATCGAGGCAAGATCGAAGCGACCATCGGCAATGCGCGGGCCTGGCTTGAGATCCAAGAGAAAGGGCCCGGATTTTCCGCCTATCTCTGGGATTTTTTCGATGGCAAGCCGCTTCAAAACACCCCCAAACACCTTAAAGATGTGCCTGCCTCGACACCGCTTTCAGAGCAGATTTCAAAGGATCTGAAAAAACGCGGCTTCAAATTCTGCGGCCCGACCATTGTCTATGCCTTCGCCCAGGCGGTGGGCATGGTCAACGACCATGTCGTGGACTGCTATCGACATGAGCAAGTGAAGGCGCTCAGCCGCTAATCCCTCTCTTTTGCGGGCTTGCACTGTCCCCCGAATTTATGTGTAAACTGGCTCATAATCTACTCAAAGGGCGCCTTGCACCTTTTTGCGCAACAGTCAGGACCTATCCAACGTGAGACCAGTAGTCATCAGCGGCACGGGGCTTTACACCCCGCCATATACGATTTCCAACGAAGAACTCGTTGAATCCTACAACACCTATGCCACGCGCTTTAATGAGGAACATGCGCAGGCCATCGCTGCCGGAGAGGTGGAAGCGCTCGACACGTCAAGCGTCGGCTTTATCGAAAAGGCCTCTGGCATCAAGCGGCGCTTTGTGGTGGAGAAAGAAGGTATCCTCGATCCGGATCTCATGCGCCCCAACATCCCTGAACGCAGCAACGATGAGCTTTCGATCCTGGCGGAAATCGGCGTGGCTGCTGCAAAAGACGCCATTGCCGCGGCGGGCCTGACCGCTGACGACATTGACGGGGTTCTGGTGGCCGCGTCCAACATGCAGCGGGCCTACCCCGCCATGGCGGTCGAGGTGCAAGATGCGCTCGGCGTTGAAGGCTTTGGCTTTGACATGAATGTGGCCTGCTCTTCGGCGACCTTTGGTATTCAGGCAGCGGCGGATATGATCCGCGCCGGGTCAGCGGATCGCCTTTTAGTGGTCAATCCGGAGATCTGTTCCGGCCACCTCAACTTCCGAGATCGCGACGCGCATTTCATTTTCGGGGATGTGGCAACAGCAATCGTGCTGGAGGCAAAGGAGCTCAGCCAGTCGGACACACAGTGGGAGATTGTTGGCACCAAGCTGATGACCAAATTCTCCAACAACATCCGCAACAACTTCGGCTTCCTCAATCGCTGCGATGAAAGCGGTATCGGCCAGGTGGACAAACTCTTTGTTCAGCAGGGGCGCAAGGTGTTTAAAGAGGTCGTGCCCATGGTTGCGAAAATGATGGTGGGCCACCTTGAAGAACTGGGTTTGAGCCGTGATGAACTCAAACGTATTTGGCTCCATCAGGCCAATATCAATATGAACCAACTCATTGCCAAGATGGTCTTCGATCGAGAGATCGACCCGGTTTCGACGCCGACGATTTTGGACGAATATGCCAATACCAGCTCAGCGGGCTCAATCATTGCCTTTCACAAGCATTCCAACGACATGGATGCAGGTGACCTTGGGCTCATCTGCTCGTTTGGCGCTGGTTATTCGGCTGGTTCTGTTGTGATCCGCCGCCTCAATTAAAGCGTTAGTGCGCCATATAGACGGGCAGCTTCATATCCTGGAGGATCTGCCGGGTGGCACCCCCGAATATGAATTCGCGCATGCGGCTGTGACCATAGGCGCCCATGACAATGAGCTCAGCGCCGTGTTCGACGGCGTAATCCATCAACATGTCACCGGCTGATTTTGTTGATCCCTCCAGAACAACGGTTTCCACCTTGACACCATGGCAAGCCAAATAACTGGCAGGGCGCTCAACTTCGGCCTTGTTTTCTTCTTTGTCGTCGCCAATGGCGACAATCTCGACCCTTGAAAAAAGCGGCAGAAACCCACGTGCCTGACGGACCGCACTGGCGGCCTCGCTGCCGCCATCCCATCCGATAACAACATGCGCGCCCCTGAAGGGCTTGGCGCCTTCGGGAACGATCAGAAACGGACGATGACAGCCGATCAGAAGATCCGGCAGCACATTGCTGATTTCAGGGCCCAGACCAGGTGTTGGCTGAGCGCAGACGATGAGATCCGTAAGCTGACTTTCCTCCTGGAGAACCGCCAGGATGGGGCCCTTGGTCTGATGAAAGGAGATTGAGGGGGCTTCATGACATTCGCCATAGGGTTTGAGGGCGACGCCGGCCTCTCTGGCGGCGGCCTCTGTCGCTTCCTTGGCTTTCGTGGCCATTTCGTCCGCCGCGCCTTCCACCGCATCAATGATGTCCTGCGCAACCATGCCTGAATAACCCTCTCCCATCACGGGAAGGTATTCCGTTGGCTCTGCCCGCACAAACAGCGCACTGACATGAGCTCCCAAGCTTTTGGCGACCGACAAAGCGACAGTCAACAGCTCCCGGTCGTTTGCCTGACCGGCAATCGGAACAAGAATACTGCGTATCGACATGGGGTGTACTCCCTCTCAAATGGCCCTACCCAAAAGGTAGAGATTAGGGGCGGCAAGTCAACCAGATGCGACGATTTGTGACAAGGGGTATGGTTTATTTTCCCCGGGCCTTGGCAGGCCAGGGGCGACGGGCGCGGCGGCGATTTTCTTCAAAACTCTCAAGTTGTCGCTCGACTTCATGGAACAATGTTCCAACCGGAAATACCCCACCCTTTGCTCGCTTGCCGACGGACATGCCGGTCAAAATCTCCATGGCCCGCTCAACCTCGGAAACAGGATAGATATGGAACTTGCCCTTGCGGCAGGCTTCAATCACATCATCGCGCAGCATCAGGTCTGATATATTTTTCTCAGGAATAATGACGCCTTGGTGGCCCGTCAGACCTTTGCCCTTACAAATATCGAAAAAGCCTTCGATCTTTTCGTTAACACCGCCGATCGCCTGCATGTCGCCATGCTGAGAGACTGAGCCGGTCATAGCGATGTCCTGGCGCAGGGGCACCTGAGCGATCGCCGACAGGAGTGCACAAAGCTCTGCCGCCGAAGCGCTGTCGCCGTCCACCATGGAGTAGGTCTGCTCAAAGACCAGAGTGGCGCTAAAGGACAAAGGCTGGTTTGGCAGGAACTTCGCCTGCATATAGCCACCCAAGATCATGACACCCTTGGCATGGCTAGGGCCGCTTTCGTCGACCTCGGAAAGAATGTCCACCACCTGTTCGATGACCGGACGGTCAGCCTCACCCATGCGCGCCCGGGCGGTAATCCGACACGGCTGACCAAAGGCAAGCTCAAGCCCGGTCACGACAAGGCCATTGACCTGACCCACTTTCGCGCCTGTCACATCAATTTTGACATAGTCTTCATGGATAAAGTCATGGGATCGTTCACGATAAAGATCGAGTCGGCGCACGCGGGCACGCTCCGCAGCAATGATATCGCCGGAGGTTATCTGGTGACGGCTGTCGGCATTTGCCAGATGATCGGCCTCGACCATCAAATTGATCAATGGCTGGCGATGCAGAGAAAGGCGGTGGGCATCTTCTGCTTCGCGGGCGGCGAATTCCACCAGCCTGCCGAGCGCTTCGTTTGACAGCGGCAAAAGATGCCGCTCAGCCGCTTCTTCCTGCAGCTGCATGGCATAAATCTGTTCCGTATCAGAGGTACGCGGCATGTCTTGGGCATAGTCGGCCATGACTTTAAAATGGTCCGCATAATCGGGATCGAGGCGGTCCAGGCGGTAATGCCAATAGCGGCTGCCGACGAGGAGGACTTTACCGTCAAAGGGAATGGGCTCTGGCTCAAGCACTTCGCTTTCATATTCGCCGAGCCATTGATTGGGCGTATCAATTTGAATATGGCCAGTGCGCAGGGTCCGTTTGACAACTTCCCAACCGAAGGGGAAGGACAAGAGCTCCTCGATATCAAGAATAAGATAGCCCCCACTGGCGCGATGAAAAGCACCGGGATGAAGCGCAGCGAAATCATAGTCGGGACGATCAAGAGCCGTCCCGGTGCGCAAAGAGCCGACCAGCTCGCCGTAGACCGGCGCCTGTTCCACGCAAACCGGCGCGCCAAGGCGGTCCCCTTGGGTGATGAAGCAATTGACAGCATATTTCGCCAACTTGGATTTTAATCCGCCAGTGAGTTTTTCAATGGCGGTCAGCCCCTCATCATCGGTTAGTCTGAAGAGATCAAGATTGTCCAAAATGTCATTGCGCAGTGCCACCAGATAGCGATTCATTTTTTCATCGCCGGCGAAGTCGCGCGCGACCGGCACCAGATGCCGATCGATCACCTCCTTACCCACCTCGCGGTCAAGCGCATCGTGGGCTTCCTCGCTCAGTCGATTCCACCTGGCAAGATTGGCAATGATATCGTCAAGCTCGTCCTGTAATTGTGCGATAATGGCTTCGAGGCGGCGGCGCTCCTGATAAGGCAGGCGCGCCATATCATCTTCATCCATCGGCACGCCATCCTTGAGCGGCACGATACGAAGGTCATCATCCTCAGAAACAATCGCCATGCCCTCAGCCGCTGCTCGTTCTTGCAGAGCGCGAATGCGATGATTAGGCTCCCGGTCAATTGCCTCGGATCGTTCGATGTAGTCGTCAGACGCAAAGGTCTTTGGCACCTCGACAAGCAAGGCCTTGACCGCCTCCTTTATGGCCTTTTGAAATTCCGGACCTCTGCCCGGCTTCAACTTGAGCGCTATGGGTGCCTTGGGCTCATCGAAATTATAAACATAAACCCAATCAGGAGGCGTAGGATTGCGATCGGCCAGATCTTCAACAAACCGTGTTACCGGCTTAAGGTGACCGGACTCGGCCGGGCAAACCACATAGAGATTATAACCGGGACGCTCGACAGAGCAGGCGAAACGGATCGCTTCCTCGGCCCGCTCTTGACCAATCATGGGCCTGTCCTCCGCCTCCAGGGCCCCTTCGCCCCAGGTCGAGGTGTCACAGGTCCGGCGCAAGAGATCGCTCACCAAGGCGCGTGGCGCCACGAAGGATTTCTCCTCCTCGCCCTGAAATTTTTCCGTAATCTGGCGCCAACCAAACCCCATGCGCCGTCACCTTTACTCATTTCCCCAAAAGGCGCGGAAAACTTGGGAAAACCAAGATACTTCCGCGCAATTCTCTTCAAAACCTACCGCAAAATCGTTACGAAGGAGCTATGACCGGAACAAAAAAGCGAGCGACAAAATCAAATAATCCGCCCAGAGCCTGGCAACGCATGTTGTCGGGGCGGCGGCTCGACCTGCTCGACCCCTCACCGCTCGATATTGAGCTGGAAGACATTGCTTTGGGGCTTGCCTTTGTGGCGCGCTGGAATGGTCAAACGAGAGGCGACAACCCGTATTCAGTGGCAGAACACAGTCTCCTGGTGGAGCGCATTTCGGCCTCTTTTGAGCCTGGTCTTTCTGCCCGGTGGCGGCTTGCGGCCCTTTTGCACGACGCCCCGGAATATGTCATTGGCGATATGATTTCCCCGTTCAAGGCGGCGGTTGGTCTTGATTACAAGGCCCTGGAGGCACGGCTAAGTGAAGCCGTGCATCGGCGTTTCTCGTTGCCGCCCGTGCTTCCGCAAAAAATAAAATCCCTCATCAAACGTGCCGACCACGCCTCGGCCTATTTCGAAGCGGTGCAATTGGCCGGTTTTACGGAAGAGGAAGCCCGCAGGCTGTTCAAGCGGCCGCGCTTTAAAGATCCTGATCTTGAGCGCCTTCGGCTCAGGCCCGTCGCCCCCTCGATTGCCCGTGAGCGCTTCATTGCCCGGGCCGAACATCTCATGAAAGCGATGGAACGAGGCGCTTAGGCCGAATCCTGACTGTCTCGGATCTGAGACTGCAAATCAGCTGCCGGTGAATGCGCGCGCGCAGAATACCATTCTTCAAAATCACTGACTGAAAGCGGCCGCGCGAAGTAGTAGCCCTGCGCATAGTCACAGCCCAATTTTTCAAGCTCATGCCACTGAGCCATGGTTTCCACACCCTCAGCGACCACTTCCAACCCCAGCGATTGCCCCAAAGAGATAACCGCGCTGACAATGGAAAGGTCTCCGGGGTTTTCCGGCACGCCATCAAGGAAGGATTTATCAATTTTGAGGCGATCAACAGGCATATCTTTTAAATAGGCAAGCGAGGAATAGCCCGTTCCGAAATCATCGATCGACAGGCTGAACCCTTTGTCTTTAAAGACCTTCAGCGTTGCAATTGCCTGGTCAATGTCGTTCATGACCACGCTTTCAGTAACCTCAAGTTCCAACATGACCGGATCCAGATCCGCATTCGCCACTGCCCGCTCAACTTTTTCGACCAGAGACAGATCACTAAACTGAACCGGCGAAATATTGACGGCCACCCGCAAGGGCGCCATGCCCTTCAATGCCCATTCCTTGGCCTGGCGGCAAGCCTCTTCTAAGACCCAATCCCCGATTTCGCAGATCAAGTTGCAGTGCTCGGCCAGAGAAACAAAGACATCGGGGCTGACAAAGGTTCCATCCTCACGCTGCCAGCGCAAGAGTGCTTCAACGGCCTGGACATTGCCTTCCAGATCAATTTGCGGTTGATAGTAGAGACACAGTGAGCGATTTCTCACGGCGCGACGCAGGTCATCCTCAAGCACCTTCTTCTCGCGAACACTTTGATCGAGCTGCGTGTCATAGAAATGAATCTGCCCGCTGCCACGTTGTTTGGCCTGGTAGAGAGCGATGTCGGCTTTTCGCACGAGCTCGGCGCGCCCTTCATCATCTTGCGGATAGAAACTGATCCCGATGCTGGCTTCGACGTGGTGGACATAGCCGTCAATTTCGATCGGCTCGGCCAGGTTTTTGACAATGCGTTCTGCCGGCCGAGCGGCATCCTGGAGATCTTCCAAACCGGTCGCGACAAATACAAATTCATCAGCACTTAATCGCCCAACGGTGTCGACTTCGCGAGCTGATTTGCGTAACCGTTCCCCAACAGTTTGCAGAATCCGGTCGCCAACATCATGGCCAAAGGCCTCATTAATTTGCTTAAAGCGGTCCAGATCCAGCAACATGACGCTCACGAGAGTTTCATTGCGGCGCGCGTCTTTTATCGCATCATCGAGACGTCGGTTGAACTCATTGCGATTTGCAAGACCGGTCAGCGGGTCAAAAAACACAAGACGATGGATCGCATCTTCCGATTTCAGACGCTCTGTTATGTCGCGGATCACACAGGTATATTGTTTTTGTCCCTCATTGGACGTCGCGCTCACCATGATTTCAGCGGAGAACGAGGTGCCGTCCCTGTGATAGGCGCGACACCGCAAACAGCGACCTTCCATGATCGACAAATCAATGCCGTCCTCGTTATCGAGATTGTGCCGATCTTCGATGTCAGTACCTTCAACAAGACCATCACTGGAGATCACTTTTGCAAGGTGAACCGGGACTGTCTCATTGACGATGGCGCCGAGACGGGCCTGTGCTTGTGAATTTGACGATAAAATCGACCCCCCCGGCGACACAGTTAAGATGCAATCAGGGACCGTGTTGACGATTTCCTCAATCGACTTCTTTTTGTCTGCCCGGGCTTCGTCACCCCGAAGGATGAGGAATAATATTGTGAGGATGTAGAGCATGATGACAGCCAGAAGACCGACCATCATGGTTACGGTCACCGAATTGCCAACAGCATCCTTTTCGAGAATTTCTGTCGAGAAACCAATGCCCAGGGCTTCATCCCAATACCAGACCCCGAGCACACGCTCACCATGGTAAGACACATAGGAATAGAGACTGGACAGTTCCCCCTTGAGCTGACTATCGCGTAGCCGCTTAACAAACTCACGCGCGGTCATGCGGGCCGTTTCGACAGAATTGGCAACCGCGGTGTCGCTATTGGCTCGGATCTGCTCTTCTTCAAAGTCAGGGAACTGCAGCAAAGCGTGCTTGTGGCCTGCGTGTCCAATCGTGTCATGCATGGCGATTTCAAAACGTGGCTTTGCCAGAATTCGCCCATCTTTATCAAAGACAATTGTCTCACCGGTATCGCGGAACCTACCCAGCCGGATCAGTTTTTCTACTTCGCTTTCCAAATCAAAGCGGACCGCAAAGAACGCAATAATGTTCCCGGCATCGTCCTTGACCGGCGCTACCAGCATGGACTCAAGATCGGGCTGGGCGAGCCCCTTATTGTTGTTCAATTCGGCAGAAACTGAGAACCGCGGCTGTGTCGCGATAGACTTTCCGGAAATGACTTCTTCGACCAGCGGTGCCTGATCACGAAAATAATAGGTTCGTGTTTCGGTCTGAGGATCTTGAGCCGTTATAAGCTCACCTGTCAGGTTAAAGACAGCATATCCGAGAAAACCCTGCTCTTCGACCAAGGGCGCCAGATAGGCCTTTAAAACCTCATCGGTGGAATACTCGCGGCCGAGCCTTTGGTCTTTCAGCAACGCCTTTGTTGCGGCGATAACGACGGGACTGCCCGCCAGTAGCGATGTAGAGGCGCGCGCCTGCGTGTATCTGGCATCGACCAATTGGCGAATATCCGTAATGACACTGGTGAGCTCGACCTGGGAGCGATTTTGGGCGATGGTGGTCAACTTCGAACGCGCCAGCAACGAGCCGGACATCAAAGCCACGAGGGCAATGATTGTGACGGCGCAAAACACGGCATTGCGAAGATCCGGTCTGATCAAGATTTACTCCACCGACATGCAAACAGATACCGGTTGATCTTCTCGATCTGCTTGCGACCCTTTTCCCAAAGGGACATCACTCTTGTGAAACCCCTTTTGTCCAAGAGTTTATGCAGAATTGACTTTAGGAAGTGTGAATGACGGGCATGAAAAACGCGCCAACAATTGTTAGCGCGTCACACCCGGCACCGGGGCCGGTTCATGATTTACAAATTGTTAAGCCCGAAAGCTGATCAGCCTATTCGTCAAGAACCCTGAAACCGATTTCCTCGGCTTCCGTGAGATCCCGCAAAAAGATGCTGAAAATATTGATGTTACCGGTCGACGCGCCGCACATGGTCATGCGGAAAACACCATCATGTCCCTTGCGGCTATCAAGCACGCCAATACCTCGGCGGCGCAAGTCGCGCGCCATTTCGGTAAGAGTGATGGCTTGAGTTGCCTCGCATTGCAGCGATCCATCCGGTTTAAAGACTTCAGTAGTCTCATCCTCAGCCTGTGCGGCTGTAGATATGACAAAGAGCCCAAGAGTGACGAACAATCCCAAAATTCGCATTCTTTTGACCTATTACCCTATTTTCCCCCAAGAATTACACGGTACTTAGACGCAACGCAGCACTCACTCCAGTTAACTTTTCGTTAACCATAGGAAATATAGCCAGCCATTTGACGTTGCCAACCATTTTTTCCATTGTCCTGCTCTAATTTTTGACATTTGAGGCGGCTAATTTCAAGGCCGTTTTGTTCAGCAATACTACCTGAGATTTCAGGTTAAATCTCCTCTCTCGTCTCACGATTTGTTTGTATGTCGGTTTACACTCATATGGTGGAATCTGTGGTTCACTCTGACCTGTGAACCCCCTAAAAGAGTCTTTCGTGCGAGGCCCCAAATGACATATGGATCGAAAATTGTAGCCGCTATCCTGGCTGGACTTATGGCCGGCGGCTGTGCCGGGCAGGTAGATGAGACCCCTAAAGCACTTGATTCCAAACATGAAATTCACAGCGGCTTTAATTCCGCTGAGCTGGAAGCGACCTTGGCCAGTGCTCACCGGCTGTTGACCGAAACACGTGAAGCGATCAAAGCTCACGAAGCCAATCTTGAGTTCGCGGCCGCCGAACTGGAAAAATCCACGGCCGACATGAAAAAAATGGTGCTGTCAAAGGCCCAGGAGCGGGAAATGGCGGCCGAGCTTGCCCAGGCACGAGCTGATCTTGACGCGGCGCGGGCGGAAATGGCCCGGGCCCGGGCTGAAATTGCCAAATCTCGAAAAGAGCTACAGGCGGAAATTGAGCGAATTCACATGAAGTCAGAGAAGACAAAAGAGGCCGGGTAAGACGCTCACGCTTGGAATTGCGCCAAGGTCATGAATTGATTGCCGAATTGTAATTTTGCCTAGGTAAAATCGGTCAAGGTCACTGGTAAGAATTGGCCGCTTTGCCTATATAATTGAGACAGAAAGGTCTCCCCCATGCTTGCCTCCCGTTTGGGTATTGCTGCGCTTGTTCTGATCGGACTTTACGGTCTTATGGCCGTGCGTCCGTTCCGGGCGATTGAGGCCGCGCCCGCGGCTGAAAGCGTGGAGGTGACCGACGATCTCAATTTGAGCTTGGAAGAGCTGCCCACGGGCGAGCCGGCCATCCATCTGAAAGGGCCGGAAGGCAGCGAGACCTATGTTTTGCGCCGCCTGCCTAACGGAGAGATGGCTATCACCCGGGCGGATGGGCCGGATGAGCCCCTTGGCGGCGGCCGCGAAGCCTCCTCCGGGGAGCCAACGGCGGAAGACCAACATTTGCGTCTGGATCTGGACAATGCCCGTATGGCGGCGATATCGGCCATGGAAGAACTCAATGCTGCGCAGGCAAAACTGGAACAGTCGGAGATGGAGCGGGCGCAGGAAGCATTAAATCAACTGGAAGGCACCACAGCCCTTCCGGCGGACGATGCGCCGGATGCCGACGCCAGCACAAACAATGACGATGCATTTGAGGCAATGGTGCGCTCGGCGATTGATCGGTCTTCCGCCCCAAACACGGATGACAATCCGCCCCCGGCGCGCGACCTCGACCTTTTGGCGGCTTCACAGCCTGTCGTCGATGTCATTAAGCCGCTTCGCAAAGAAGAGCCCGTTGTGTCTTCGACCGGGCCGCGCCCCGACACGCTCGGATCTAACGGTCGCTATGAAGGCAAAATCCTCATGGGTGAAGATTTTTCCGGACAGGACCTGGCAGGCGTCAGCTTTAAACGGGCGGTCCTGACCGGCGCCGACTTTACCGACGCCAATCTCACCGGCGCTAACTTTACCGGCGCCAAACTGCAAGGTGCTTACTTTAATGGCGCCAATCTGATTGACGCGGATCTGCGGGGGATCAGCGCGCAGGCGGCGAAATTTATAAATTCTGATCTGAGGCGCGCGGATCTAGAGAACGCCAACTTGACCGGGGCCGATCTGACGAATGCGGATCTGCGCGGCGCCATTACCGCCAAGCTGGTCCTCAACGGCGCGGTCTTCCAAGGCGCGCGATTTGACCCGATCTCGATTACCGGGCGGCGCAAAACAGCAGCCAGCCTGCTCAACTGAGATAAATCTTAAATCTTAGGCCGGACGGTAGAAAATATGCCGGCCGATTTTGACGGTTTCATGCAGATGGTTCGCCCAGGACGGGGTGACATAATCCGCGTGATAGTGCGTCGCAGCCTGCGTCAGCTGCAGATGATCATTCTTGTAGAGGTAGGAAGCAACCAACTTGGCGCGTGTCCAGGCCGCTGATTGCGGTGGATTGTCAGACTTGCCGTCACAGGCAAAGGAGAACTGACAGCGATGCCTGGCCCGCTCATTCTGAAAAACTACGCCGCAAATGCTGTTGGGGTATCTCTTTGACTCAACCCGGTTCATGACCACTTCCGCGACCGCCATCTGACCTGTCAGATCTTCACCGCGCGCTTCGTAGTAAATGGCTTGGGCAAGGCAATGCAGGTCCTGCTTGTCCGAAACTGACATCTGCGCGCGTTCGCTATTTTCCACCGCGGCCAGAAGCATACTGTGGGAGGCCAGATAGGAGGCATGGCCCTCCGCGGGCAAGCTCGCCTTGGCGCTAGAAGAGCCACCGAGGCTTTGAATGACGAGCGCCACGGCATAGAGCGTCACCAAAGCGATGCAGAGCTTCAGTGCGCGGCGCTTTTCAGCGTTTTCTTTCCAGGCTTGGGCCATCATTGGGGGAGCCCTCTCTCGCTGGCCTTTGAGCTGCCGGGTGGGCGCCCAAAGGGGTTAATCAATGCTTAATATCCACAAGTCGATGGAGCTGTTAACACTTGCCCCAAAGGGGGTCAACGATCATCGACCGCCTTTCCTGCTGCAGGGATTGGGCCAAATCATGGCGGCCCGTCAAACCCGGAGATTCCGGACGATTATTGGCTGAATACTGGGGCTTAGGGAGGCCATGGATGACTGTGCCAAAAAGGTCACATTTGCTGACCTTTCCGGGAAATTCGTCTCTTGACGGTACAGGAATCGAATCGTGATCGGGACCGTGTAGATCCGGGTCCGTTACGAAGCGTCCTCGTGCACCTGACGAATGGCGGCCTGAGCGGCGGCGAGGCGGGCGATCGGCACCCGATAGGGTGAGCAGGAAACATAGTCCAGGCCCACTCGGTTGCAGAATTCGATGGAGGCCGGGTCGCCGCCATGCTCACCACAAATGCCAAGTTTGATGCCGCTACGTGCCTTGCGCCCACCATCAACAGCCAATTTAATCAGTGTACCTACACCGCGTTGGTCGAGTGACACGAAAGGGTCCTGTTTCCAGATCCCTCGCGCCAAATAATCGTTGAGGAAGTTGGCGCTGTCATCTCGGCTGATGCCATAGACCGTTTGTGTCAGGTCATTCGTCCCAAAGGAAAAGAACTCTGCTTCTTCCGCGATATCGCCTGCCTGAACTGCCGCGCGGGGCAATTCAATCATTGTCCCAACTAAATAGGAAAGCTTTTCGCCGCTTTCTTCTTCCACTTCTGCGGCAATACCAATGATGCGCGCCTTTAAAAACTCGATTTCCTTTCGGTCCGCCACAAGTGGGATCATGATCTCAGGAATGACCGGGGCGCCTGTCTTTTTTGCGGCGGCAAGGGAGGCCTCAAAGATCGCCCGGGCCTGCATTTCATAGATTTCCGGGTAAGAAATCCCCAATCGGCAGCCGCGATGGCCAAGCATGGGGTTGACCTCATGCAGGTCGCTGGCGCGCGCCTTGATCTCCTCAGCGGTTGACCCAATGGCGGCGGCGACTTCTGCCATTTCCTCTTCCGTGTGCGGCAGAAATTCGTGCAGCGGCGGATCCAGCAATCGGATCGTCACCGGCAGGCCATGCATGATTTCGAAGAGCTTTGTAAAATCATCGCGTTGCATCGGAAGCAATTTGGCAAGCGCCGCGCGGCGCCCAGCCTCATCTTTGGCAAGGATCATCTCACGCACGGAGATGATGCGGTTTTCATCAAAGAACATGTGCTCCGTGCGGCAAAGTCCAATGCCCTCGGCGCCAAAGTCGCGCGCGGTTTGCGTGTCGACGGGGGTGTCCGCATTGGTGCGAACTTTTAAACGGCGGACCTTGTCGGCCCATTCCATCAGAACCGCGAAATCTCCAGAAAGCTCCGGCTGCAAGGTCGGGATCTTGCCCAGCATGATCTCGCCAGAGGTGCCGTCAATGGTAATCCAGTCACCCTCCTTCACCGTCGTGCCAAGTGAGGAGAAGGTTTTACCATTGTAGTCGATCCGCACGGTGCCCGCGCCGGATACGCACGGACGGCCCATGCCGCGGGCCACCACCGCCGCATGGCTGGTCATCCCGCCACGGGTGGTCAATATGCCTTCAGCGGCGTGCATGCCATGAATATCTTCCGGGCTTGTTTCCATCCGCACAAGGATAACTTGATGCCCTTGTGCTGCCTTGGCTTCCGCATCATCGGCGGAAAAGACAACCGCGCCGCTTGCCGCCCCTGGGGAAGCCGGCAGACCCTTGGCAATGACCTGACGGTCCGCATCCGGGTCGAGCGCCGGGTGAAGGAGCTGGTCGAGTGCCGCCGGATCGACACGCAGGATGGCTTCCTCTTCGGAGATCAGGCCTTCACTTGCCATATCGACCGCAATCTTGAGGGCCGCTTTTGCGGTGCGCTTGCCGCTGCGGGTTTGAAGCATCCAAAGCTTGCCCTGCTCGACCGTGAATTCGATGTCCTGCATATCACGGTAATGCGCTTCAAGTTTTTTGTAGTTGTCGCAAAGCTCGCCATAAACCTCAGGCATCACCTCTTCCAACGCCGGCGCCTTGGACTGTTGTTCTTCCTTGCCTTCGAGCGTGATCTGCTGCGGCGTGCGAATGCCCGCCACCACGTCTTCCCCTTGAGCATTGATCAGGTATTCGCCAAAGAATTTCGGTTCCCCATTTGAGGGATTGCGGGTAAACGCGACGCCCGTGGCGCTGCTGTCACCTAAATTGCCAAAGACCATGGCCTGGACGTTGACGGCGGTGCCCCAATCATCGGGAATATTGTGCAAGCGGCGGTAGGTTTTCGCCCGCATGTTTTGCCAGGAGCCAAAGAC
>SBHG01000095.1 GCA_006226305.1 Alphaproteobacteria bacterium | reverse complement strand
GGTCCAGTCGACCCACCGGTCGGCGAGGGAGCGCGTCCGAGGATCTTCCGGCCACAGATTGCCGGAACTATATTCGGCGGCGAGATAACGAAGGATCGTGTGGCTCTCCCAAATCGCCAGGTCGCCGTCTTTGAGGGTCGGGACCAGGCCGTTCGGGTTCATCTCGCGGTACCAGGCCTCGCCCAACAGGCCGAAGGGCCCACCCGCATCAATATGGTCAAAGTCGAGGCCGATCTCTCCGAGCGCCCACATCACTTTCTGGACGTTAAAGGAGTTGCGCCGGCCCCAAACTTTTATCATCTGGCGTCCTGGATCATGAACGCCTCACGAACAACCTGTTGTCGAGCCGCAGGTGTCGCACTTGAGGCAGGTCCCATTGCGCACCAGGGTGAAATTGCCGCAGGAGTGACATGAGTCCCCCTCATAGCCGCGCATGCGCGCCTCCTGAATGCGTTCCGAAGTATTCATGGTCTGCTGCTCAAGGGTTTCCGTCGAGACATAGACCCGTTCGGAAATCGTTTCCCCGCCGGTCGCGGATTTCATCACCGTTTCGGCCGTCTCCACTTCAACGGTCACATCATTCACCTCGGTTGTCTCTGACACCCGCTGAAAGGAGATGATGTTGCTTGGCTCATGACCGCGCCGGAAACCTTTCGAAACAAAGTGTTCCACCAGTTCATGCATGGGCGCGGACGGATCCATCTCAGCCCCGTCGGGGATGACCTTGCCATCATGCTTGCCCAGCGCCTCGAAGGGGTTTTCGGTCGTGTCCACATGGGCCAGATCATCGCGGCCGAGATAAGAGATCGCGAGCTCCCGGAACACATAGTCGAGGATGGACGTGGCGTTTTTGATCGCATCGTTGCCTTGCACAAGGCCGGCCGGCTCAAATCGGGTGAAGGTAAAGGCATCCACATATTCTTCGAGCGGCACGCCATATTGCAGGCCGATCGAAATGGCGATGGCGAAGTTGTTCATGAGCGAGCGGAACGCCGCGCCTTCCTTGTGCATGTCGATGAAAATTTCAGCGAGATCCCCGTCGTCATATTCGCCGGTGTGGAGATAAACCTTGTGGCCGCCCACGCTGGCTTTTTGGATATAGCCTTTGCGACGATCCGGCGGACGCTGACGCTCAACTTCCCGCTCGATGATCTTCTCGACGATCCGTTCGGTGACGATCTGTGTTTGCTCAGTTTGGCTCTTTTCATGGAAGTCATCGATGAACTCATCATCATCGTCTTCAACAAGCTGGGCATTGAGTGGTTGGCTGAGTTTCGAACCATCCCGGTAAAGCGCATTGGCTTTAAGGCCCAGTTTCCAGGAAAGCTCATAGGCATCCTTGCACTCATCTACCGTCGCCGAATTGGGCATGTTGATGGTCTTGGAAATGGCACCGGAGATGAACGGCTGCGCGGCTGCCATCATGCGGATATGGCTTTCCGGTGACAGGTAGCGCTTGCCGATCCGTCCGCAGGGATTGGCACAGTCAAAGACCGGCAGGTGCTCGTCCTTAAGGTGCGGCGCGCCTTCCAGCGTCATCGCGCCGCAAACATAGATATTGGCGGCTTCAATATCGGATTTGGAAAACCCAATCGACGTGAGGAGATCAAGATCCGCGCTTGCCAGCATCTCCCGGTCGATGCCGAGTACATGGGCGCAGAACTCTTCCCCAAGGGTCCACTTGTTGAAGACGAAACGAATGTCAAAGGCTGTCGCAAGCGCGCTTTCCACCTTTTCAATTTCAAGGTCCGTAAAGCCTTTGGCCATCAAGCTGTCATGGGAGATCGTCGGGCAGCCTTTGAGCGTTCCTTGACCCACCGCATATTGCACGATGTGGGAAATTTCATCGTCCGAATAGCCCAGCTCTTTAAGCGCGTGCGGCACCGTGCGGTTGATGATCTTAAAGTGTCCGCCGCCAGCAAGTTTCTTGAACTTGACAAGGGCAAAGTCCGGCTCAATGCCGGTGGTGTCGCAATCCATCACCAGGCCAATGGTGCCTGTCGGCGCGACCACAGAGGCCTGCGCATTGCGATAGCCGTGCGCTTCGCCAATCTCAATCGCTTTGTCCCAGGAGTTTTGCGCGGCAGCAATGAGGTCCGCATAGGGACAATTATCGCGGTCAAGCGCTACTGGGTTGATCGCGAGATCTTCATAACCGGAAGCTTCGCCATAGGCGGCGCGGCGATGGTTGCGCATCACTTTCAGCATGGCCTCACGGTTATTGGTATAGCCGGGGAAGGAGCCAAGTTCCTTCGCCATTTCAGCCGAGGTGGCATAGGAGGCGCCGGTCAGAAGCGCCGAGAAAGCGCCGCAGGTGGCGCGCCCTTCCTGGCTGTCATAGGGAATGCCCGCCGCCATGAGGAAGCCGCCAATATTGGCAAAGCCAAGCCCCAGCGTGCGATAGTCATAGGAAAGCTGCGCGATTTCAGCTGAGGGGAACTGTGCCATCATGACCGAGATTTCAAGCGTCAGGGTCCACAGTCGTACTGCATGTTCAAAGCCTGCCACGTCAACCGACCCATCGCCTTTACGGAAGGCCAGCAGATTGAGCGACGCCAGATTACAGGCCGTATTGTCGAGGAACATATATTCCGAGCAAGGGTTAGAGGCGCGGATCTCGCCATCGTTGGGGCAGGTGTGCCAGTCATTGATGGTGGTATGGAACTGCAGGCCCGGGTCCGCGCTCTGCCAGGCGGCTTGGGCCACCCGGTCCCATAGCTCGCGCGCTTGCAAGGTTTTGGCAATGGCGCCATCCAGGCGGTTGGTCAGGTGCCAGGCCTCGTTGCGGTCAACTGCGCGCATGAAATCATCGGAAACGCGAATGGAGTTGTTGGAGTTTTGGCCCGAGACCGTGCGATAGGCTTCTGAGTCCCAGTCCCTGTCATAGGTTTCGAATGAAATGTCCTGATATCCCTGGCGCGCGAATTGGATAATGCGCTGAATATAGTTCTCAGACACTTGCGCCTTTTTGGCATCGCGGATCGCGCGCTTGAGCGCCGGGTTCTCTTTCGGGTCAAAACATTTGTCGCCATCATCTGAGGAGCAATTGACGCAGGCTTTCATGACGTTGGACAGATGCTCCTGTACAACCTTTGAGCCCGTGACGAGCGCGGCCACCTTGCGCTCCTCAATCACTTTCCACTCGATAAACTCTTCAATATCCGGATGGTCCACATCAACCACCACCATCTTGGCCGCACGGCGCGTAGTGCCGCCGGACTTGATGGCGCCAGCCGCCCGGTCACCGATTTTCAGGAAGCTCATCAGGCCTGAGGATTTGCCGCCACCTGAAAGCGCTTCGTTCTCACCGCGCAGGAAAGAGAAATTCGAGCCGGTGCCGGAACCGTATTTGAAGAGCCGCGCTTCCCGAACCCAAAGATCCATGATGCCGCCTTCATTGACGAGGTCATCGTCGACCCCTTGAATGAAACAGGCGTGCGGCTGCGGATGCTCGTAAGCGCTTTCGGACACCACAAGCTCGCCGGTCTTGTAATCCACATAGTG
>SBHG01000195.1 GCA_006226305.1 Alphaproteobacteria bacterium | reverse complement strand
CTTGCTTCACGGCTGAGCGCGTTCGGGCTCATGACCATGACCCTTGTCATCCAGTTTTATGTTTTCCCGGACCAGCTTCTGCGCTGGAATGGCAATTGGTCTTTGCATCTGTTGTGGTTGATGCCGCTCACCTATATTCTGGCGCGCGGGCCGGGGCACTGGTCGGTGGACCGGGTGCTGGAGCGCCGGTTTACGTCGCGAGAACCATTGCTCGGCAGGTCTCACTCAGCCTGAGGGGTGATCCGCCAGATCTTGCCGCTGTTGGACTTGTAGCGGTCCGCAATGGTCGCCTCCCCAATGACATAGAGCGCGCCATCTGGCCCCATGCGTACATCGCGCATGCGATAGCCAAGGTCTTCAAGGAGGATCTCTTCTTCGCCAGCCACGCCGTCTTCGACGTCGACATGATAGACGCCGCCAAATTTCAGCGACCCGGCAAAAATGTCGCCATCCCACTCCGGAAAGAGGTCGCCGCGATAAACAGCGATGCCAGAGGTGGCGATGGACGGCGTCCAATCGACGAAGGGCTGTTCCATGCCCTCCATCTCCTTGTACGGGGTGACTTGCGATCCATCATAGTCGAGGCCAAAGGTGATGACCGGCCAGCCATAATTATGTCCGGCCTGGAGGATGTTAACCTCATCGCCGCCCATGGGCCCGTGCTCGGTTTGGTAAATCGTGCCGGTCTCAGGATCGATGGTGAGGCCCTGCGGACTGCGGTGACCATAGGTGAAGATTTCGGGCTTGGCGCCCGCCTGGCCGACAAAAGGATTGTCCGCAGGTACGCTGCCATCATCATTGAGCCGAATGGTGCTCCCTAAATGGTTGGATAGATTTTGCGCTTCTTCGCGATACTGAAAGCCGTCACCGGTGGTCAGAAGCAGGGTGCCGTCGAGCAAAAAAACCATGCGGCCACCATAGTGAACCGGCGTGTCTTTTTTGCGGTCCACCTGGAAAATTTGCGTGACCTCTTCAAGACCCACATCTGTCAACCGTGCTCGAACAACGGTCGTGGCATTCGCTTTGCGCGTGCCGTCCGCATAGGAGAGATAAATCAACTGGTTTTCAGAGAAGTTAGGGTGCAGCACAACATCGAAAAGTCCGCCCTGACTTCGAACAAAAGGTTCCGGCACGCCCGCAATGGGATCGGAAAGGGTGCCGTCCTCAAGGTAACGCAGCTGACCGCTGCGCTCGGTCACCAGCATTCGCCCATCCGGAAGAAAGGCGAGGCTCCAGGGAAAATCGAGCCCTTCGGCCACAACGGTAACCTCAACATCGGTCGCCTGCGCCGAAAGCGGTGCGAAGGACAGCCCAGCAACCATTGCAATAGTGGCAACTGATTTGAGAAAATTTTGTGACAGACTGGACATGAAAGAACCTCCCCGCGTTTTAGGCCTTTGACTTAGGCCCATTCTTGCCCATGATGTTAACCGAAAAGGGCTGGAAAAGAATAGGGGAAACAAATGGGCATCCTTCGAACAATCATTGCATTTGTGATCGCCGCCATTGTCGCCACACTTGGGATGAGCTTGGTATCAACGCACAATGTCGTATCGAATTTGGCTGCCATGGGGCATCCGGTGCCAATTGGTGATCGACCCACAATGTATCTGACTGACTTTATTGGGTTTGCGCCTCTGGCAGGCATCATCAATGCATTGGGCCTTGCAGTTGCGTTTGGCGTTGCGACTCTCATCATCAAGAAACTATGGAAGGCGCCAGCGGTGGGATATCCTCTGGCGGGCGGGGTCGCCGTATGGGCCGAGCTCTCGTTAATGCACATGCAATATGAGCAGACTGTGATCGCCGGCGCGCGGACTACAGGCGGTTTTATCGCCATGGTTGCCGCAGGGGTTCTGGCAGGCCTGGCATTCTTCTGGCTCACCCGGAAAAACAGAGCGACGTGACGCGTGTCAGCATTTGAAACCTATCAAACTCTTCAAAAGAGCATAGGGTTTTCCGAAATAGGCGTTGGCGACATTGATTTCATCGGCGCCGACCCTGTTTTGCCCTCTCGCTTTAGAATCGCGGAATGTTCCAGTGCGGCCATGGCGGCTTGCGCCGCGGCGGCTGCGGCCCTTTGGCACTACCGCTCCGGCGAGACGCAAAAGATTTCCGTGCCCGCAGAAGGCGCGGCGGCATCGCTTGTCAGTTTCTTGTTTCAAAAACTCCTCGACCGGGAAATGACCCCGGAGCGTATCGACCAACCAACGAGCCAGATCTATCCCACCAAAGATGGCCGCTGGGTGCATACCCACGGCGGCTTTCGCCATCTGGCCGAAGGCATCCTTGATATCCTGCAATGTGAAGAAACCAAGGAAGCCATTGGCGCGGCGATCTTAAAGTGGAACGCTGAAGACCTTGAGGACGAGATCGCCCGGCGCGGGCTTTGCGGTGCCATGTTGCGCACCTGGGACGAATGGCAAGCCCATCCCCAGGGCCAGGCGCTCGCAAACCTGCCGCCGGTGGAAGTCATCAAGATTGGTGATGCCAAGCCGGAACCCTTGCCGCCGGGCGATCGTCCGCTCTCCGGTATCAAGTGCCTGGATCTGACGCGGGTTCTCGCCGGTCCCACCTGCGCGCGCACCTTGGCAGCGCACGGCGCGGAAGTTTTAAAAATCAACAGCCCCGAGCTTCCTTCCATTCCGGCATTCGTCATGGACACAGGTCATGGCAAGCGTTCGGCTTATTTGGATTTGAACAAAGAGACTGACAGAGAACAACTCGCCGAGCTGGTCAAAGACACAGATGTCTTTTCCAATGGCTATCGCGCGGGCAGTTTGGAGAATAAGGGCTTTGGTCCAGAGGGCCTTGCGGCCGCGCGGCCGGGCATCATCTATGTCTCGATCAACTGTTATGGCCATGAAGGGCCCTGGGCCCATCGTCCCGGTTGGGAGCAGCTCGCCCAATCCGTCACGGGACAGGCGATCACCGAAGGAGGGCTTGAAGCGCCCCGGCTCATCCCCGCCGCCGCCAATGATTACACCACCGGATATCTTGCCGCCCTCGGTGTCATGACCGCACTCCTGCGACGGGCAGAGGAGGGTGGTTCTTACCATGTGTGCGCTTCGCTTTGTCAGACCGCCATGTGGATGACGCGCCAGGGCCTTGTCAGCAACCCGCAAGACGCGCCGCCAACGGATCTCGAAGCCCTTGGAAAATTCATGGAAGTGTCGGAAAGCGGTTTCGGCAAGCTTGCCCATCTCGGGCCTGTCGTGCAAATGGACAAGACCCCGCCGCGCTGGGATCAACCCACCGTGCCGCTCGGTAGCCATGCGGCTACTTGGGAAGAGGAATAACTATTCTGCTGCCACAGGTTTGGTGTCATCACCTTCGAGCTTTTCGCCCTGCTTTTTCGCCGACAGTTTCTCACGCGCCTTGGCATAGGCCGGGTCGTGCCAGAAGACGAGACAGCCATTACAGCCCTTACCGCAGCACCCTTCAACGCCGTAGCGCGGGGATTTGACGGTGCGCTCCGAGGCGGTTTCCGCTTCCCGGTCCACCGCCTGGACAAG
>SBHG01000119.1 GCA_006226305.1 Alphaproteobacteria bacterium | reverse complement strand
CCCGGTCACAGTTTGAGCCGGGAAAAACGATGACAGCGGATTTCATCTTACGCCTCGAGGTCGATCTTGTAGTTTTCAATCACCGTGTTGGCGAGCAGCTTCTCGCACATGGCTTCCAGTGAAGCGCGCGCCTTGGCAGGGTCGTTTTCATCAAGGTCGATTTCCATGTATTTGCCCTGGCGCACATTGCCAACCCCGTCAAAACCGAGGGCGCCAAGGGCGTTCTGCACGGCCTTGCCTTGCGGGTCGAGAACGCCGTTTTTTAATGTGATGTGGACGTGTGCTTTCATGTCTCTACTGGTTTTGTGTTTTAGTTTTCACTGACCAGAACAGGTCCGGTGTGGTTAAGCGGTTCGGAGGCTTCCTGCAACAGCCCCAATCGACGGGCCACTTCCTGATAGGCTTCCTTGGTGCCGCCCAGGTCGTGGCGGAAGCGATCCTTGTCGAGCTTTTCGCCGGTTTCGAAATCCCAGAGGCGGCAATTGTCGGGGCTGATCTCATCGGCCAGCAGGATGCGCATCATGCCGTCTTCAATGTGGCGCCCAAACTCCAGTTTGAAATCGATCAGGCGAATGCCGATGCCGGCAAACAGGCCCATGAGAAAATCGTTGATCCGGAGGGTCATGTTGACGATTTCGTCGAGCTCTGGCGGCGTCGCCCAGCCAAGGGCGGTAATATGCTCGTCGGAGACGAGGGGGTCGCCCAGTGCGTCGTCTTTGTAGGAGAACTCGACGATGGAGCGAGGAAGGGGGGTACCTTCATCAATGCCCAACCGGCGCGACATGGACCCGGCCACCACATTGCGGACAATGACCTCAACCGGAACAATCTCAACTTTGCGGACGAGTTGTTCGCGCATGTTAAGGCGTCGGATGAAGTGAGTGGGCACGCCAAGGGCTGCAATGCGGGTCATGAAGAACTCGGAAAACCGATTGTTCAATATGCCCTTGCCCTCGATGAGGTCGTGTTTTTCATTGTTGAAGGCGGTGGCGTCATCCTTGAAATATTGGATGAGCGTGCCTGTTTCGGGGCCTTCATAGAGGATTTTGGCTTTGCCTTCGTAGACCTTGCGCCGCTTGTTCATGTCGAGGAATCTCGTAAAGTCTTGATTCTGCTTATGTTTGGTGCTTGCGACCTTACAGAATCGGTTGCCTTTGTGCGCCGCAACCTAACGCAAGGCGGTTCAAGAAACAATGCAGATTCTTTCCCATAAATCTGACTTGCAAAAGGTTGATTTGGGGGCCATCTGAGTCTATGCGTAACAGAATGGAAAACGCCTGAAATATGGGCAAAATTTGAGAGGAATTGGCCGCCAATGAGTACCTTTGATGATCGTGAAAAGGGTCAGGAAAAGAAGTTTGCCCATGATGCCGAGATTGAATTCAAGGCACAGGCGCGGCGCGATAAGCTTTTGGGCCTTTGGGTGGCAGATCTCCTCGGCAAAAGCGGTCCTGAGGCCGATGCCTATGCCAAGGCTTTGGTCGTTGAGGACCTGAAAGAGCCCGGCGACGAAGATGTGTTCAAAAAGGTCCGCGCGGATCTGGACGCTGGCAATGTGGACCTCTCAGACCACCTCCTGCGCAAAAAGATGGATGAGCTGCTGGCTGAAGCCGTGGCTCAGGTGAAGTCTGAAGTCTGAGGTCTTTCGTCGCCAGAGCGCTTTCGCTCATGGCCCCGAATTCATCAAATCACGTGTTCCCGTGAAGGCGGGAACCCAGGGGTGATACTTGTAGGCGTTTGAGTACAATGCCCTGGACCCCCGCCTTCGCGGGGGTACATTTTTGCTATTTCTTCTCAATCAGATTCCGGTATTTCGCGGCACCGGCCTCGAGGGTCGTCAGATGATCGTTTTGGCGCGCGGTGTCATAGGCGGTGATGTTAAAGCCGCGCACAAGCGTGCGCACCACCTCATTGGTATCAGGGTCGCTATCGACGTCGATGATGTTGAGGCAACAGGTGTTCTGCTCGAAATTTCCAAACGAGTGAAGTCCGGTTTTGAGCGCCCAGCTTAAGATAATCCGGTTGACGCCGCCGTGGAGCACGAGGGCGAGGGAGTGCCAGTCGTCCCAAGCGATGATTTCATTGAGTCCGCCAAGGACGCGGTTTTCAAAATCCTGAAAAGCCTCGCCGCCGCGATAAGTGGCGCCAGGTTCGTGAGCGATCATGAAGGCATAAGCGGCTTCCGCCAAAGTGGCGGGCATCTTTGAGCGATCGGGGGAAGAACGGATCTCTTCCATTTCCGGGACTTCGATGAGTTCCATGTCCCGGCCGCTCAAAATACCTTTGGCGGTTTGGACGGTGCGCAGAAGACCGGAGCAGGCGGCCTTGTCGAAATGGACCGAGGCGAGGAACGCCCCCATCTCTTTGGCTTGCTCCTGTCCCCAGTCCGTGAGAGGCACGACACGCGGGTCCGGCACACGCTCACCCTCAGGCGTCACATAGGAAACGTCCCCGTGGCGAAAGAGGTAGATGCGGCGGCGGAGCGCGCCGTCACTGGCGTAACGGGGACCTTCCATCTCTTATTCGCCAAAGACACGCTTGAAAATCGTGTCCACATGCTTGGTGTGATAGGAGAGGTCAAAGAGGCTTTCGAGCTCAGCGTCTGACAGGATCACATCCTTGTCCGCCTTCAAAAGCTCGAGGAAATTACCCTCACCGCGCCAGACCGGCATAGCGTTGCGCTGAACGAGGCGGTAGGCGTCCTCGCGGGAAACGCCGGCTTGCGTGAGCGCCAATAGGACCCGCTGGGAATGCACGAGACCGCCGAGCTGGTTGAGATTACGAGCCATATTTTCCGGATAGACCACCAGCTTTTCGATCACGCCGGTGAGGCGGGCCAAAGCGAAGTCGAGTGTGACTGTGGCGTCCGGGCCAATGCCGCGCTCCACGGAAGAGTGGGAGATGTCGCGCTCGTGCCACAGCGCCACATTTTCCATGGCCGGGATGGTGGCCATGCGTACAAGGCGGGCGAGGCCCGTGAGGTTTTCCGTCAGCACCGGATTGCGTTTGTGGGGCATGGCGGAGGAGCCTTTTTGGCCCTCAGAGAAATATTCCTCGGCTTCCAGGACTTCCGTGCGCTGCAGGTGGCGGATCTCCACCGCGATGCGCTCGATGGAGGAGGCGATGACGCCGAGCGTTGCAAAGAACATGGCGTGGCGGTCGCGCGGGATCACCTGGGTGGAAACGGGCTCCGCCTCCAGTCCCAGCGCCTTGGCCACGTGTTCTTCCACACGAGGATCAATATTGGCAAAAGTGCCAACGGCACCTGAGATGGCGCAGGTGGCGATGTCCTTGCGGGCCGCGAGAAGCCGGGTCTTATTGCGGTCCATTTCCGCATAGGCCTCGGCCATCTTCAGGCCGAAGGTAACCGGCTCGGCATGGATGCCATGGGAACGGCCAATGCAGACTGTGGCCTTGTGCTCATAGGCGCGCTTTTTGATGGCTTCGAGGAGGTCGTCCATATCGGCCAGCAGAATATCCGTGGCGCGCACGAGCTGGACATTAAAGCAGGTGTCGAGGACGTCCGAAGAGGTCATGCCCTGGTGAACA
>SBHG01000127.1 GCA_006226305.1 Alphaproteobacteria bacterium | reverse complement strand
GAGAAGTAGTTAGACGGATGGCAAATACCCGTTCTGCAAAGAAAATGATCCGCAAGATCGCTCGCCGCACGGAAGAAAACCGCGCGCGGCGCTCTCGCATGCGCACCTTCATTCGCCGCGTTGAGGAAGCCATTGCTTCCGGTGATGCCGGCGCGGCTCAGACCGCCCTGAAAGAGGCTCAGCCGGAAATCATGCGCTGTGTGTCCAAAGGTGTCATGCACAAGAATACCGCTTCAAGAAAAGTTTCGCGTCTGGCCCACCGGGTCAACGCCATGGCGAGCTAATCCAGCGCCACAATTACCGCCTTGCGGATGTGAAAAAAATTGAACAAGGAGCTCTTCGCCGAGCTCCTTTTTTAATGCGCAAATGACAAAACATCATCACCACGCTGTACGGACAAAAACGCATCACGACGCGGAAATTTGATCGATTCCAAAAACGCAAAAAGAGTTTTTTCAAAAAAATTTTTGCTGACGCCAAGAGCGTCTGAGAGTCAACACAAAAGATTCAATTTATTTTCACTCAAACCCGAATCACTCTCTTGCATCATTCTTCTCGATTGGTTTAGTTTACACCTCCCAGCGACGACGTCCTGAGACACTTCTTTGAGTAAGATGTTAGTCGTCCGGATCATGGGTGAAAGAAAAGTCGAGGCCGAGTGGATCGACAAATTTCTGGAAGTCAGATCGGGTAGCTTGGACAAAGAGAGAAGGGAAATTTGCATCAACGATTTTCAGATCATTTCACGAAATCAATTTCGCAAAATTGAAGTCAACAAATTGAATCGGAAAGTCAGGCGAATTTTTCTTTTGTTTTCAGGGCGCAATGTTGGTTCTTAAGTACGTGTAGCTGTCATCGACGGGTAAATTTCATTCTGGCGCCAGGTTGTTTTTCAAGACCTGAGTCCGAAGGCGGAAATTTTTGTGCCGAATTCAGGCAGCTGCATAAACAAAATGCTAAGGAAACTGCGGTGAACACTGCTCTTCAACCACTTTCGACGGATCGGTTTCTTTCCACGGAACGGTCTTTCAAGTCGGCGGACTTCGAAGGTGGGAAGAAAAAGTCACTCACTCACCGAGGAATCCAATTTCCAAACATGATGGCATCAAGCGCGGGTACAAACCTGGGTACAAACCTGGGTACAAACCTAAATGCAAAGGAGCGCTGCGGGAGGCTTTCCACGGCCATGCGCGCGCAACTACCTGAACGTTTAATTGAGAAGGGGTTGGGGACAACAGGACAAATCGGGGTCGACAGAAAACTGGGAAGACCTTGAGGGTCTTCTATCGGGCTCGGCAATTCGGCAAATGGGGCCGAGGCTGAGAGATTGGGTAAATGAAACAAAGAGCCAGCCGTTACGTCCGGCTTTAAAAGGGACGGGCAGGTCTTTGAAAAATAAAAAATCCTGCGAACTGAAGACAGTTGGCAGACGGGGCACGAAAGAATGTCAGAGCAAGTTGTTGTAAATACAAGCGAACAAATACCGTTTCAGGGGACCGATCTCGACGAGCAATGGACAAGTGTAAAAACACGTCTGCGCCAAGAGCTCGGCGACGCCACCTATAACTCCTGGTTCGGTCATCTTGCGATGGTTTCCATGGAGCCGGGCCGTGTGACCCTGTCTGTGCCGACGAAATTTATCCGCGATTGGCTGGAAACCCATTATTCCACGCAAATTCGGAAAGCCTGGGCGGGCGTTGATCCTTCTGTAGAGCGTGTCGATATTCTGGTCACCGAAATACGCACGCTTGAAGCGCGTAACAATGATGCCCGGGCAAATGGCGCCAACGGCAAGGGCTCTGTCAGGCCGGTTTCTGCCGCCCCTGCGAAATCTTTCCCGAACCCGGCGATCCGCACCGGCAACAAAGAGTTTGACCGCTCCGGTTCGTCGCCGCTCGACCCGCGCTACACCTTTGACAATTTTGTCGTCGGCAAGTCCAACGAGCTTGCCCACGCCGCCGCTCGCCGTGTCGCTGAAGCTGACAATGTGCCATTCAATCCGCTTTTCCTTTATGGCTCGGTGGGCCTTGGCAAAACCCACCTGATGCATGCGATCGCGCAGGAAATCACACGCCGCGACCCGAGCCGCAAGGTGCTTTACCTCTCCGCCGATCAGTTCATGTATCAATTCATTCGCGCGGTTCGCTACAAGGACACCATGGCCTTTAAGCAAAAGTTCCGCACGGTGGATGTGCTCATGGTGGACGATGTACAGTTCATCTCCGGCAAGGAATCCACCCAGGAAGAGTTCTTCCACACCTTCAATGCTCTGATTGATCACAATCGCCAGGTCATTATCTCCGCCGACCGTTCGCCGTCGGATCTGGAAGGCATTGAGGAGCGCATCCGCTCACGCCTCGGCTGGGGCCTGTCCGCCGACATTCATGCCACCGACTATGAGCTGCGCCTTGGTATTTTGCAGTCGAAGGCAGAGCTGCTCGCCCGCAAGCCCGGTGCCGTGCATCTGCCGGAGAAAGTACTGGAGTTTCTGGCGCACAAAATTGTCTCCAATGTGCGCGAGCTCGAAGGCGGCCTGAACCGCGTTGTGGCCTATGCCGATCTGGTCGGCCGGCCTGTGTCCCTGGAAATGGCTCAGGATGTCCTCTCCGACCTCTTGCGGGCCAATGAGCGGCGCATCACCATTGACGATATTCAGCGCCGAGTGGCGGAATATTACAACCTGCGCCTGGCCGATCTTTTAAGCGCGCGACGCGCCCGGGTTGTTGCCCGCCCGCGCCAGGTGGCCATGTATCTGTCCAAGCAGCTGACGACCCGCTCCCTGCCGGAAATCGGCCGCAAATTCGGCGGTCGCGACCACACAACGGTCATGCATGCGGTGCGCCGGATCGAGGAGCTTCAGCTTGCCGACACCACCATTCGCGAGGATGTCGACATGCTTTCGAGGATGCTGGAAAACTAATTTCAAGCGGTCAAAAAAGCTAAATAAATTCAGGGGCTTGGGAGTGCTCTCCCGGCCTCTTTGTTGTGCCTGAGACCTGTACAGCGGCCAAGGGTCTGATATACTTAACAAAGATTCGCTTGAGGCTTCTTTGGCGACAAAAGCGTACCCGGGACACATGTTCCTGACCGTGCGCTTTTCCTGTCTTTGGGCCTTCGATTCTGCCCCCGAAATTGGGTTCCCGAGCGAGCCCCTTTAACAAGACCAGACGATGAAAATTACTATCGAGCGCGGCGCCCTTCTCAAGTCCCTAAGCCATGTCCAGAGCGTTGTTGAGCGGCGCAACACCATCCCGATCCTGTCCAATGTGCTGATCCAGGCCTCTGGCGGCGCCTTGTCCTTTACCGCCACGGATCTGGATATGGAGATCGTCGAAAGCCTGGTCGCCGATGTGATCGAAGAGGGTGGTACCACGGCCCCCGCCCATACGCTTTACGACATTGTCCGCAAACTGCCCGATGGATCTCAGGTCCAGCTCGAAAGTGGCGGCAAGGACCCGCGCCTCATGTTGCGCGCCGGGCGTTCTGAATTTGCCCTCGCCTGTCTGCCGCGTGAGGATTTCCCGGTGCTGTCCGCCGGTGAGCTGCCCCACAGCTTCGCGATTGAAGCCAAGGAGCTCGCCAAACTGATTGATAAATCGAAATTCGCCATTTCCATGGAAGAAACCCGTTATTACCTGAACGGCATTTATTTCCATGTCACCGATGGCAAATCGCCAAAACTACGCGCCGTGGCAACCGATGGCCACCGTTTGGCCCGCGTCGAGACCGATGCGCCCAAAGGGTCTGAATCCATGCCGGGCATCATCGTGCCGCGCAAAACCGTTCTGGAAATCTCCCGTCTGATCGAAGACGGGGACGGTCCGGTTCAAGTCGCCGTCTCGGATGCCAAAATCCGTTTTGAATTCGATGGCGCCGTGCTCACCTCCAAGCTGATCGACGGCACCTTCCCCGATTACAACCGGGTTATCCCCGACGGCAACGACAAGGTTCTGGCGGTCAATGGCAAAGAGTTTTCTCAGGCGGTTGACCGGGTCGCCACCATTTCGACGGAAAAATCCCGCGCCGTGAAACTTAACTTGGAGCGTGGGCGTTTGGGGCTCGCCGTCACCAATCCGGAAAGCGGCAACGCCAATGAGGAAATCCTCGTTGACTACAATGCCGACCCGATGGAGATCGGCTTTAACGCCCGTTACCTGCTCGACATAACCTCACAGCTTGACGGCGAGGAGGCGCGTTTTCTTCTGGCTGATGCCGGAGCGCCGACCATTGTGCGGGACGCCAAAGATGACGCAGTGCTTTATGTCCTGATGCCCATGCGGGTTTAAGGGGTGTCTTTGCCGGGCGCCGCAACCATGAGATCCGATCAGGTCGCTGAAGCGGCCAGCGGATTGTCGCCAATAATGACGCAAGTCTCGATTGCAAAACTTATGCTGAGCGCATTCAGATCCTATGCCAGCGCCGCTATTGAAATGGACGCGCGCCCGGTGGTGCTCACCGGGCCCAATGGTGCCGGTAAAACCAATGTGCTGGAAGCCTTGTCGCTTTTTGCGCCGGGGCGCGGCATGCGCGGCGCCAGGATGTCCGATCTGTCACGGGTGGAGCATGAGCAGGTGTCCGATCCCTGGGCCATATCCATTGCCCTGGAGACAGAGACCGGGCGGATCAGCCTGGGCACGGGGCTTGGTCAGGACCCGCGCGGCAGTGACAAACGTCTTGTGCGCATTGACGGCCAAAATGGCTCCGGGCCGACAGCCTTTGCCGATTATCTGGCCATGGTCTGGCTGACACCGGCCATGGACCGCCTGTTTCAGGAAGGGGTAAGCGCCCGCCGACGCTTTTTCGACCGCCTGGTGGCCGCCCACGACAAGGGTCACACCACCCGCTACAACGCCTATGAAAAAGCCATGCGCGAGCGGCAAAATCTTTTGGAGCGCCAAAACGCGGACGCAAAATGGCTGGACAGTCTTGAAGCAACCATGGCCGAGCACGGGGTCGCTGTCGCGGCTGCCCGTTCCGACCATCTGGCGCGCCTGACCGCCCAAGTGGATGGCGCGGTGGGCGCGGCGAGCCTCTTTCCAAGAGCTGACCTCAGTTTTGACTGTGATCTGATGCGCGGCCTTGCCTCTGGCCGTTCGGCCCTGGAGGTCGAGGACCGCTTTGCCGAACGGCTGAAGTATTTGCGCGCCATTGACCGTGCGGCGGGCCGAGCGACCGAGGGGGCCCATCGCTCGGACCTGAAAGTTTTTCATCGCTTAAAGGGCATGCCCGCCAAACAATGTTCAACTGGCGAGCAAAAGGCGCTTTTGATCGGGATTGTCTTGGCAGGCGCCCGGCTGAAAGCACAGACCGGCGCGGCGCCAATCTTGTTGTTGGACGAGATTGCCGCTCACTTGGATGAAGCGCGCCGCCAAGCCCTCTTTGATGAGATTTGCGCCATGGGCGCGCAGGCCTGGATGACAGGCACCGACCGCGCCCTGTTTGACGGGTTCGGGTCAAGGGCCCAGTATTTTGAAATTAACGAGAGTGAGATCTCGCGCCGCCAATAAGTTAAGGTCAGCGCGTTAGGAGCAACAACATGTCGAAGAACGAACCCCAACAAGATTACGGCGCGGAATCGATCAAGGTCTTGAAGGGTCTTGATGCGGTTAGAAAACGCCCCGGCATGTATATCGGCGACACCGACGATGGATCGGGTTTGCATCACATGGTCTACGAAGTCGTCGACAACGCCATCGATGAAGCGCTGGCTGGTCACTGCGATGCGGTCGAGGTGACGCTCAACCCAGATGGCTCGGCAACGGTTTGTGACAATGGCCGCGGTATTCCGACAGAAATCCATCCAGAAGAAGGGGTCTCCGCCGCCGAGGTGATCATGACCCAGCTTCACGCGGGCGGAAAGTTTGACCAGAACTCCTATAAAGTTTCCGGCGGGTTGCACGGTGTCGGGGTCTCCGTGGTCAACGCGCTGTCGGACACATTGGTGCTGCGCATCTGGCGCGGCGGTAAGGAGCACGAGATGACCTTCCATCATGGCGAGGCGGCAAACCCGCTCGCCGTGGTCAAGGAAGGTATTGATCGCACCGGAACCGAGGTCACCTTCACGCCTTCGGCGCAAACCTTCACCATGACGGAATTTTCCTATGAAACATTGGAACACCGTCTGCGCGAGCTTGCCTTTCTTAACTCAGGGGTCACCATCATTCTTAGGGATCTGCGCAATGTGGATCCCAAGGAAACCAAAATGTTTTATGAGGGCGGTCTCGATGCCTTTGTCAAATACCTAGACCGCACCAAGAACCCGCTTGTGCCGGAACCCATTTCCATTGGCGCTGAGCGCGATGGCATTTCGGTTGAGGTTTCCATGTGGTGGAACGACAGCTATCACGAAAACGTCCTCTGCTTTACCAACAACATTCCTCAACGTGATGGCGGCACGCACCTGGCGGGTCTGCGCGCGGCTTTGACCCGCGTGGTCAACGGCTATGCCAATGAAAGCGGCATCGCCAAGAAGGAAAAGGTTTCGCTCACCGGTGATGACTGCCGCGAGGGGCTCACCTGCGTTCTTTCGGTCAAGGTTCCGGACCCGAAATTTTCCTCGCAAACCAAGGACAAGCTTGTTTCCTCTGAAGTGCGGCCTGTGGTGGAAAGCATCGTCAATGAAATGCTGGGCGCCTGGTTTGAAGAACACCCCTCAGAGGCGCGTCACATTGTCGGCAAGGTGGTGGAAGCCGCTTCCGCCCGCGAAGCGGCCCGCAAGGCGCGTGAGCTTACCCGCCGCAAGGGCGCGCTTGATATATCGTCCTTGCCCGGCAAGCTCGCCGATTGCCAGGAGCGCGATCCCGCCAAGGCTGAACTCTTTATCGTCGAGGGCGATTCAGCGGGTGGTTCTGCCAAGCAGGGCCGCAACCGATCCAATCAGGCGATCCTGCCGCTCAGAGGTAAGATCCTCAATGTGGAGCGCGCGCGTTTTGACAAAATGCTTTCCTCCAACGAAATTGGTTCGTTGATCACGGCCCTGGGCACAGGCATCGGGCGCGAGGATTTCAATATTTCCAAACTGCGCTATCACAAGATCATCATCATGACCGATGCGGACGTGGATGGCGCACATATTCGCACGCTCCTCTTGACCTTTTTCTATCGCCAGATGCCGGAAATCATCGAGCAGGGCTATCTCTACATTGCCCAGCCACCGCTTTATAAACTCAAGCGCGGCACCTCGGAAACCTACCTCAAAGATGAGGCGGCCCTGGAGCAGCATCTCATCGATGGTGCGATCTCCGAAGCGGTTCTGACCTTGCATGATGGCAGCCAGCGCGCTGGAGAAGATCTTCGCGCGCTTGTGGAAGAGGCGCGCGCGGCGAAAAAGATTCTCGACAACATTGCCTTCCGCTATCCGCGATTTGTTGTCGAGCAGGCCGCAATTGCTGGCGCGCTCAATCCAGACGCCCTTGCAAACCCGCAGCAGGCGGAAGAAGCCGCTGCCTATATCGCGCGGCGCCTCGACCTTCTGGCCAACGAATACGAACGCGGTTGGAGCGGTGAGGCAACCGAAGAAGGTGGCCTCAAATTTGTTCGTGAACTAAGGGGCGTTAAAGAGGTTTGTGTCATTGACGAGCCCCTTATTCGCTCTGCCGATGCCCGCAAGTTGAACGCCATGGCAGGAGCGCTCCAGGCGACCTATGCCAAGGCGGCAACCTGGCGTAAGGGCACAAATGAAGCCACGGTGCGCGCGCCCTCGCAGTTGCTGGACGTTGTTTTTGAAACCGGTCGCAAGGGCATTCAGCTGCAGCGCTACAAGGGCCTCGGTGAAATGAATCCCGACCAGCTTTACGAAACAACGCTCGACGACAGCCAGCGCACATTGCTTCAGGTCAAGATTGACCACGGCGACACAGCCGATGATCTCTTTGCCAAGCTCATGGGCGATGTGGTGGAACCGCGCCGCGAATTTATTCAAAACAACGCGCTTAACGTCGCCAATCTGGACGTTTAGTCTTTGGTCAAATGAACTTTTTCCATCTCTGATCTCTATGGTACACTCCATGAAAAGTTCAGATTTGGGAGGATCAACATGAACACGTCCGAAGGAGAACTCGGCCAGGAATTTGCGTCCAACCGCGTCCAGCCCTTGGTGGCCTGGCGGGCGATGCAGGCGCTTTTTCGCGACAAGGAAGATACCGGTCAGGTCTTCAAAATCATCGAAGCTCTAAAAGGGAAGTCATTCGAGAAGACTTTGGCGCGGCTAAAGAAAACGCAGCGCGGCAAAAAACTCTTGAGCGAAAAGCCGGATCTGCTGGCGCTCCTTAACGACCGCCAAAAGCTCGCCGCCTTGCCGGAGGGCAGCCTGGGCCGTGCCTATCTGGACTTTGTGGAGTCTGAGGACCTTTCAGCCGATGGTCTGGTCGCCGCGTCGATGGAGGCGCCGCGCCGCGCAGGACGAGAAGATGATCTGGCTTATTTGGGCAATCGCCAGCGCGATAGCCATGATCTCTATCATGTCCTTACAGGCTATGGCCGTGATGGGCTTGGTGAGCTTTGCCTTTTGAAATATTCCAATCAGCATTCCTATAACCGGGGGATTGCATTCATTGTTCTGATGGCAAGTCGGCGCAATCGCAAGCACATGCCCGAGGTTAATACACCGGGCTGTTTACGTGAGGCGAAAGCCAATGCGCGGTCAGCGCAATGGCTTGTCGGCCAACCTTGGGAAGAGCTGTTGCCGCTTCCAATTGAAGAAGTGCGCGCCAAGCTTCAGGTGCACCCTCCAAAGATTTATCAGGACGTCAAGCCCGGCTATCTGGAAACTGTTGGCAGATTGATGGCGGAAGCGGCTGCCCAGCAAAAACAGGCCGCTTAAGTTTCCATAAATAGCGGCCATTCATCTTCTATTAAGGGCCACCCGCGACAATGGTTAATGAACCCGGAGGACGTCATGTTTTCCGGGGCTTTTCTCTTGTTTTCGTAAGCGCCAGCAAGCGGGTATTTTTCATGGGCCAGGGCAGATCTTCAGGTGGCAGCTCGGGAGGCGGCAAAGGGCGCACGAGCCCGCGCCGCAAGTCCCATCCAGCGCGCAAAACCAGCTCGCCCGGCGGGTCCAAGGGGCGCACCACCAAGGCCGCCGCGCGAACGGCAACAAAACGCACGGCCGCCAAGAAAAAGGTCACGTCCAAGAAGACCGCAGCCAGAAAAAGAACAACCGCGCGCGGGAGGCCCTTACCAAGTGCCTCGGGTGGCCGCGCCCGGGTCGCCGCCAAGCGCCGGGCCGCTGGAAAGCCTCCTCAAAAACGTCGCACCCGTCGCCGGTATAAATGGCCGCAAGGTCTTCGGGCTAAACTGGCGTTCCTGATTGACCGCCGTTCCGTCAAGCTGGCGGGCGGCGCTGTTGCCGCACTCTTGGTCTTGCTGGCCTTCTTTACTTACGACTTGCCGTCGACCGCTAACATTGCCGCCATTCATCATGCGCCCTCGGTGACCATGATCGATATGCGCGGCAAAACCATTACCACCCGTGGCCAGAACCAGGGCCGGGATGTCACGCTCGAGACATTGCCCGCTTATGTACCTGAAGCAGTGATTGCCATTGAGGACCGCCGCTTCTGGATCCATCCGGGCATTGATCCGGTGGGTATTGCTCGCGCGGCCTATGTCAACCTGCGCGCGGGGCGCGTTGTGCAAGGGGGTTCGACCCTCACCCAGCAGCTTGCCAAAAATCTTTTCCTGACATCTGAGCGCACCTTCCGCCGCAAAGTTCAGGAAGCCATCCTTGCCATCTGGCTCGAGGTGAAGTTCACCAAGGAAGAGATCCTGACCCTCTATTTGAACCGCGTCTATTTGGGCGCGGGTACCTACGGCATTGAGGCCGCGTCGGAGCGATATTTCGCCAAACCCGCCACCGAGCTTACTCTGCCGGAAGCCGCCATGCTGGCAGGTCTTCTCAAGGCGCCGTCACGCTATGCGCCAACCAATTCATTGGACCGGGCCCGGGCCCGCGCCGATGTGGTGATGGCCGCCATGGTCGAAGCCGGGCTGCTCACGGAAGAAGAGCGCCAAAACGCGAAAGACAATGTGCCTCGCCTGGCTGAACCTGCCGCCACACCGGGCGTCCATTACTTCGCCGACTATATCGTTGAGCAACTCGAAAGCTATGTGGGCCTTTGGGATGATGATCTCATCGTCGAAACCACCCTCGATCTCACCGCGCAGCGCGCTGCGGAAAATGCCGTGGAAGATATGCTCAAGAGTGAAAGCGACAAACGCCAGGTCTCCCAGGCGGCCTTGGTGGCGCTTGATAACACCGGCGGCATTCGCGCCATGGTCGGTGGGCGTTCCTATCGCGAAAGTCAGTTTAACCGCGTCACACAGGCGCGCCGCCAACCGGGTTCCGCCTTTAAACCTTTCGTTTATCTCACCGCCTTAGAGCAGGGCTGGCGTCCCTCCGACACACTTTATGATCAACCGATCAAGATCGGCAATTGGCAGCCGACAAATTACAAAGATACCTATCAGGGCCGCGTAACCTTAACGACGGCGCTGTCGAAGTCGATCAACACAGTGGCTGTCCAGCTTGCTGAAACAGTGGGCCGCGAGCGGGTGATCTCAACCGCGCATCGGGTCGGCCTGCGCGCGGATCTGGAGCCCGTACGCTCGCTGCCGCTCGGCACGGGAGCAGTTTCGCCGCTCGATCTGACAGCGGCCTATGTGCCCTTTGCCAATGGCGGCGAGGGCGTGTTCCCGCATGCCATTGAGCGCATCAAGACCCGCAAGGGCAAGGTGCTCTACGAGCGCCAGGGGTCAGGACCGGGCCGGGTGATTGCGCCGATTTATGTGGCTCAAATGAATGAAATGCTGGTTCGCACGGTCGTCACCGGCACTGGGCGCCGCGCAAGGCTGGCCGGCGGTCGGCCCATGGCTGGCAAAACTGGCACCAGTCAGGATTCCCGCGATGCCTGGTTTGTCGGTTACACCGCCAATATTGTTGCCAGCGTCTGGGTCGGCAATGACGACAACTCGCCTATGAAAAGCGTCACCGGCGGCACCCTACCGGCGGCGATCTGGGCAGACTTCATGACCCGCGCAGGAGATCAGGGCCCGAAATGGGATCTTCCTGGATATCGCGAAGCTCTCCAGCCGGACAATGACGAGGGGTGGATAGACGTTAACTTTGACGATCAGGGACGCCCCGCCGACACCACCCGCGATGGCTTTTTCGACGCCATCGCCCGGGCGCTTGGTCTCAACTAACGGGCACCTTTCAAACTGCCGTAGCGATGGAGCAGCGTGCCCTCTGCCGACAGCCAGGCTTCCGCTCTGTCATAGGGGCCATAAAGTCGTTCAACTAATGACCAATATTTCTTTGAGTGGTTCATGTGCACGAGATGGGCGACCTCATGCGCTGCCACATAGGACAGGATATCGGGTTTTGCCAGCACCAGGCGCCAGGAAAAAGAAAGTGTACCGCTGGCTGAGCACGACCCCCACCGGGTCGTTGTATCGCGGACTGCCATCTTCGGCAGAGGGCGATCAATCATTTGCACATAGCGCACTACTTCCCGCGCCAGATCAATACGAGCTTCCCGCTTAAGCCAGTCCTGAACACGGCGTCCCATGAAATCCTGCTGACCGGAGACGAAAAGTGCATCGAGCACATGGTCATGGATCACACCGCGGCGCGCCTGCGGCGTGTGGACGATTTGGGTTGAACGCCCACGCAAGGGAAAAACTGTACCCGAGCCAAAAGGAATGCGCGGCGGCACATTCGCCAGGGACTTTTCGATCCAGGCTCTTTCGCGGGCCGCAAAATCAAGCGCCTTTTTCAGAGACCGCTCACTTGGACCCACAACGACCACTTCACCGGTTGAGTGCTCCACCTTGAGGATCAAGCGCTTGGCGCGTGCATTGCGCACGAGCCTGAGCGGCACCGCGCGGCCGCCGATCTCAAGCACTGGAGTTTCTTGTTTGAAGGGGGTGAAGTTAAGCAACGCCAACAGACCTTTGAACAAAGTGATTCGTCAAAGTCTGTAGTATAAGCAGAGGACTTTAAATTTTGGAATGCTTTCGAATGAAGTCACGCACCCTGGGCTGAATATCCTTGCGCCACCGGCTGCCATTGAAAACCCCGTAGTGACCCACATCCGGATGAATGTAATCCTCCTTCATCTCCTCGGGGATATTGGGGCACAGATCATGTGCCGCCTGGGTTTGACCAATGCCGGAGATATCGTCTTGACCGCCTTCGACAGTCAGGAGGGCGGTTTGGCGAATAGCGCCCAGATCTACCGTGCGGCCACGGTGGGTAAAACTTCCCTTGGCAAGCTTGTACTCTTGAAACACGTCTTCAATGGTCTGCAAATAAAACTCTTCAGTCAGATCCATGACTGCGAGATATTCATCATAAAAGGTTCTGTGCTTTTCCGCTGAATCGCCATCCCCCTCGATCAGATGGAAAAACATGCGTTGGTGCGCATCGATATGTGTGTCCCGGTTCATAGCCATAAAGCTCGAGAGTTGAATAAAGCCCGGATAAACCCGCCGCATGGCGCCCTTGTGGGGCCAGGGCACATTCATGATGACATTGTTTTTAAACCAGGAGAGCGGCTTCTGATCGGCAAGCTCGGTCGGCGCCGTTGGGCTTTTGCGCGCGTCAATCGGCGAGCCCATGATGGTCAGGCTGGCGGGCAGACAAGCATCACCCTCTTCCGCCATCAAAGCCGTCGCCGCCAGGGCGCCGGGTCCGGGTTGGCACACCGCCATCATATGGGTGCTCGGCCCCAGATGCTGCAGCATGGAAATGAGGTAATCGACAAAATCATTCAGATCAAAAGTGCCATCGCTGATAGACACATTGCGCGCGTCCTCCCAATCCGTGATGTAAACATCATGTTCGGGCAGCATCGCTTCAACAGTCCCGCGCAACAAAGTGGCATAGTGACCCGACATGGGCGCCACCAAGAGGACCTTGGGATCTTTTGCCCTGGCCTTGCGCAATTTGTTGTCTTTCAAGATCGAAAGGTCGCGTTTGAAATGCAACAGCTTGCAAAAAGTATCTTCCCAGACCACTTCTTCGATAACAGGAACAAGCTGACCGTCAAGTTCCACGTCGAAAAGTCCAAATTCAGGTTTGCCATAGCGCCGCGTGGTGCTTTCAAAAACATCACAGGCCGCCACAATGGACTTACCCACCACCGTATGAGCGAGCGGGTTAAAGGGATTTTCAAAAAAGTCCTGCTGGCCTTTTACCAAGGTGCGCCAGGGCGACATCGCCGCATGGGAAAACTCATACAATTGATACAGCATTCGACTTACTACCCCCGATGCCTGATGTTTTTATTGGATCGCGCGTCGGCTACGGCGATCTTATTATTGCACCGCAATACGTTACGGGTTTCGGGAAGCTGTTCAACAGATTTTCGCTGGTTAACAAAAAAACCGCCTAAATCTGCGGATTATTGAGGCGAGAAAACGCCGGAAATTTCGGTAATTCAAGTCAGGCCTTGCAATTCATGCGCACTGCAGCAAGCGAGGGGCAAATCAGGTCTACTTCAGATTGCGGCGCAAAATCTCTGCCATCTTCTGCGGCGTTGCCTCCGCGTCGAAATGTTGAACAAAGTGCCCCGTGCTATCCATCAGGTAAAAGATGTTTGAGTGGCTCATCCAATAGCTGCCATCTTCTTCAATGTCGGTCTTGGCGTAATAGACTTTGTAGGCATGCGCGATGTCAGCGATTTGATCGGGCGTGCCGGTCAACCCCGTGATGCGTCCCGAGATTCGGCTCAAGTATTTCTTGATCACTTCCGGATTGTCACGTTCAGGATCGATGGTAACAAAAATCGGTTGTAGTGCTTTGCCGTCCTCACCGAGAAGGTCAAGCGCCTTGGCGAGTTTGTGAAGATCAATCGGGCAAATGTCGGGACAGGAGGTGTAACCGAAATAAAGCAGCATTGGTTTGCCGGCAAAGGACTGATCCGTAACCAACCGGCCGTCCTGGTCAACAAGCTCAAAGGGGCCTCCGATCAGAGCCGTGCCGCTGCTGCTTGGTTCCGGCAACGCGGTGCGCGATCCACCCATGACAAGATAAAGCCCGAACGCCACCAGAAAACCGACAATAGCGGCCGCTCCGTAAAGCAATATGGGTCTTTGGTGTGGAAAATTCTTAGGCGGCGCCATGAGTAATCCTCAAGGAAGGAGGTCAAACAACAGATCTGAAAAAGACTAACCCTGATTGGGCAGGCGTTAAAGTCCTATTCGCCAATCTGCAAAAGCGTGCCGCGCACTTCAGCTGAGCGCAGGAAGCGATAAAAAAGGGCGGCCGCCCCACTGATCAATGTGACATTGAGAAGACTGGCCTTGATCAAGAGTGACATGTCCAGACGATGTTCAACCACGATGTTGCGCATGCCTTCAAAGATATAGGCCGGAGGCAGAACATAGGAGAACACCTGCAAAAACTCCGGCAGAACCGAGACCGGATAATAGACCCCGCAGAGCGGCGCCAGGGCAAAAGTGAGCGCCCAGGCGAGGCTTTCCGCGCCCTGCCCATATCGCAGCACCAGGCCGGAAACGATGAGCCCCACGCCCCAGCCGAAAAGGATGAGGTTGAAGAAGAAAGCAACCAGCGCCAGTCCAATCCCATAGATATTAAATCCGAAGAACCACATGGCGAGGAAACTTGTCGGCACCAGACCAATCAGCGTTTTAATCAGGCTCGTCGTCATCAGCGCGGCGATAAGTTCAATGGGTCTGAGTGGAGACACCATCAAATGCCCGAGATTGCGCGACCACACTTCTTCAAAGAAGGTAATCGACAGGCCGAGCTGACCGCGCAAAAGGACATCCCACAACATGACGGCCCCAAGCAACACGCCAAGCGCCTGCGCGAAATAACTCGACTGCTGCGCCAGAAAGGTCTGAATAAAACCCCAGATCGACATTTGCACCGTTGGCCAATAGGCAAGCTCCAGAATGCGGGGTCCTGAGCTGCGGGTCAGATACCAGTAGCGCAGCACCATCGCCCAGATGCGGGTCAGCGCGTTGCCGCCAAGCGGCAGTGGCGACTTCACGATATCATCAGTGCCAACGCTCATAGGGGCAATCCCTCTCCGGCAATCTGCTCCTGCACCTCGGGTCCTCGCTCTTCCTGCAGTTCTCCCCACCGGCCCGTGCCGCGCGCCACATCCAGAAAAACTTCTTCCATCGACGCACGCCCATATTTTTCAATCAGCGCGCCGGGCGCGCCGCGATCAACGATAAGCCCCTGACGCATCATCAAAACATTGTCGCACAAGCGCTCAACCTCGCTCATATTGTGTGACGCCAAAAGGATCGTCGCGTTGTGTTGTTTGCGATAGTCTTCAAAATAATGGCGCACCCAATCAGCTGTATCGGGATCCAACGAAGCGGTGGGCTCGTCCAGAAGCAACAATTGGGGCCGGTTGATCAGGGCCTTGGCAAGACCGACCCGCGTCTTTTGTCCGGCTGAAAGCATACCCGCCGGTCTGTTGAGAAGGTCGCTAAGCTCCAGCTCTTCAGCAATTTCTTCTGCGCGTTTGCGGACCTGGCGAACCCCATAAAGGCGGCCATAAACTTCAAGGTTCTGACGCACTGTGAGCCGCTTGGGCAGATCCACATAAGGGCTTTCGAAATTCATATGCGGCAAGGCGAGATGGCGCTCACGCGGCATCTGGGCGCCCAGGATGCGGATCGTGCCGGAAGTCGGCCGCACCAGTCCGAGCAGCATGGATAGGGTGGTGGTCTTGCCCGCCCCGTTACCCCCAAGCAGGCCAACCGTCTCCCCGCGCCGCGCGTCAAAGCTGATGCCGCCCACCGCAGCCACGGGTCCAAAGGACTTGGTCAGTCCGTCAACGTGCAGGACAGGATCGCTTAATGGGATCATCGCACAGTCATCGGCAAAAGGGAGGGATAAGAAGAGGCCATCCATCTTGGCTAGCCCCTCTTGTCTAAATTGTCCAGTCCTGCGAGAAAGGATGAACGTTATCTCTGTGCGCCGAACGGAAATTGGGTCCCATGAGCAAATTACCACAGCCTCGCCCCTCGCTGGGGACAACCCTGCGTCCCGATGGCAAGGACATGTTCAAGCCGCGCATAGGCATCAGCCGCACCAGCCTTGTCATGCCGCGCTGGCTCGCTGTTGTCGGTCAGACCCTTGCGGTGCTCATTGTGCATTTCTGGTTTGGGTTTAACCTGCCGCTGTTTGCCTGTCTGGCAACCATTGGCGGGTTGGCCGTGATGAATATCTGGCTGCATTCAGGATTTCCGCCAACAAAGCGCTTTTCAGACCGCGAGGCCGCCCTTTTCTTGGGGATCGATATGTTGCAACTGACCGCACTGCTCTATTTTACCGGCGGCCTGCACAATCCCTTTTTCATTTTGTTCATCGCGCCGGTTGCGGTTTCGGCCTCGAGCCTTTCCATGCGCAGTACGATCATCCTCATGCTGCTCGGCTTTGCCTGTGTGAGTATCATCGCGCTTTTCGCGCAGCCCTTGCCCTGGATCGAAGGTCAAGAGTTTGAGATGCCGCGCCTTTATCAGGTGGGCCTCTGGGTCGCGATCATTTTGGGGCTAAGTTTTTCGACCGCCTACGCTTCGGGCATCGCCCGCGAGGCTCGCGCCATGTCGACCGCCCTTGCCGCGTCTCAATATGTTCTGGCCCGCGAGCAGCGTCTTTCCGCCGTGGGCGGTCTGGCGGCCGCCGCTGCCCACGAGCTGGGCACCCCGCTCGGGACAATTGCCCTGATCGCCAAGGAATTCCAAGAGGAACTGGGAGACCGGCCAGAGCTGAAAGAAGATCTCGACATGCTGATGTCGCAGGTCCACCGCTGCCGAGATATCTTAAGCCGCCTCTCCGCCAATCCCAGTCAGGGGGATGCGGTTTATGATCGGCTGGACGTCAGCGCCCTGATCCACGAAGTGGTGGATCAAATGCCACACACCGGTGTGCATTTTGACGTCAATCTTGCGCCTTTTGAGCGCGCCGAAGACGGTGAAGAGCCTAATATCGCCCGCCAGCCGGAAATCCTCTATGGACTTGGAAATTTTATCGATAATGCGGCGGATTTCGCCAAAAGCCGGGTCTCGGTCACAGCGGACTGGAACGAGAATACGATTTCGCTGCGTATCGCCGATGACGGTCCGGGATTTCCCTCCAGAATCCTGGAATCGCTCGGCGAGCCGTTTCTGACGACGCGTTTGCGCGAAACCAAATCCGCTCGGGGCCATGATCACGAGGGCCTGGGATTGGGGGTCTTTATTGCCAAGACCCTGATTGAGCACACAGGCGGCACCATACGCTTTGCCAACAGCTCCAAGCCGGGCGAGGGCGCGGTTGTGACGGTTACCTGGGCGCGCGCCGACCTTGAAGCCTGAAAGCAGGAGCATAAATGGAACAAAAGAGTGTCGTTTCCGGTCGGTCGGACCTTTTAAACGGGCCACTCCCGGTTTACAATGACATCAAAAGAAAATGCAGGATGACCCAATGACCTCAGATGCGCCCGCAAGCAGCCAGAGCGATCAGCTGCCTGAAGACCGTAGCCTTATGATTTTGGATGACGATGCCCCATTTCGGCAGCGGTTGGCCCGGGCTATGGAAAAGCGTGGATTTGACGTCATTGCCGTGGAATCCGTGGCTGAGGCCACAGAAGAAGTGCGCCGCGCCGCGCCGGCCTTCGGTGTGATTGACATGCGCCTTGAAGACGGTAACGGCCTGGACGTGGTCGAGCTGATCCATGACAAGCGCCCGGACGCCCGTGTCGTCATGCTCACCGGTTACGGCAATATTGCCACCGCCGTGGCGGCTGTTAAACGCGGCGCTGTTGATTATCTGGCCAAGCCCGCCGACCCGGATGATGTTGAAAAAGCGCTCTTGTCAAGTTCAGACGAAAATCCCGAGCCGCCGGAAAACCCCATGTCCGCGGATCGGGTTCGCTGGGAGCATATCTTGAGGGTCTATGAGCTGTGCGACCGCAATGTTTCTGAAACCGCCCGTCGGCTCAACATGCACCGGCGCACATTGCAGCGCATCCTTGCCAAGCGGTCCCCACGTTAGGGCGACAGATCCTCTTCCAGAAGTGTTTGCAGCCGACCCGCTGCCGCGCGCGCGATATCCAGGGTCACCGTTTTGCGACGAGAGGCATGTACTTTCTGGCTGGGCGAGGGGCGCACCACCTGCGCCCCGAAACGGTCCGCCAGGATAAGCCCCCAGTCCTCCGGCAGCACCTCGCGCGGAAAATCCGTGTCCACCGCGAAAAAAAATTCATCGCAATGATCCAGATACTCTGGCCATTTGCTATCGGTACGAAAATCATTCAGGCTCGATTTGATTTCGACAAAAATAATGCGTCCCTTCCGGTCCAGTCCGGCCACATCAATACGCCGCCCATTATTGATCGGAAGTTCCAGAACACAGCGGATATCCATCTGCAGAAACAGCCTCAGCACCCCGCGCGCCACATTCGCCGCCCGTTCATTGACAGGCAGGTCGAGCCCACTGGTTAGATCCGCGGGCAGATCGTCGCTTGCGGCCGGTTTGTTCATCAATGGCACACTACCGTGAAGTCCCTGTTCGATAAAGAGCCGTTAACACCAGGCGCAATCGCGGATTTCTGGCAAAAACCTGCTGGCCCGGTTCCTGCATAGCCATGGCCTTGAGAGCTGCGCACGGGGTTTTGGGGTGTCTTGCGGTTCTCGGGGAGCGAGGCTCAATGATTGGGCACGAAGAGCCTCGCGCTTTGGATCCTTCCCCGCGTTTTGTTCGCGCCAGATGTTTCGGGTGGCGCGACGTCAAAGAAGCGCCAAGGAAGGGTCCAACTCTTCGCGGTGCGGTGAGCTCTCTCGCGCTATCTCTGCTCCCGCGCTGCAAAAAAGGCGGTACCTTGTTTTCCAAGGTGCCGCCTTTTCAATATCTCAGACTGTCGGGAAGCGGTGTTATTCCGCTGCCAGTACCGAGCCGCCTTCGCGGAAGTTCACGGTCTTCAGATACTCGATGCCTTCTTCGGCAATGGCATCACCGACCATCTCGTCGCCTTCGTTCTTAAGCTCGTCCATATCCACATAGGCCGCATAAAAGCCTTTCGTGCGATCGGTGATAATGCCCGCCTTCAAGAGTGTCTTAATCAGGACACGGAAGATATCGGTGCTTTCCTTCATGCGTTCACGGCGGGTTTCGTCGGTAAACATTTCCAGGAAACCTTCCGCGACCTTCTGCCAATCCAGGCCGTATTTTTGATAGACCAGCTGCATCTGCTCCGGATTGACCAGATTAAAGAGCAGCGTCTGGAAGCAATGGGCTGCCCAGTCCTCGATGAGATGTTGTTCGCTCTCATCAAGTTTGGGGATGGTGCGGTCCGCCCAGATCTTGCCGAACTTATGGTGAAAGGCTTCATCGGTCATCACCAGCTGGCAGAGCTTTTTCAAAAGCGGATCCTTCGATTTGGTGTAGAAGGTTGCAAAGGCGCCCATGGCAAGCCCTTCGACCAGCATCTGCATGCCGACGATTTTTTTGTACACTTCCTCGGCGCCCACCATCTCCTGCAGGAGATCGCCAAGCGTTTGTCCGACCGGGGTCGGCGTGCCCCAGCGCGCCTGTACATATTTATTGAAAGCTGTCACATGGCGCGCTTCTTCTCGCGCCTGATTAGCGGCATATTCCTGCGCGCCCGGGTCGCGCAGAATGTGGCAAAGGCTTGCTGAAAGGGAGAGCGCGCCCTGCTCGCCGTGCAAAATGGAAGACACCTGCCAGCGCACGATTTCGTTGGCAAAGCGGACTTTGTCTTCTTCCTTGAGGTTTTCCTGGACATAGTCGAGCTGCAGGGAGGGCACCATGTCTTCGGGCAGAATCATCTGCTTATCGAGGTCAAAGTCGTCGTCGAAGTCGATGTATTTCTTGTCGAGCGGGTCCCAGAAATGATCGTGGGTCGCGGAGATAATTTTATCAAAGGCGCTGGAGCGGTCGCCATAGCGCTCAACTTCAATGAGTGCCTTAAAGTCGTTTGGCGCCACGGTATTATAGGCAGCATCCTTGGTAATTTGATTGGCCATGTCATCCTCCTCGACGAAAGCCCGGGGCTGGGGTCGTTAATAAATTGAAAAATCCTGCCTTTCCTATCTAGGGAGGGGCGCGATGTCGGGCAAGGAAAAAATGACGCCAGCGTCACGAATACCCCACGAGGTGTGATTTCTGAGCAGATTTCAAGCGCCCAAGATTTCAGGAGATTTCGAGGTAAGTTTCAAGGGGTCTGACCCCTTGAAGCTTACTTGAAACTTAGATGAGGATGAAAACCGCTCAAAACTGCTAAAAAATCAGCCCGGTCGCTGCCGCCAGCTCTTCAAGAGCGATCGCCGGGTCTCCCACCTTGATGGTGGTCATGCCGAGCGCCCGCGCGGGCTTAAGATTGATCCCCAGATCATCGAGATAGACGGCGTCTTCCGGGGCAACGTCCAGGGCCGCGCAGGCCATCTGATAGATCTTCGGGTCGGGCTTTCGAATGCCCACTTTCGAGCTTTCGATCACCACATCGAAGCGCGCCATGATCTGAGCCACTGCGGAAGCCTTGTCGCTTGAGCGCGCCATGCCGGCCCCTTTGCCCGCCGCCACATTATTGGTGATGCAGCCCACCTTAAATTGCGCCGCGCAGCTTTCGAGCGCCGCCACCATTTCAGGACGGATATCGCCCGACAAAAGTTCGATCACCCGCGCTCCGGCAATGGCATGTCCCAGAGCTGCGGATTCCTCAAGAAAGAGCGTGTCGAATTCACTGAGGCTGATCTGATTGGACTCAAATTGCGCCCAGGCATTGGCATCCGGATTAGTCGCGTTGACGCCGCGAATAAAATCAAGCGGGATCCCGTTTTCTTTTTCAAACCGGTTAAAAGCTTCAAAGGGCGACGAGGTTAGGACGCCGCCAAAGTCCCACAAAATAGCTTTAGGCATAGGATTAAACTTCAGCTGTGCAAAGAGCAGACGCTCATCGCGCAAGCGGCATGGGACGCAGGCCCAGCTTGGCAAACAGGGCCTCGTCATGTGACACGCTGGCATTGTCCGTGGTCAGCAATTTATCGCCGAGGAAGATGGAATTTGCGCCCGCCATAAAACAAAGCGCCTGCATTTCATCGCTCATTGCTTGCCGTCCCGCCGACAGCCGCACCATGGAGGTTGGCATCAGGATCCGCGCCACCGCTATGGTCTTGATGAATTCAATAGAATCCACATTGTCTCCCTCGCCAAGTGGCGTGCCCTTGACGCGGATCAGCATATTGATCGGCACACTTTCCGGCGGTACTGGCAGATTGGCCAATGTCATCAACATATCGGCGCGATCCCCTTCATCTTCGCCAAGGCCAATGATGCCGCCCGAGCAAACGTGAATGCCCGCCTCGCGCACCCGTTCAATGGTGTCGAGCCGGTCCTGATAGGTCCGCGTGGTTACCACCTTGTCGTAATAGGCCTCAGACGTGTCCACATTGTGATTGTAATAATCAAGGCCAGCCTCTTTCAAAGTGGCGACTTGAGAATCCGACAGCATGCCCAGGGTCATGCAGGTTTCCATACCCATCTCGCGCACGCCCGTCACCATGGCCGCCAGCATGGGCATGTCGCGGTCCTTGGGGGACCGCCAGGCGCCGCCCATGCAATAGCGGGTTGCACCGGCTTCCTTGGCCTGCCGCGCTTCTGCCAAAACCCGCTCAACCTCCATCATTTTTGAGGCATCAAGGCCGGTGTCAAAATGGGCGCTTTGGTTGCAATAGCCGCAATTTTCGGCGCAGCCGCCGGTCTTGATTGAAAGGAGCGTGGAGACCTGGACTTCATTGGGGTCAAAGTTTTCCCGATGCACCGTCTGTGCCTGGAACAAAAGATCATTAAACGGCAGCTCAAAAAGGCGCACCACCTCTTCCCGGCGCCAACGCGGGGCGGCTAGGTTTTTCTCAGAGGAGGCGGTCAGATCAGAAGCAGAGGGCTGAACGGTCATGGGGCGGGCGTCTTTCTTTATTTTTGGCGGCACGGGCCGTTTTTTCGCGAGCATAGGGCCTTGGCGCCCCCCGTCAAGCAGCCTGTGCCCTCATTAAGGCGTTTTATGGAAAACCGAGGGCCGCATCCTTAACAGCCTATAAACGAAATATCGTTAAGACTTAAAAAGTGAGGGATTCGGGGAGCTTTTGAGGGCTCGTCCGGCCCTGTTTCAACTGTTTTTTCGGGGCCTCTGCCAGGCATATGTCCAGTTCCGTCCACCCGGGGTCTTTGACCCTTCTGACCAAGGCCTTGCGCGAGGCGCGCCGCGGATTTGTGCCGGTGGCGGTCTTTTCGCTTTTCTTCAACCTGTTGATGCTGGTCTCCCCGATATACATGATGCAGGTTTTTGACCGTGTCCTGACCTCTGGTCGCACCGAAACGCTTTTGGTGCTCACCGCGATTGCCATGGTTGCCCTTCTTGTGCTCGGACAGATGGATACCTATCGCCAGCGCCTTCTGACCCGCATTGGTGTCTGGCTCGACCAGACCCTGGCCCTGCCGGTACTGACGGGCGCCATGAAGATTTCGTTGCAAGGGGCGCCGGTGGGCGCGCAGCCTCTGCGCGATCTTGCTCAGATCCGCTCTTTCGGAGCCAGCCCGGCCATCTTTCCCTTGCTGGACGCCCCCTGGGTGCCGCTCTTCCTGGGGCTGATTTTCATCCTGCATCCTCTGCTCGGGGTCATTGCAACCCTGGGCGCGGCTATTCTTTTCGGTCTTGCCTGGCTTAACGAGCTGGCAACCCGCACCGCCTTGCGCCAGGCGAGCGAAGCCCAGGTCAGTGCGTTCAATCAGGCAGAAAAAACCATCGCCCAGTCCGAGGTGGTCGAGGCCATGGGACTTGGCCCCAATCTTTTGAGCCGCTGGGCTGAGGCAAACAACAAGGTGTTGTCCGCCCAAAACTACGCCGGAGACCGTGCGGCAGAAATCAGTGGACTGACGAAATTCTTCCGACTTGCTCTGCAGATCGGGATCATGGGAGCAGGCGCCTGGCTGGTGCTACGCGGGCAGCTCACCTCGGGCGGCATGATTGCGGCCTCCATTTTGCTGGGCCGCGGTCTGGCACCGGTTGAACAATCTATTGGTGCCTGGAAGGCCTGGGTCAGCGCCCGAACGGCCTTTGATCGGCTTAACAAGCTCCTGGCGGCCTGTCCGGCCGAGCCCGAACGCATGGCCCTTGCCAAGCCGAAGGGGCAGGTCTCGGTGGAGGGGCTTTCCTTTGCGCCCAAGGGCGTCGCCAAGCCTATTCTGCGCAACATATCCTTCGCCTTAAAGCCAGGAGAGGCCCTTGCCATTATTGGTCCCTCGGCGGCGGGCAAAAGTACGCTGTGCCGCATGCTGGCCGGCATCTATCCGCCAACGGTCGGTCATGTGCGTCTTGATGGCGCCGATGTGCATCTCTGGGATCGGTCTGATTTCGGCACCCACGTGGGATATCTCCCCCAGGCTATTGATCTGTTTGACGGCACCATCGCCGACAACATTGCCCGCATGGGCAATCCCGACAGTGTCGAGGTTCTCAAGGCGGCAAAACTTGCCGGCGTGCATGACATGATCCTGCGGCTGCCCGAAGGCTATGACACAAAGGTCAAACAGGGTGCGCATGTTTTGTCGGGTGGTCAGCTTCAGCGCATTGGCCTGGCCCGCGCGCTCTATGGCGATCCCTGCCTGCTCATACTGGATGAGCCAAACTCTAATCTCGATCAGGAGGGCGAAGCCGCGCTTATGCGCGCGCTTGATCAACTGCGCGCCAAGGGCACCGCCATTGTCATGGTCGCGCACCGCTCCTCCGTGATTTCTCATGTTGACAAACTTTTGCTCTTGCAAAACGGCGAGGTTCAGATGTTCGGTCCTTGTGAGGAAGTCATTCAGAAGATGAGCGCCAAGCGCGTGGTGCAGGGAGGACGCGGTCAATGAGTGACATCCGAGCCGCCCTGGCGCGACTTTCAAAAACATCAGGAAAAAATACCGACGATCTTGAAAAACCGGCTGAGGACCAAGCGACCTCCAATGTCCACGCCTTTGACCGTGAACTGCGTGGCAACGCGCCAGAGGATGCGGACGACTTCACAAAAAAGTCGAGACTGCCAAAAGGCGCGCGCGCGGTGCAGAACTGGTTGAAAGGGGCCTTGGCACGCTTTGAAGATGGTGAGACCAGCGCCCTGGCCTCGCAAAACCTGCCCGCAGCTGTTGAAACCGGGCGTGATATGGCGCTGCATGACAAGCGCGCAAATCATCCGGTCCCGCCCAAACCGCTCGACCTTCGCGCCCTGATCGCAAAAGAAGAGCGGCGCGGCTTTGTTGCTCTGGCCGCCTTCCTGGGGTTTCTAATTCTATGGTCTTCTTTCGCGCCGCTTTCCTCCGCCGCCATCGCGCCGGGGGTCATTTCGCCGCTCGGTTCGCGCAAAACCATCCAGCACCTTGAAGGCGGTATCATCGACCGCATCCTCATCGAAGAAGGCTCCGAGGTTAAAGTTGGCGATCCCTTGATCCTTCTGGAAGACACCATGGCCCGCGCGTCTTACGAGCTGATTGCCACACAATATTACACGCGTGCCGCCCAGCAGGCCCGCCTTCTGGCCTTGCAGACCGGGGCCGAGCATATCACTTTCCCGGGCTGGTTGCTGGAGCGCGCCCGCGACCCCAAGGTTTATGAAGTTCTCGACACCCAGCGACAACTTCTGGCAACCCAGCGCCGCGCGCATGCAGATAGCAAGGCCGTTCTTTCAAGCAAGATCGATCAGCTCAATGAAGAGGTCAAAGGTCTGGAAGCGCAGATTGAAGGTCAGGCCCGGCAACTTGAACTCATCGGCAAGGAAATCGCAGGGGTTCAGTCTCTGGTCAACAAGGGCCTTGAGCGTACGCCGCGGCTTCTGGCCCTGCAGCGCGGCGAGGCGGAAATCAGATCCGGCCTTGGCGCTAATCGCGCCGCCGTGTCCCGCACTCTCCAGGCTATCGGAGAGACCGAATTGCAGCTCATCGCCGCTGACACCGGTTTGCAAAACAAGGTGGCCGAAGAGCTCTCCAATGTACAAACCGATCTGGCCCAAGCCGGAGAGCGCATGGCGGCCAGCGAAGATATCCTGAACCGCATTCAGATCACCGCACCGGTTTCCGGTCACGTGGTGGACCTTAAGGTGCACACCGCTGGCGGCATCATTGGCCCAGGCCAGCCGCTGATGGACATCGTCCCGGAGAACGAGGATCTGGTCATCGAGGCTCGGGTATCCCCCATGGACATTGATGTGGTGCATCAGGGCCTGGAAGCACAGGTTCACCTGCCCGCCTATAGCCAGCGCAATATGCCGCGTATCAAAGGAACCGTGACCAATGTTTCAGCGGACCGGCTCATTGATCAAGCCACCGGTCAGGCCTATTTCCGCGCGACGGTCGCCATCGACCGTGAGACCCTGGAAGCATTAGGCGAGGAGGTTACCCTGTCGTCTGGCATGCCCGCCGAGGTCATGATTGTGACCGGCGAGCAAACCCTGCTGGGGTACCTCCTGGGGCCGGTCAAGAAAACCCTCTTGCATGCCTTCCGGGAGGGGTGAGACCAGTCAGCCATCGCGCGCGTCACGGCTGCACCAATCTGGGTCAGGCCGAAGGCGGCTGATGCCTTCAAGAGGGGCATCGTCTTTGTTGGCGCTATGGTTAACTGCGGTCCGGAAAGGGCCCAATTCGCCGCCCTCCACCCCGACCTGAAAGAAAATGTGACGTGACACATGATTTCGGAATCGAAATTGCATATAGTAGGCGAGCAATTGGTTAGAAACAGCAGAAGACAAATATCTGTCCGAAAGGAAGACATCGGTGCCCTGGCGGCGCCTTTTGGTGTCGGGTACCCGAGTACCTTTAAAAAGAGGACAGGACACATAAGAGGGATCGCACCTTGAAATCAGGGTCGATCTTTAATCGCAAAGGAGTGAACATCGTGATGATACGCGAGGGGATGATCAAAAAGGGCGCTTTAGCGCTCAGCCTGTTGGCCGCAATTTTTGTTTCGGCATGTGCGTCGAAATATCCGGACGCGCCAACCCATCAGCCGATCGAGCAATCCAATGATGATTACAAGATTGGCCCGGGCGATACCTTGCAGGTTTTTGTCTGGCGAAACCAGGATCTGTCGACCACCGTACCGGTGCGCCCGGATGGACGTATCTCCATTCCGCTGATTGAGGACATTCTGGCCGCGGGTAAATCGCCGACACAGCTGGCGACAGAAATGGAAGAGACCTTGAAGACCTATATTCAGGATCCGCAGGTCACCATTATCGTAACCGGCTTTACGGGTTCTTTCAGCCAGCAGATCCGGATCGTTGGCCAGGCAACCCGGCCTCAAGCCCTTCCTTACCGCAAGGGAATGACAGTGCTGGACGCTATGATCGAAGTGGGCGGCCTTACCGACTATGCGGACGGCAACCGCGCCGTCATCATTCGCAAGATGGGTGAGGAAGAACAAGTCTACCGCGTCCGTCTGGCGGATCTTTTGCGCTCCGGCGATGTGGGCGCCAATGTGGATCTTCACCCAGGTGATGTTCTGATTATTCCTGAGTCACGGTTCTAAGGAGCAGTGATCTCAAGGTCTTAAGGGTAAAGGGTCATGAACGAAGCCTATCTTGAAATTTTGGCGCAGCTGAAAAAGACCTGGCGTTGGCGCTGGATTGGCATTCCGGTGGTCTGGGTCTTTGCGGTCATCGGCACGACTTTTGTTGTGTTGATGCCGGACCAGTATGAATCCAAGGCGGTTATTCAGGTTGATCCGAACACGACATTGGACCAGGCGACCAAAGGGGTTACCGTTGAGGCCAATGTTCAGCGGCAATTGCAAACCAAAACTGAAACCCTGTTGTCCATGCCCAACCTGCAGCAGGTCGCTCGTTCCGTCGATCTTGATCTTGAGATCACCAATGAAGCCGAAGAGCAGGAGATGCTGGAAAGCTTGAAGAGCCGCATCAAGGTCCGGTTGACAAAATTTAATGTGCTGGAGGTTTCATTTGTTGATACCGACCCCAAGCGCGCGCGCGACGTGGTGCAAGCCCTTCTCACGGTTTTTACCGAAAGCAATCTCGGTCAGAACCGCACCAGCATTCAGAGTTCGGAGTCCTTCCTGAAAACACAGATCGCCGATTATGAGGCAAGATTATCGGAGGCGGAGCAGCGCATGGCCAAGTTCCGCGCTGAGCATCTGGGCATCCTGTCCGGCGAAAAGACTTTCGTGGAGCGCATGCGCGCAGCCGCCCAAGCTGTCAAGGAGATCGATTTCCAGATCGCCGAAACCACCGCGGTCCGGGATCAGCTCGAAGCAAACCTGCGCAAGACGCCGAAATACAATACCATGGAAAGTGCGCCCCCGATCCTCATCGATGGTCAGTTGGTTTCCTCCACCTATTCTCAGATCCAGGCAGAGCGCAAGCGTCTTGATGACCTGCTCGCCCAATATACCGAAAATCATCCCGATGTTGTGGCCTCACAAAAACGCCTGACCCGGTTGATTGATCGCTATGAACGTGAACGGGAGGGCAAGTCCGGCGACAACGAAGAAGAAAACTTCGTCAACGCGACCAAGGTGGCCAATCCGGTTCATGAGCAGCTCAGCTTGAAACTGCTCGACGCCAACCAGCAGCTATCTATTCTTGAGCAAAAGAAGAAGACGGCTCAGGAAGTCTATGAAGAGATGCAAAAGAACGCCACCAAGGCGCCGGAAATCGAAGCCCAAATGCAGGCGCTCAACCGCGATTACAATGTCATCAAGGCCTCTTACGAAAATATCCTGGCTGGTCGCGAGCGCGTCAAACTGACATCAGAGCGCAACGCCTGGACCGACGCGGTGCAATATCAAAACGTTGAACCACCCGTCATCCCGGCGCTGCCGTCAGGGCCGCCGCGTCTGATCTATTTGGGCATGGTGCTGGTGTTTGCCTTCGGCGCCGGAGGCGGTACCAGCTTCCTGCGGGCCCAGCTTGAAGACACCTTTGCGGTCGCCTCCAGGCTCAACCAGACATTTGGTCTGCCGGTGATCGGGTCAATATCGCGGATCGAGAGCCTGTCTTCAAAGGCCAAGTCAGCTTTGTCCAACACGACATTTCTCATCGCGGCTGCCATGCCGGTCGGTCTCGTTGTGATTGCCGCGCTGCTCTTGCCCTATATGGATGGGTTACGTGACGCCATCAACATTACCGGACTAAGCGGATAACAGTGGGAGTAGGGAGCCTGTCTCCTTTCAAGGTGAAGTAAAATGAGTGACAAGAAAAAAAGTCTGGTAGAGCGTTTCGCCGAAAGGGAGGCAAAGCCTGCCTCAACCCGCAAACCGATGGATCTCATCAACCGCGCGCAGGAAACCTCTCGCGGGTCAGGTTTCGGCCCTGCCGAGGCTTCGGTCACCGCTCCGCTCAATACAGGCCGTCGTTCCGTCAACATGGCAAACCTGAACCTGACGGACATGGAAAAGAAGGGGTATGTGACGCCGAATTCCGGTCGCAGCCGGATCGTCGAAGAGATGCGCGCCATCAAGCGCCCGCTCCTGCTCAATGCCTTTGAACCAAAGGCACAGTCCAACGGGCGCGACCACGTGATCATGGTCACCAGTACCCAGCCCAATGAGGGCAAGACCTTTGTTGCCATCAATCTGGCCATGAGTATTGCCTCCGAAAAGGGGCTGAATGTGCTGTTGGTGGATGCCGATGTCGTGCGCCGGGATGTGCCTCAACGCCTCGGTTTTCACTCCGAATATGGATTTTTGGATCTTCTGGTCAATGAAAGCCTGACAATCCCGGATGTTCTGGTGCGCACCAATGTGCCGAACCTGACCATCCTGCCCTCAGGCGACCATGTGGCCCAGGCGACCGAGCTGCTGTCGAGCCCGCAAATGAAATCCCTGATGAGCGATATGGCCACCCGCTATTCCGACCGGGTCATCATCGTTGACACACCGCCGGTCCTCATGAGCAGTGAAGCCAGTGTTTTGGCCTCTCATGTGGGCCAGATTGCCATGGTTGTGGAGGCCAATCGCACCTCTCAGCGCGACATTGCCCAGGCCCTGTCATTGATTTCTTCCTGCGAGAATATTAGCCTTGTTCTTAATAAAGTCACGGAACAACAGGCCCGCGAGCGTTACGGGGCCTATTCCTATTATTACCAGGGGAGCCAGGCAAATGGCTAATGGGGCTAAAAATCGTTCAAATTCATCCCTTTTGAGGGGGACATCTCTGACCACGCTTTCGTTGGGAAGCTTGGTTCTTGCATCCGGTCTGACGCTGCTTGCGGCTACGACGGGTGCCCGCGCGGTGGAGGTCGAAGTGACCCCAACCGCGGATTTAAAGGTTACGCAAACCGACAATGTCTATCTGACCGATGGTGGCGAGGAAGACGATACCATCCTGAGCATCGATCTTGGTCTGCAATTGCGTGCCACTTCGCCGCGATTACAATCGGCGCTCTATTATCAGTTCTCTTACGACAAATATGACACGGCGGACGAATATGACGGCACCCGTCATGATCTGCGCGCCACAAACACCTTTGAAGTCTCGCCGGAATTTTTCTATATCGACCTCAATGGTTCGGTCCTGGAGCGCGCCCGCAATCGCAACGCGGTTCGCGCCGCAACAGATCGCACCTATGGCGGCGAGCAAGTGCGCGTCACCACGGTGAGCTTGCGGCCCTATATTGAAACCATTGTCGGCGGCAGCATGGAACTTTTGGCCGGCGTTGAACTTTCCAACGTCAGCTATAGCGATACTGACGTTGGCGCGGCGACCGTTCTGCCAAATGACATCGACCGCGTCACGGAGCAATTTCGAATTGGCACTGAAAATTCGCAAGACCCCTTTACCTGGAGCCTGAATGTTCGCGCCCGTCAATTGGATGATGATCGCGAGGATTTGGATGTTCTCGCCTCTGCCTTCTTTGGTATTTCCGGGACGACCCGTCTCATCGGCCGTGTCGGGTATGACCAGGCCGACACTAACGGTGATGGCACCAATGAGATTGAGGAAACTCTCTGGCGGGTCGGATTTGATATGCGGCCAAGCGCTCGCACCACATTCCGGGCCGAAGCCGGTCAACGGTACAATCGCACAACTTACGACATGGCCGCCAGTCACACCTTCAGGGAAAGTTTTGCCCTGACCGCGAGCTATAACCACACCCTGGTGACGGATGCGGGTCAATTCGTCGAATTGAGCGGCACGCCCATTTTCGACGACACCGGCGCGTTGATCGGTTTGGATGATATTGTGGCTGACATTGTCAATGACAGTTACATCCAGCGCCGCGCCCGCGTTCAGGCATCGGGTAACATGGATGCCTTTTCCTATCAGCTCGGCTTTGCCTATCTCGATCGCGAGTTTGAGTTTGCCCTTAATGACAACACCATTACTCAGGTGCAGGGCCGCATGGAATATCTCTTCTCCGATCGCTTAAAAGCATTCGCCAGTGTCGGCCTGTCAGACGAAGACGCCGATGTGCCGGCACAAGAAACAGATATCGAGCGCTACTCAATTGGCGCGGCGATGGCGTTGACGCAAAATGCCTATATTTCACTTCAAGGGGTCAACCAGAGCTACGAATATGGCACTGGAATGGAAGTGACGGAAAACGCCATCGTATTGTCAGTAACCACATCCTGGTAACGCAAGAAAAGGTCCGGTGATCACTTCGTATGTATGACGAGTTTTTCAGATTTAGCGGAATCCCCTTCCGCCTGTCTCCCGATCACCGGTTCTTTTATTTAAGTTCGGTCCACAAGCGGGCGATTTCGCACCTGAAGTTCGGTCTGGATCAGGGAGAAGGGTTTATTCTGATTACCGGCGAGGTCGGGGCCGGCAAAACCACGATTACAGAACACCTTCTGGCCACTCTGGATTCGCGCAAATTTGTCGCGGCCAATATCGTGACCACCAATCTCGATCAGGAAAACATGATCCGCATGGTGGCCTCTGCTTTTGGCCTGCCGCAGGAGGGCCAGAACAAGACGACCGTCTTCCGCACCATTGAGCGGTTCATCGCGGACAGTTATCGGCAGGGTCGCCGCTGCCTGTTATTTGTCGACGAAGCGCAAAACCTATCGATCACCGCCTTGGAAGAGCTGCGCATGCTCTCCAACCTTCTGGTCAACGGCAAGCCGGCCCTTCAGAGTTTCCTGCTGGGTCAGCCGCAGTTCAGAAAGACCCTGGCGCGCCCTGAGCTGGCTCAGCTGCGCCAACGGGTGATCGCTTCCTATCATTTGGGGCCCCTGTCACCTCAGGAAACCATGGAATATATCTGTCACCGGTTGCAATGCGTCGGCTGGCAGCAAGACCCCTCCTTCGAACATGAAGCCCTGTTGGAAATTCATCTCTTAACGGAAGGCCTGCCGCGCAAGATCAACACGCTTTGCACCCGTATCCTGCTCTATGCCTATCTGGAAGAAACCCACCACATCACCCGCGATATGGTTCTGGCGGTGGCTGAAGAGCTGGAGGAGGAGCTGGATCAGGTCCTCGACAGAGAAGCGGCGGTTTCCGCCGCGGCGCCCTTATCGCGTGTCTCAAAGGATCATGACGCCGAAATCGCGCGGCTGACCAAAGAACTTCAGGCCGAGGTGGACCTGACGCCGGAAATGGCGGTGGCGGCTACGCAATTTTCAAACGATTTGGCCGATGACCTGGACTTCCCGGTTCCCCATGTGGACGAGGAGCGTCACCGGGAACCGGAAATCGTGGAGGTGACGCCCATGAGTTCGCGCAGCGATTTGGATGAACCGCAAATTGTCGACCTCACCATTCGCCATGTGGCCGAGCCGGAGGTCAGCCAGGAAGACGAGAGCAAGCTGATGCGTCGGGCCTTGCACCTGGTGATTGACTATCTCGGTGGTCGCCACAAGGCCAGTTGACCGCACGACCCAAAAGGACCTGATCTGATGATCAATCCCCCCTTTGATCCGCAGCCCCTCCCCCTGCCGGAAATGGCCAAGACGCCGATCCGCAATGCCATGTCGGTTGACGTCGAGGATTACTTCCAGGTTCAGGCTCTTGTCAGTGCCTATGATCGCTCAAACTGGGAGGGCGAGGAGCTCCGGGTCGCGCGCAACACCGAGCGGCTTCTCGATCTGTTTGCCCAGTATGATGTTAAGGCAACCTTCTTTACTCTCGGCTGGATTGCCGAGCGTGCTCCCGGCACCATCCAACGCATCGCCGCCGAGGGGCATGAACTGGCGGCTCATGGGTATGAGCACACGCGTGTGTTCGAGCAGGATGCCGCGGCGTTTCGCGCGGACGTAAAGCGCACCAAGGCGATCCTGGAAGATCTTGGCGGTGTTCCGGTCAAGGGCTACCGGGCGGCAACCTTTTCCATGCGCGAAGATGTGCTCTGGGCATATGAGGTTCTGGCGGAAGAGGGGTATAAATACTCTTCCTCCGTTTACCCCATCGCGCACGATCTTTACGGGCTGGACGAAGCGCCTCGCTTTGCCTTCCGGCCTTATCCCGGATGCGGGATTGTTGAGTATCCCATGACCACCTTACGCAAGCTCGGGCGCACTTGGCCGGGTGGTGGGGGTGGTTATTTCCGGATCTTCCCTTACGCTTTTTCAAAATACGCGATCCGCCAGCTCAACAGGAACGAGGCGCAGCCCTATATGTTCTATTGCCATCCCTGGGAAATCGACGCCGACCAGCCGCGCCCGGTGGGGGTGCCTTTTAAATCGCGCCTACGCCATTACACCAATTTGTCGCGTATGGAGGCAAAGATCGAACGGCTTTTGAGGGACTTTAAGTGGGGTCGGGTAGATGAGTGTTTTGTCGGCGCGTCGACGCCGGCCTTTGGCGAGGCGGCGCAATGAGTGTTGAGCTGTCGCTCCTGGAGTTTTCCCCTGAAGCGGATGCTGAATGGGACGCCTTCGTTCGCGAAACCGAGGGCGGCAGCTTTTTTCACTTGAGCGGATGGCGCCACGTGGTCGCCCGCGCCTTTGGGCACAAAAGCTACTACGTCGAGGCGCGAGAGGCCGGGCGCCTTGTTGGCATTTTGCCGCTCACCCATATCCAAAGCCGTCTGTTTGGCAATGCCTTGATCTCAAACGGATTTTGTATGGGCGGCGGACCGTTGGGACTGACCAGCGACGTCTATGACATTTTGGAAGCCGAAGCACGCGAACTGATGCGCCACACAGGCGCGGCCTATGTGGAATATCGCGCGCCTCACCGCCGTAATGAAAACCTGCCCGCCCGTGAGGACCTTTATGCCAATTTCAGCCGGCCGCTCCCGGAGGATGAAGACGAAGCCTTAAAACTCATACCGCGCAAGCAACGCGCCGTGGTTCGCAAGGCGCTCAAAAATGAAGCACTGACGGTTCGAATGGATGAAAAGGTGGATGATTTTCATCACCTTTATGCGGTGAGCGTTCGCAATCTGGGCACGCCGGTCTTTGGCAAAACCTATTTTCAGGCACTGGTTGATATCTTTGGCGCTGACTGCGATATCCTGACGATTTGCCACGAAGGCAAACCTGTGAGCGCCGTCCTGTCTTTTTATTTTAACGACACGGTGATGCCCTATTACACCGGCTCCCTGCCCGCCGCCCGCGGGCTGGGTTCCAACGATCTGATGTATTGGCAGCTCATGCGCCGCGCAATCACCAAGGGAAAGACCTATTTCGACTTCGGACGTTCCAAAGTCGGAACCGGACCCTATGCCTTTAAGAAGAACTGGGGGTTTGATCCCAAACCCATCGCGCATGAATTTATTCTGGCGGAAGGTCAGGAGATGCCAAATCTGAGCCCGGCCAATCCGAAATACCATCTGGCGGTCAAGCTTTGGAGCCATCTACCGCTGCCGGTGGCCAATTTTCTGGGCCCAAAGATCGTTCGCAATATCGGTTAGAGATAGGGATCAAAGCCAGCCATGCGCGCCGCCCAGGCATAATGATCTTTAAGATGCTGCCGCGCCCGCTGGCCAATCGCCTCTGTTTCCTTGGAGCGAAGGGCTTCCTGGATCAGCCCGGCAAAGCCCGCACTGTCCTGCGCCACCAGCAAGTGTTCGCCTTCAACCGCTTCGATGCCTTCAAATCCCGCCTCGGTGGTCACGACACATTTGGCCATGGCCATGCCTTCTAAAACCTTGTTTTGGATGCCCCGCGCGATTCGGATGGGCGCGACGATAAGATCCGCCGCCGCCATATAGGGGCGAATGTCGGGCACGCGTCCTGTGACATGAATATGCGGATCGGACTCGCCAAGGACCTTTACGTCAGCGCGCGGCGCGGCGCCGACAATGTGAAACTGCGCCGCCGGAAACTGGGCGCGCACTTGCGGCAAGATGGTTTGAGCAAACCACAAAGCGCCTTCCACATTTGGCCAATAATCCATATGCCCGGTCATGACGAGGTGGGGACCATCGCCTTGAAAAGAGTCGGGTCGGTGCAGTGTCTGCGTCGCTTCTGGTGAAAAGAAATCCGTATCGATGCCATTTGAAACCGCGATGGTTTTGGAGGCCAGCTCCGGCGCCAAGGTTTTAAACAAGTCGGCATCCTGCCTCGAGACAAAGCTGCAACAATCTGCTGCTGCGCCAAAATTACGGTCAAAGGCAAGAAGCCTGTTAGCTTCACGGCCATAGATCCATCGGGCGAGCCCGTGTTTGTTTTGGGCATATTGGCGCCATTTGTCCGAATCCACGTCCACATAATCGATGACAAAGCGAGCCTCACCGCGGTTGTGCCGAGTGATGTATTGCGCCATCGCAGAAGAAAAAATCACAATGGTATCGATGTGTTTGTCCTGCAGTGTCTGGTCGACCCATTTTTGCAGCGCCCGGGAAAAGAAATACGGCGCGCTCAAGGGAGCGCCAAATGCCAGCGCCTGAACCGATCTTGCCCGGGCGATCAGCGGATGCAAGGCGACCGCCTTCAGGCTCGCGGTTTTCTCCTCCAGGACATCCACATGGGCCCAGTCGACAGGATCGTCAACAAAGCAACCAAGATGAACCTGTCCTTTGGTCTGCAGATGTTCCAAAAGCCGGAACGAACGGATCTTATCTCCCTTGTCGGGAGGGAAGGGGATACGCTGACAAAGGAGGAGAAAATTTTTTCCGGCCATAGTGGGTCGAACTATAGGGCGAGTTGGTAAAAAAAGAACCATCTTGGTGCTAGATTTCAGGTATCAATCTTGCAAGAATTTCCGGTAACGGAACCTGCTGCTGCAATTGGAGGACCCGCGGCCTTTGCTGTTAGGCAAGCGATGCCTGTGCCGATCTGGGACAGGCGGCAAGCTGCGCGTGTCGATTGGAAGAATGACAACGGATCCTGATCTCGGCCCGGTCAAGTGGGCGGACAGTCTTATGGTAAATTGGCCTCCAGCGCTGCGGCTCTGGGCGCCAACGCTTGCCTGTCTGGCCGTGCTTTTTTTCTGGACGGTTCTGCTCTATTGGCCGGCGGTTGCCAATGCCGTTTACCTATGGGCGCACCGCTCCTCCTATAATCACGGGTTTCTGATCATTCCGATTGCCGCCTATCTTATCTGGGATCGCCGCGCCGTTCTCGCGCCGCTGGTGCCCCGCCCCTGGTTACCGGGTCTGCCGGGGCTGTTGGCGGCCTCCGCGCTCTGGTTTGTGGTTCATGCCATGGGCATCATGGAAGGAGAGCACTTTCTGATTGTCGGCCTGTTTCAGGCGATTGTCGTGACGCTTTTAGGCTGGCGGCTTTACTGGGCCCTGCTGTTGCCCATGAATTACCTCTGGCTCATGGTGCCAACCGGCACGCTTTTCTTTCCGGTTTTGCAGAAACTTGCCACGGACATCTCCGCTTGGCTTTTGTGGGTAAGCGGCATTCCCGTCTTTGCCGAGGGCACGCTCATCTCGGTCACCACCGGCGACTATCTTGTCGCCGAGGGATGCTCCGGTCTTAACTTCATCCTGTCGACCCTGGCGCTTGCTCCGCTTTATGCAACTTTCGTTTATGCCTCCATGCGCAAGCGGCTTATCGCAGTGGCGATTGCCCTTGTTGCTTCGGTCTTTGCCAATGCGTTTCGGATTTTTGCGATTATTGCTCTGGCGGAATTCACCGACCGGCAGATCGACATCGTTGACGATCATTTGCTTTATGGCTGGGGTTTTTTCCTGGTGGTTCTGGGCCTCATGGGGTGGGTGGGGTTGCGCTTTGCCGACCCGGATACGCCCCGGGACGACCTGTCCGAGGAAGGCCCACCCAGCGCGGATCTGACACCGCATCCTTTGCGCCGGATCCTTGGCGTCACGGTCCTGGCCGCCATCGCGCTCGCCCTCCTGCCGCTTTATGACGTCGTCCTGGGTACGCCTGATCTTGGCATCAAGGCCCGTTCCCCCGCCGTCTTACAGGGACATTGATCGCTTATGTGCGGACTGACAGCCATTTTTAACAGCCAGAATGCCGGGCCCATCGATGAGGCGCTCCTACAGGCCATGACCGATCGCCTGGCCCATCGCGGTCCCGATGGCAGCGATAGGCACATCGGTCCCGGCATTGGTCTTGGGCATCGCCGCCTTTCCATCATCGACGTAGAGGGCGGGCATCAGCCCATGTATGTGGAAGACGGTCAGGTCGTGATCGTCTTTAACGGCGAGATCTATAACTTTCAGGAGATCACGCGCGAATTGAAATCCGAGGGTGTCACTTTCAAGACCCGCTCAGATACAGAAGTGATCTTGAGGGCCTGGGTGCACTGGGGTGCGGAGGCTGTATCCCGCCTCCAGGGCATGTTTGCCTTTGTCCTTTGGGACGGTCGCGACGATACATTTTTCATGGCCCGTGATCGGCTGGGTAAAAAACCGCTCTATTACACGCAGCGCCCGGACGGGCATGTTTTGGTGGGCTCTGAACTCAAGGCTCTCAGGGAAGATCCAAGCTTTGACCGGACGATCGATCCGCAAGCCGTTGAGGACTTTTTTGCTTTCGGATATGTGCCAGAGCCTAAATGTATTTTCAGCTCCGTTAAAAAACTGCCGGCCGCCCATTGGCTCAAATGGCGCCGGGGCGCGGAACCTGAACTGTGCCACTATTGGCATATTCCGCGCGACGAAACAGACATTGCGCCAGAGGTGTCCCGCCAAACCCTGAAGGAACTTTTATCGGATGCGGTAAAGGGACGTCTGATTTCAGACGTGCCGCTCGGTGCCTTTCTGTCTGGCGGCGTTGATTCAAGCGCCATCGTCGCAACCATGTCCGAGCTTGGCACTGAACCGGTCAAGACCTTTTCCATCGGTTTTGGTCACAAGGACTTTGACGAGCGCGCCTATGCGCAAAAAATAGCAGATCTCTATCATACCGATCACCATGTGCGTGAGGTCGATCCGGATGACTTCTCTCTTATCCAGCATCTCGGCGACATCTTTGATGAACCATTTGGCGACGCCTCCGCGCTTCCCACCTACCGGGTCTGTGAGGCTGCCCGGCAAGAGGTCACCGTATGTCTGTCTGGCGATGGGGGCGATGAGGTCTTTGGCGGTTACCGGCGCCACCGGTTTCACCTCACCCAGGAACGGCTCAAATCAAAACTGCCACAGGCTCTGCGCAAGGCGCTCTTTGGGACCCTGGCCAAACTATATCCCAAGGCGGATTGGGCGCCGCGTTTCCTGCGGGCCAAAACCACCTTTGCGGAATTGGCCATGAGCGAGGAAGAAGCCTATTTTAATTCCGTCAGCGCCATGAGCGATGAGGACAGAGGCCGCATCTTCTCAGAGCGTTTTAAAGAACAACTCGAAGACTATCAGGCGCTCGACCATATTCGAGGTCACTTTGCCGCGGCGCCAACGGGCGATCCCCTGCGCCGCGCGCAATATGTTGACCTGAAGACCTGGTTGCCAGGTGATATTCTGGTTAAGGCGGATCGCACCTCCATGGCGGTGTCGTTGGAGCTGCGCGCGCCTTTCCTAGACTACCGCATGGCTGAGTTCGGCATGCGCCTGCCCGCTCAAACCAAGATTGCCGAGGGGCAAGGTAAAATGGTTTTGAAAAAGGCCATGGAGGACAAGCTTCCCGGCGACATTCTTTATCGACCCAAGCAAGGGTTTTCCGTACCGCTGGCGGACTGGTTCCGAGGGCCTTTAAGGGAGGAAATGGAGAAAACCTTAAACGGCGACCGCCTCGCGGCCACCGGCTATTTCGATATGGCGGCCCTTGAGAAAATGGCGCGTGAGCATGGCACAGGCCTGCGCGATCATTCGCGGGCCATCTGGCTTATTTTTGTTTTTGATGTGTTTTTGCAGGGGCTCGAAGAGAGTTAAACGAGCTGCAGCGCGCCAAAAATAAAGACCGCCCAGGAAATCACCGACAGCCCACACCAGATCAAAACACTGGTGCCAAGCGAAAGCTGTTCGCCTTTTTTCAATTGGGTCAGACGCTGCGGGTCGACCGTATGGGCTTTAGGAAATGTCATCATGGGCGTTAAGTCTTGAAGAAGCATGGTTAACAAGATCTGACCTGATAGTGCCCCGCGCCAGTTAACAAAGCTTTAAGTGAACGCGTTTTTATGACGTCTTGAATCTGCAGACGGAGCGATCAGTCGGTTAAAGATGTCAAATTGTCCGCGTGAGGTGGCCTCCCAACTAAAACCCTCCGCGTATTGACGCACCTCCGACCGGTCTGGATATTGGGCGAGAAGGTCTTGTAAAGACTCTGTTAAGGAATGGCTGGTGCGCGCCGCCGCAAGCCGCCCGGCGATGGGCGAGCGCACAACTTCGCCAGAGCCCCAGACATCGGTTGCCACGACAGGGGTGCCGCAGGCCATGGCCTCCAAAAGCACATTCGGCCATCCTTCGCGACTGGACGCCAGGATCAGCACATCCGACGCCGCGTAAATACTTTGCAAGTCCTCATGCGGGACCTGACCGAGAAACCTGACCCGGTCCTGAAGATGCAGCCGCTCGGCAAAATGCTCAAGCGCGCGGCGCTCCTCCCCGTCACCGGCAATCAGAAGATCGCAATCGGGCAACGCCTTAAGACATTCGATGACCAGATGATGACCCTTACGTTCAATGAGATGACCAACCGAGAGAAGGGTCGTACGTGTCAGGCCAAGCTTGGCGCGGGTTTCCTCACGCCCTCCCGGATGAAAATGGTCAAGATCAACACCGTTGCGCAGCGCGGTAATCTTTTGCGGTGCGACCCCAAGCTCTATCAGTCGGTCGCGCAGGGCATCGCAAACGGTGATCAGATGACCTGCGGTATCGGCCGCCTTAAGGATCTGGCGTCGCGGTCCGGGGTATTCCGGAATCAGATTGATATCTGTTCCGCGCGCGGTAATCGTCAGGGGCAGATCAAAATGACGCGCCAGCATCGCTGCCGCGACACCGTCCGGGTAGAAATAATGCGCATCAATCAGATCAAACGGGCCATCCTTATCCAGAAGCCGGGCTATCAAAGGCCGACATCTTAAGTAAATGGATCGGGGCGCCAGATGCATCCCGACCTTTGGCAGATGAACATACCGGGGGTGATAAACCGTAATGCCGTGGCGCTCTTCTTTAAAGGGAACCCGGGCAAATTTGCCATAAGTCTTAAAACGCTCAGACTTGAAAGGAAACCAGGGAACCGGCGCGACCACCACAGCCTCCACGCCGCAGTCCGCCATGAGATGCCGAAGGCGATTTTCAACAAAAATCCCGTGCACCGGCTGGGCGGCATTCGGATAGAGGGTGGAAAAGGTTAAGATGCGCATGCGTCTCCTGGGCGCCAGATGGCCTTGACCGCACGTTAACCATAAACCCGTGGCCGAAAGGTTAACGACTTATGCAAAAAACCGGGTTCAAGCTGCAACAAGGGGTCAAATCCGCAACACTGCTGGGTTTTTGCCGCTCCGAGGTGGTTCCAATGGGGCAAAATGCTGCTATGATGATCTCAAGAATGCTGCAACGTTCTTGACTGAGTTTAGGATAATTGGTGTGGGCCCCCTTTAAGTTCAGGGGCATGGGTAACTTTCATCAAAACGACATATCCCGAAGCTGGATTTATGAATCTAGCACGGGTCTTGCATCGGGACTTGTGTCTCCAACTGCTGCAAATGGTGAAAGACTCACCTGAAGAGGTGACTTGTGCTTAAAGTGTTTCGATATTACATCGCCTTGCCTGTCTCAATTTTGGCAGCCGCTGAAACAATTCTCTTTTTGGGAATGTTCATTGGCCTGCAGTGGGTCGGTGCGCGCACTTTTCTGGCCGACAATGCACCGGATCATGTGACCCTGACCTTGCCGTTTACCTTAACCTTCGTCGCCTTCCTCTGCCTCTCGGCCGTCGGCATGTACAACCGGGATGTCTTTATCGATGTACGCTCCTTCTTTCAGCGCGCCGGTATTGGCCTGCTCCTGACCATTTTTGCCTGTCTGGTCCTGTTTCCGGTCTACACACGTTTCGATCCGGTCAACATTGAATGGTATCTGGGCCTTTTCGCATTCACCCTGGTGATTCATTATCCAATCATTATCGTCATGCGGTTTGGTCTGGTCGCTTTTTCCAAAAGTGAGCTTTTCAAGCGCCGCATTCTGGTCCTCGGCGATGGCATGATGGCCGCCCGGGTGCAGTCCTTCCTCAACACCGAAGGCAAGGGTCATTTGGCCCCTGCCGGTTTTATCGGCCGTGATCAGTTTGACCTGGTACTCGGTTCGCAAAATGCTGAAGTGCCGGAAGCTTTTCCCGTTGGACAATGCCCACTCCTCAAGGCGGCACGTGATGCCCATGCCGATGAGATTGTTATCGCCTCGAAAGAGCAACGCGGCCTCCCCATCTGGCAGCTCCTGGAATGCCGCATGGCCGGCATCGAGGTAACTGACTATCTCACGTTCTGGGAGCGCGAGGCCGGTCAAATCGATCTCGACGAAGTCAAGCCGAGCTGGATGGCCTTGTCGAACGGTTTTGCCACCGATTGGCTGCGTCAGTTCTCCAAGCGCGCCTTTGATGTGACGCTGGCCGCGATCATGTTGTTCTTTACCTTTCCCTTGCTGCTTTTTACCGCCTTGGCAATTCGCATTGATTCAAACGGGCCCTGTCTCTATTTGCAGGAACGAGTGGGCGAAAATGGTCGGCTCTTTAAAGTGATCAAATTCCGTTCCATGACCACCAGTGCTGAAAAAGACGGCGTGCCGCAATGGGCTGGCAAAGGCGACGATCGGGTCACGCGGGTGGGAGCCTTCATCCGCCGCACCCGCATCGACGAGCTGCCGCAGATTATCAACGTGCTGCGCGGCGATATGAGTTTTGTCGGGCCACGCCCCGAACGTCCCTATTTTGTTGACATGCTGACCCGCGAAATCCCGCTTTACGCGGCGCGCCATAATGTCAAGCCGGGGATCACTGGTTGGGCGCAGGTCAACTATCCCTACGGCGCCTCAAAGGAAGACGCCAAGGCCAAGCTTGCTTATGACCTTTACTACGTAAAGAACGAAAGCATGTTTCTTGATCTGGTCATCCTCTTGCAGACAGTCCGTGTTGTTCTGATGCTTGTGGGCTCACGGTAGGGACTGCCATGGCGGACCTGATCATCCAGGGCAGTTATCTGATTTGCGCGCTGGCCTTTGCCGGTCTCGCCGGTCTTGCCTTGATGACCCGCACCCGCAGCCGCCAGTTCTTTTGGCTTGTAATGGCCTCGCTGGCCACGGTCATTTGGGCTTTGATCATATGGGGCGACGACGCGGCGGCATGGACGATCAACCCCACCCTGACAATCTGGCTCGAGGTAGCGCGGTCGCTTGCCTGGATAGTCTTTTTGATCGTGATCACGGGGCTGAGTAGGCGCGGCGCGGAGAGTTGGGTAAAGCAGGGGGTGGCCTTTGGTCTGATTGTCCCCCTTGCGCTTTTGGGTTACGTCACTGTCGCCGATCTTTTGCTGGTCGAGGGGCTTAGCGGCCACAGCCACTTCTTCCTCAGCGGGCTTTCACGCCTGACGCTCTCCATCCTTGGTCTCTTTCTGCTCGAAAACCTATTTCGCAATGCCGACATTGATCAGCGCTGGGCAACGAAATATCTGTGCATTGGTCTTGGTCTTGTTTTTGCCTATGAATTTTTCTTCTATGCCGAGGCCGTGATCTTCAATCGCATGAGCGAGGGGCTGTTTGATGCACGTGGCTATGTCATCGCCTTTGCCGCGCCGCTCATAGCCATCTCCGTCTCGCGCGCCAAATATTGGACCATCAACCTGCATGTTTCGCGAACCATGGTTTTTCACACCGCCGCGGTCATGGGCACCGGCATCTACCTTCTGGCTATTTCGGCGGCCGGCTATTATGTGGCACAAATTGGCGGTGACGCCGGGTCGGTTTTTCAGACCGTCTTTTTAAGTCTCGCCATCGTGCTTTTGGTATCGCTCTTTGCGTCAGGTTCTCTGCGCGCCCGGCTGCGCGGATTTATCTCTGACAATTTCTACAGCGTTAAATACGACTACCGTGAGGAGTGGCTGCGTTTTATTGGTACCCTCTCCGCCAGTGAAGAGGACCAATCTCTCAACCAGCGCATTGTCACCGCCATAGCTTCCATCTTTGAAAGCACGGCGGCCCTGCTATGGGTCCTTGATGCGCGCGGGGAGGCGTTTCATCCCGAAGTTTCCTGGAACTTTGAGGGGGACATCGACAGTCTTGAAATGGACCATGCGCTCGTCGGGCTCTTTGTCGAGGACCCGTCGATCCGTCAGGTCTCTAAAGACGATACACAGACCGCCTCCTTTGCCACGATTAATGACAGGCCGGTGTCCTTTCTGGTGCCCCTTATTCATGAAGGCATTCTGCAAGGTATCCTCGCCCTCGGCCAGCCCCGCGCCAATCGGGATTTCGGCCATGAAGATCAACAGCTTCTGGAAACCGTATCCCAGCAGGCTGCCTCCTATATTGCCGAGGCACGTGCGGCGGCGGCGCTGTCGCAGGTTCAGAAACTGGAAGAATTCAACGAACGCTTTGCCTTCATCGCCCACGACATGAAAAATATCGTCAATCAGCTTTCGATCATGGTGCAGAACGCCCGCGTTCACGGGGAAAACCCTGAGTTTCAGAAAGACATGATCAACACGGTTGCCAATTCAGTGGCGCGCATGAAATCCATGATGGCGGACCTGACAGCGGTTCGGGAGCGTTCTTCCGAAGCCCCCTTAGAGCGCGTTCAGATGTCTCCCGTGGCCCTTGATGAAATTTTGCGCCAAGTCGCCGACGATTGGCAAAAACTACACGCCAATATGAAAGTAGACTTGCCCGAGGAAACCATGTTGGCCCAGGTCGATGAAAAGAAACTGCGCACAGCCCTCGGTCATATTCTGCAAAACGCCTGGGATGCGGTCGGCGAAAAAGGCGCCGTCTCCTTTCATGGAGAAACCCGTGACCAGCAGGCAATTCTTGATATCAGCGATGATGGCCCCGGCATGAGCCGCGAGTTTATCCAGAATATTTTCTTTCAGCCCTTCAAGAGTACCAAGAAGGGCGGCTATGGCATTGGCGGGTTTCAGATTCGGCAGCTCGTGCGTGAAATGGGTGGTAAGCTGGACGTACACTCAGAACCGGGTCAGGGCACGACCGTGCGCGTCACGCTGCCTCTGACCCTGGTCGAGATGAAAGCCCCGGCGGAAAAGGCGAGTTGATGAGCGAGCAGAAAAACAAAATTCTCGTGGTGGAGGACGATCCGGGCATTCAAAGCCAGATGAAATGGGCCCTGGATGCCTATAGTGTTGAGGTTGCCGGTGACCGCCCCAGCGCTTTGACCATCGTGCGCAAGGAGGCCCCGCCAGTCGTGGTGCTCGATCTGGGTATGCCGCCCGATGAAGCCGGCGCCACGGAAGGTTTGAAAGCCCTGGAAGAGATATTGTCACTCGACCCCCTCACCAAAGTGATTGTGGCGACCGGCAACTCAGAGCGCTCGACCGCCGTAACAGCGATTAATCTGGGCGCTTATGACTTTTGCCCCAAGCCAGTCGACATCGACATGTTGAAGTTGATTATTGATCGCGCCTTTAATCTGCATGAGTTGGAGTCAGAAAATCTGCGACTGGCACGCGCCGATTTTGCCGAACCTTTTCAAGGGGTCATCGCGGCCAGTCCCGAAATGTTGCGGATCTGTGAGGGCATTGAGCGGGTTGCCTCCTCGGATGTCAGCGTGCTTCTGACCGGCTCCTCCGGATCAGGCAAGGAAGTGCTGGCTCAGGCCCTGCACCGGTCAAGTGCCCGGGCCGACGGCCCCTTTGTCGCCATCAATTGCGCGGCGATCCCGGAAAATCTTCTGGAGAGTGAGCTTTTCGGTCATGAAAAAGGCGCCTTCACAGGGGCCGTCAAGCAGTCCATTGGCAAGGTGGAAATGGCCAGTGGCGGCACGCTCTTCTTGGATGAAATTGGTGATATGCCCATCGGCCTTCAGGCCAAAATGTTGCGTTTCATCCAGGAGCGCAAGATTGAACGGATCGGCGGCCGCAAGGAAATCAGCGTCGACGTGCGCATTGTCTCGGCAACCAATCAGGACCTTTCCCGCGCCATTGCCGAACAACGATTTCGCGAAGACCTCTTCTATCGCCTCAATGAAATCGACTTTCACATTCCCGATCTTAAAGATCGCGACGGCGATGCCCTATTGCTCGCGAAGTATTATCTGCAGAGCTTTTGCGCCCGGTACCACAAAAAGGGCAAACAATTTTCGCAGGATGCCGTGGCGGCCATTGAAGGCAATGACTGGCCGGGCAATGTGCGCGAACTGGAAAACAAAGTGAAACGCGCCGTTGTGATGTCGGAGGGCAATGTGGTCACCGCCGCCGACCTGTCCCTGTCCGTTGCGGACGGCGAGGGGGTGTTCCCGACCTTAAAGCAGGTCCGAGATCAGGCGGAAAAGGATCTTATCGGTCGGGCGCTAGCGGTCAGCGATGGTAATGTAACCAGCGCCGCCAAGCTTTTGGGGGTCAGTCGCCCAACCCTCTATGAGTTGATGAAAAGCCATAATTTTAAGAGCGAAAAATGAGGCAGACTTTGGAATTGCTTCGGCGGAAATAACCCTAAGTCAAGAACTACCATGTATCATGGCCCCAAGACGGCCCGTTGAATGAGGATAGACCCAATGAAAAACCGCAAAATCGGCACAAATCTGCGATTTACGACCAAAAAGGACCTGCTGGCCCTGTTCTTGGCCTCGGCGGTCGGTGTGGCGGCATTGGCCGGCCCTTCTCTGGCCTCAGAGGTGAACGCGCGCTCGCTGCGCTACTACGAGCAGGCCCAGGAGCATATGGCGTCCGGGGATACCGCCGCCGCGGTGATTGAATATAAGAATGCCATCCGGACCGACCCCAATAATCTGGAAGCGCGGATGGCCCTGGCCGGGATTTACAATTCACAGCTCAATGGCGTAAGCGCGGAGAAAGAACTGCGCGCGGCGCGCTCCCGTGGCATGCCCATGGATAAGATCCTGATCCCCCTGGCTTCTGCCATGTTGATTCAGGCCAAATACCAGGAGCTTTTGGAAGAGCTCCCTCTTTCGCTGGCCAGTCAGAGCAATCGGGTTGAGCTTGGGGTCTATCGGGCCCAGGCGGCACTGGCGGCGCGCCAGCTTGAGCAGGCCGAGAAAGAATTGGTCGCCATTGAAGGCGAGGCTTCCGATCGCGAAGAGGTCTGGCTGGTTCGCTCCTGGGTGCTGGATCGACAGGGAAAATCCGATGAAGCCCTTGAAAGCATCGACAAGGCATTGGCGTTGGCGCCGACCTCTGCGCGCTTCTTGCTGCAAAAGGGTGAAATTTATCGGCAGACTCAAAAATTTGCCGAGGCCGTTCCTTATTACGACAAGGTGCTGGAGCAAAATCCGCTTGATATGAAGGCCCGTCTGGGACGCGGTTATGCCAATCTTGGCCTGCAGAACATTGATGCGGTTGAAGCCGATGCGGAAATTATTCTCGAGCGTTTCGCTCGTGAACCAAATGCCTCTTACATGAAAGCACTGGTGCTGGCGCGTAAAGGACAATCGGAAGAAGCCATTGATGTGCTCAGCAAGGCCTATCGCATTGAAGAAAATGCCTCGGCCATGTACCTGGCCGCCAATCTTTATCTGAACACCAATCAGCTTGAACAGGCCCGCGCCTCAATCAACAAATACCTGACAATGCAGCCGACCTCCCTAAGAGGGCTCGTGGTTTCAGCCACGGTTTTCTTGCAAAACGAGGAAGCTGAAAAGGCAGTGGATATTCTCGAGCGGGTTCATGAAGCCGCGCCCCGGGATCTGCGGGTTGTTGTTCTACTGGCCAATGGCTACAGCCAGCTCGGAGAGTTCGCCAAGGCGGCGGACCTTTATGACATCGCGATTCAAAGTCAGCCCGAGAGCGAAGACTTGCGCTATCGAGCCGCGCAGACCCGCCTGAACGAGGGGCAGGTAGATCTGGCGATTGCTGGTCTGGAGTCGATTGTTTTTTCTGATCTGAGCTCCCACCGCGCCGCGGTTCTTCTGTTTTTGACCCATTTGAAACAAAACGAAGTCGCGCAAGCCAGAGTTGCCCTGACGGAAATTGAGAAAATCACAGGCCAAACAGCCGAAACCGAAAACTTCAATGCGACCGTCGCTTTGCTGGAAAATGATTTCGATGCTGCCAATCAGCACCTAAAAAAATCTTTGTCAATTGACCCAGGGTTTGTTGTTGCCAAGATCAATCTGGCGCGAATGCATTACAGCAAAGGTGAAACTCAAGAGGCCGAACAGCTTTTTGAGGAAGTGCTCTCCGCGCAGCCGGGCTCTATACCCGCTGTCGACGGGATCATCGCCATTGCCCGGGAGCAGGGTGACAATGAAAAGATCCTAGCCGTGCTCGAGGCTGCGGTGCGCGCCGACCCCAAATCCATTGCGGCAAATGCCAAGCGTGTGCAGGAGTTGATCAACCAGGGCCGCAAGGACAAAGCCTTGGTTGCCGCCCAGGAGTTTTACCAGAATTTGCCGGAAGTTCCCGAAGCGCTCGATGCGCAGGCCAAGGCACAAATCGCGGTGGGTCAATACAACAGCGCGGTTGTCACCTATCGCAAGCTACAGACGATGCTGCCAGATAATCCGCTGGTGCGCATTCGCCTTGCCGAAGCCATGGTGACCGCCAAAGATCCTGCCGCCGCCAAGGATGTGCTGGACAAGGCTATTGGCTACTTCCCGGACGAAGACGTCCTGCGCCAGAAGCGTATTTTGCTGGAACAACAGGTATCAGGCGACAAGAGTGCTGAGACGCTCGCCGAGGGCATTTACGCGCAGGTCAAAGATCCGCTGCAAAGGCTTCTCGGCCTTGGCAATATCCTGATGGCGCTCGGCAATGAACAAGAGGCGATCAAGGTCTATCGTCAGGCCTATGACAGCGCTGATCGGCAGGGAGTTCTGCCACTCTATCGGGCGCTTGATCGCACCGGCAATAAGCCGGAAGCGGAACGGGTTTTACGTGAGTGGATGGAGGGCAATCCCGAAGACAAGGCCATCCAGTCAATTCTCTCCAGCTTTTTGATTCAAAATGGCAAATTCAACGAAGCCATAATTGAAACCGAGAAGCTCCAAAAGATGTCGCCGGAAGACCCGATAGTTCTGAACAATCTGGCCTGGCTTTATGAATATGTCGGCCGCCATGACGAGGCGATTGCCCTGTCGAAACAGGCGCATACGCTCTCGCCGACCGCCGGTGAGCTTGCTGACACCTATGGCTGGATCCTGTTTAGCAATGGCCGTCAAGAGGAGGCACTGGACATTTTGACCGATGCCGCCAAGCGATTGCCGCGCGACAGCGAGGTGCAATATCACTATGCCGCAGCTCTTGCCCATGCCGGCCAGCCGCGCAAGGCCCTTGAAATTCTTCACGGCATCCTCGACACCGCTGCACCGTTCCCGGGCAAGGAAGAGGCCATCAAACTGCGCGACAAATTGATGGGTAACTAGAAGAGTAAACGCCAAAATGCAGGCGCGGGGTTCCGTTAAAACATTACTGCATGTTTTTCCTTCGCTAGAGATAGGAGGAAACCAGCGCCGATTTGCCCAGATAGCCAACAAATTGGCTGGCAAATACAGACACATCCTTTTTGCTACGGATGGGAACTATGAGGCGCTCAATCTTTTATCCTCCGGCGTCATCTTTGAAAGGCTGGAAGATCGGGTAGGGGTTGTAGGTAACAGCCGCTCAAAAATTTTCAATGCCCTACGTCGCATCGCCCCAGATCTACTCCTAACCTACAACTGGGGTTCAATCGAATGGGCATTGATCGGGCGACTTTTCAAGCTGCCCCATATCCACCATGAAGACGGATTTGGACCTGAGGAAAGTCAACGCCAATTCCTCAGGCGAGTCCTGGCGAGACGACTAATTCTGAACGGATCCACAGATGTGGTTGTTCCATCACAGAGTTTGAAGACAATTGCGCAAAACAGTTGGAGAATATCAGAACAGCAATTGCACTATCTGCCGAACGGAGTTGATACCGATCGGTTTACGCCAATTAGATCTCGGGGCGCCATAGCCGATATGGGCATACCAGCCTCGAAGTATTACCTAGGAACAGTAGCGGCTTTGCGGCGGGAAAAAAATATTTTCAGACTGATAGATGCTTTTAACGGTACTGCTGAAAATACAGACGCTCGGTTGTTGATTGTTGGTGCCGGTCCTCTCGAAAGCGAATTGAAGAGTTATGCCAACGATCTCAAATTCGGCAATCGTATCCACTTTTTGGGAATGCAATCCAGTCCTGAAAAAATACTTTCGGGGTTGGATCTATTCGTCTTGTCTTCCGACACGGAACAGATGCCAATTTCGGTTTTAGAAGCAATGGCTTGTGGCCTTCCTGTCGTAGCAACGCATGTTGGAGATATCGAAACAATGGTCACGAAGAGCAATAAGAAATTTATCGTGGAACCGCGAGCGGATGCGTTGGCGCGTGCCATATTGGATTTGCTCGCCGATGATGAATTGCGACACGGACTTGGCGCTGAAAACTTGAAAAAGGTAAGAGCGGAATACAGCCTGGAAAAAATGATCTCGCGTTACGACAGTCTTTATGGAAAGTGGTGTGAGCCTTGAGTGCCCGGAGTTTGATAAGGGGGAATCTCGTCGCTTTTTGTGTGGTGTTGATTGGAGCGCCATTCAGCTGCGTGGGCGCACAGGCGGAAAACGCTCTGGAAAATTGGGAGAGAGTAACTCCCGGAACAACAGAACCCTATTGCCAAATCGCAGACTTCGTCGAGTGTAATGGACAGGAAATATTGGTTGGGAATGGGCGCGGACGAATGGCCTTGTCAGTTGCGCTTCGCAAGGCCATTCCAGGTGATACGATTTCTCTTGCGCAAGGGATTTATAATGTCACCGATTTGGAAATTGACAAATCCATCGCACTGCGCGGCGAAGGAAAGGTGACGCTCAGGTCTGACAGGTCTGTGAGGAAAGGGCTATTCGTAACTCGAAGAGGCGTATCTTTGCTTGTCGACGGCCTCATATTTGAGGGAGCGAGCTCACAAGACCGCAATGGTGCAGGTATTCGACACCAGGGCTCACATCTGGTTGTTCTCAATAGCGTATTCCACCGTAATGAAGACGGAATTCTGGCAACTGCCGACGGAAGCGGAGATCTGATTATTCGAAACTCCAGATTTTTGGGTAACGGATATGGCGATGGCTATTCACACGGTATTTATGTCCAAAAGATCAAAACCTTAACAGTGACCGACAGCTTGTTTTCTGGAACGAAGGTTGGCCATCATATTAAGAGTATGGCTGGTCGCACCTTCGTCCAAACCAGCCAGTTTGATGATCATGGTGGAATGACTAGCTACAGCATTGAGGTGGCAGGCGGGGGTGATTTTGAAGTAAGCAAGTGCCACTTTCAGCGCGATGGGAATGCGGGCAACAATACGGTCATCTTTTATTCGGCCAACAGGGGTGGGGTACCAGGCCGTCTTAGAATTACGTCAAATAGTGTTGTGAGCGAAAAGCAGAACACCATATTCTTCAAAAACAAAACCAGGGTTCCAGCGGTTATGGAAGGTAACCATCTCTACAATCGGGATTCTGGAAAAATAAGATTACATGTAGGGCCTGCGATAGATCAAACCGGAACAAATTAAGTGGAGTCTTGCTTCGGTATGACCGGGAAATAAGTGGCAGATCCATTTGCATACACACAGCTCCATGCAGCTAACGTTCAATTCAGAAATGTAAACAAAACTTAATGGGAATTTCTGGCAATTTGAATCTGTCCCATTTTGATCTTCTTAATTTCTTGCGCTTACTCTCATTAACAGATTGGGAAGTGCTGCGGAGCGTCAAATGCTCTGTGAGTGATCAATATGTGAGAGTAATTCGGTATGGTTCGTCGGTTGAGAGAGTGGAAAAATATTGAAAGTCCGCGTCGAGGTTTGTCATTAACAACTGGAGACGAGTCGATCCAGGTTTATGATGAAAACGCAACGACGACAGTTAGTCTGACGGACTTCCTAAGCAGCACTTCCCTTTGGCTCTTGAATGAATTGGACCCTCTTTGGAGCAATCGGTCAGGCGAATGGGTTGGAACAGGAGCCGTTGATAACTGGTTCGGGGACAGCGGCAACAATGTAGCCTTTGGCCTGGATGCGCCGGATGAATTGTACGGTCTCGGTGGTGAAGATCTCCTGATTGGCGGTAAGCAAGATGATGCGCTTTATGGTGGGGGTGGTAATGACTATCTCCTTGGTGAAGAAGATAACGACTATCTCGATGGCGGCTCGGGCGATGACAAACTGGTGGGGGGAACTGGTCAAGATCGGCTTGACGGGGGAAGTGGAACAGACACCGCCGTGTTCTCTGGGACAAGCCAAGACTATGTTGCCGACATAATCGATCAAACCGTCACGATAACTTCCCTGAGCGACCCAACGGACACAGATACTCTTAGCAATATCGAGTTGTTGCAGTTTGGAACCACTACCATGACAATTGAAGAGTTTCTCTTCGAGCAGGGTCTCTTGGTGTCTTCGACTGAACCGCTTGATTTGATAGCGGAAACGCCAACTTTAGAGGTAACCGAACGTATCACGGTGACTGATGATCAGCTGGTGATCCCTCTGGCGATTTCCGCTAATTTGAGCGATACTGATGGATCTGAGACCCTGATTGTCCAGATTGCTGGTCTTCCTGACGGGGCAACCTTGAGCGCAGGCAGCCAGGCATCCGATGGTACATGGACACTGGAGCCAAGTGATTTGAGTAATCTGATGATCAATCTTACTTCCGCGCTGACGGCTGGATCGATTGCTCTGACGATCTCCGCTATTTCCACTGAACAGGCGAATGGTGATACAGCGACTGCAAACGCAAGTATCACGCTTGCAAAGGACTATGGCGCTTCTGAGCTTGCAGACTACATCTCCGCCCTTATGGAACCACCGACCCCAAGTGACGGCGGTGTCTACCGATATGGCGGGTGGGGAAGCCAGACCCTAAATGGTACCAGCGGCAATGATGTTTTGGAGGCCGAGACAAAAGGCCTCAAGACGATGGTTGGCGGTAATGGTAATGATGCCTATGTCTTCACCGGACCTAACGTGGAAGGTATCGCCGTTGAGGAGGTCAACGGCGGCATTGATACGGTTTATCGATCAGTCGGTTGGGCGTCGGCTCTAGAGGACAATGTTGAAAACTGGGTATTGCAGCCAGGCAGTACTGGCAAGGCGATCGGCAATAGCTCTGACAATCTCATCATCGGAACGGATGAGGCCAACAAAATCTATGGCGAAGGTGGCGACGATATTTTGTTTGGCGGTGCAGGCTCCGATCTTCTTTATGGAGGTGAGGGCACAGATACGGCCTTTTACAACGACTCCTCAGAGTTTTATTCAATATCTTACGGATCAGGTGGCACGGTTTATGTTACTTCGGTTTATGATGCCAATGAAGTTGATACTTTGAATGGCATCGAGAATATTCAGTTCCTTGACACAACTATTGAAGTGGCGCCGCCACAAAACTCGTCCAGTACCACTGTCACCGGTTCAACCTCGTCTGGAGGCACAACCACAACAGTGAGCACGGCATCTTCAGGTGACCTCATTTATGGACCAGATGTCCTGCAACCCCAATCCAGCAATGAGATTGTTGGACTAAGGCTGGAAAACAACACGAACGAAGCAACCGCTTCAGACTATATGACTTTAGGTCAGGTTTTCGTACAAGGGGATCTGCCTGCTGGCACAGAGCTCATCGCAATTATTGACGGTGTTGAATATGCCGTGCAAATGGATGTGAAAGCCACTTATGAGGATGGCTCGGTCAAGCATGCAGTCCTGACCATTCCGACCCCGGCAATAGATGCGGGTGGTGCCGTCGACATGATGTTGGCGAAGGGGGACGGGGCAACGGGAACGCCCCTCACCGTACAGGATATTTTGGATAGCGGTTATGATCTCTCTGTGGATGTCACTGTCTACAACGATGATGGCACGACATCGACCTATACCGTTAGCGCAGCCGAAGCATTGTTGGCCGCCGGGATCGATGTTGAGACCTGGTTGTCCGGACCGCTTGCTTCTGAATTTACGGTTCAGATCGAAGTCGCGCCACATCTCGATATTGAATTCAATATTCGCGTTTTCGCAGATGGTGATATCCGGACGGATGTTATCTTTGAAAATGATGGCGCCTATGAGGAAGGCCTGCGCGATATCACCTACGATGCGACCATCACCCAGGGCGGTGAGGTTATGTTTCAGGTGACAGGGTTGGATCACTACCGAGCCTCCCGCTGGCACACAGAAGTCTGGTCTGGCAATGATCAGGATCTCTTCGCACAATTTGATGTTAATTATCTGATGCAGACAGGCGCCATTCCGACCTATGACACGTCACTCGGAGTGAGCGCATCGGCCTTGCAATCAAACTATGATGCGATGCTCGCCTCAAATACCGGACCGCTTGGCAGCGCGACAGTCGCCAAATATATGCCGGGAACAGGTGGCCGGCAGGACATTGGCATCTTGCCCAATTGGACGGTTCAATATTTGCTGACCCAGGATGAGCATGCCTGGGATGTGATGATGGCCAATGCAGATGCCTCTGGCAGCGTACCCTGGCACGTGGTGGATGAGGCGACCGGCGAGGCCATCCGAATTGATCTTCATCCCGGCCTCTGGATTGATGGGCGCGATACGGGTTCTGAAGCCCTGCCCAGCGAATTCTTTCAGTCGAGTACAGGCGGGTGGGCGGTCGATACCGCCCATCATCCCTCTCTTTCCTATGTCCCCTATCTTTTAACGGGCGACCAGTTCTATTTGGAGGAGCTGGAAGATGCTGCGGCTTATATAATTGCTAGCGCCTGGGATGATTATCGTGGGGACAATTTGATTGTTGTTGACAGAGGCATCCAACAGGTGCGCGGCACCGCCTGGATGATCCGCACGTTAAGCGAAATTGCCTTCGCTATTCCGGATGACGATCCGATGAAGGAATATTTCGAAACGGTTCTCAATAACAATCTCGACTATCTGGTACAAAAATACGTCATTGATGGCGCCCTGGATTCGGCGGGTGAATTGGAAGGCTATTTCGACAGTTTTATTGACCGCGAGCCTGGCAATGTAAGTCCATGGGAACAAGATTATGTCATTCTTGCTTTGCAAGCGGCATATGATCGCGGTTACGAGCAATCAGGAGAACTCTTGGAGTGGACCCTTGGATTTCAAGCTGGCCGATTCCTTTCTCCGGACTTCGATCCCATGTTGGCAACTTCATATCGTTTTCACCTCTACGATGGGGCGACAGGCGAGCGGTATAGCACTTGGGGGGAAGTATTTGACGTAACATTTCCAAATTATTCCGGAAGCCCGGATCTAATGCCCGATTACCCGAGCTATGGGGCCAGTTACATTGCCTCAGCCTTGGCCTCCTTGTCTGCACTCATCTCCGTTACCCAAGATATCACTTCATATGATGCCTATGGCTGGATTATCAGCGAGACCCAGGACTATCCATTTTGGAACCCTTCCAATACCGGCGGTTTTTATACGATAACGACCTTCCTGATGGTGCCTACATTGGGAGATGGTTCCGTTGTTGAGCGCGATCATTTTATTTTTGGATCCACCACGGTCGGGGGAACCGAAGAGGCTGATGTTATCAGTGGATCTGAAGGTTCTGACACCATCTCAGGTCAAGGTGGATCGGATATTCTATACGGTCAAGGTGGCGCCGATACGCTCTATGGGGGGGCTGGCGACGATGTCATTTTTGGCAATGACGGCAATGACCATCTTCTTGGTGAAGACGGCAACGATCGACTTGTAGGTGGTGCCGGCGACGATCTATTAAGTGGTGGTGCCGGTGCCGATGAATTTATCTTTTATGGATCAAATATTGGAAATGACGTCATTGAAGATTTTGAAGACGGTGTCGATATGATTTCAGTTTCCTCGGATCTGGTTGGATCGGTGTTTGGCGATGTTAGCACCATGATCACTAGCCTGAACCAGCAGGGTTCAGATGTTATTCTGGATTTTGGTGAGAGCGGATCAATTGTAATTTCGAATTCAAGTGTATCGGATTTTGACTTGTCTGATTTCAACCTTATCTGATAAAGGGCAAAATTGATATGAGTGGCTTGTTATTCTTATTCTCGCTCATTGGGATTGGGTCGGTAATCTACTGGTATATCCAAAATGAAAGACGTCACGACCGAGAGGGTCGGACGGGCTTATTTGCGACAAAAGAGGATGAGTGAGGTAAGGCTCCGCGGACCGAATTCCCAGGTGGTTGCGCCTGCAATCGTCTTGTTACATCTATCATTACTATGACAAGCAAATAGCCCTCCCACATCTCCATAGAAAGTGCGGCGCCACCAACCATAAAGCAAGCCAAACTCACCTGTGCTGCAGTGGCAAATTGATACTGCCAGGATTTAGGTGATTGAGCCTGTTTTCGGATTCGTTGGGCCGTAAACCAGGCATTTCCGAAAATGGCCAGGTAAACGCCCAGCGCGAGAAAGCCCATGCCGCCAAGAATTTCAAAATAGATAGAATGTGCTGCGCGTGCTTTGCGAAGATCTCTCGTGTACTTATTCGCGATGGATTGTTCGTAGGCTACGCGTAATCCCCCACCTGTCAGAGGCCGCGCCTTTGCGATTTGGTAGTTGATATACCAGGCATCAAGACGCCCCTGAAAAGACGAGTCTTCGGAAGCCTCTGAGATGGTTCCCATTCGATCTTTCCAATCTTGGGGCATAAAGGCAATGGCCGGTACGGCCAGTAGAAGAGCAACAACCGCAAGAGTGAGCCGTTGTTTGCTTTTCCACCATAACATAGCGGCCATAACCACGAGTGCCACAAAGGCTCCGCGCGATTGGGTCCCTAACACGCAAACGAAAGTGAGAGCGCCGGCTCCGGCAAGTCCATAGCGTATAAATTTCTCTGTGGACGTTTGATAGAGAAAGTAGATTAGAGGGAGGATCGTTACCGCGGCGAGGCCCATTTGGTTGTTGTCTCGCATCATCGTGCCGACCGCCCCCATAACATGATACCCGCCACCGGTTGCCAGGGTGAAAAGGCCTCCCTTGACAGAGTAATACCCGACAGAAATGACGATGACCCAGATCATTGCCTGGACTCTAAGGCGAGAGGTTATAATCGCCTGGCAAAAGACAATAAATATGAGGACTTTCACAAAACGACTAAAAGGTTCGGTAGATAACTCCGGAGCGATGGAAAACAGTTGAGAAGCCACCAAGAAAAATAGAAAAATGGACAGCAGTATCGTGAGGATGCTGCCGGGAACCTTCTTCGGCTCAGGTGAAAGTAACCAGACGAAAAATGTGACAACGGTTAGAATCAAATTTAGGGGCAATGTAGCCATTGTTCCCCAGGTATTTTGATGGGGAGCCATAAGAGACAGCCATGCCCAGCCCAACGCGCCGACATACGGCCCCGTAAAGGTCAGGAGGAGAACGCCAACAAATACCAGAAGGGTAACTAATGCTCTCAAAACATACCTCGCGATAGGAGACTAACAAATTATCATGATCGTTTGATTTCGTTTGCTCCGTTGGATCGCATTCGATCCAATGGGTTTAGAACGGAGACAACAAGATTCTACAGAAGAGACGCAGCATACGGGGTCAAATATGTCATCATCATATTATCAGTGATCAAGCAGTGAGAATATCTAGAAATATATATCGACAACAATTAACAAAATTGGCCTTGTTTTACTCAAGTGAGTTTTTTTGTATTTAGATCAAAAATGATACCCTCTAACAACAAAGAAGCGAGAATTTTCCGTTGTGAGAAATAGAAAAACACAAAAGAGGCCGAACGCAATATTCATTGTTGGTCACCCAAGATCTGGAACAACACTTCTAACTTCCCTTCTAGGGAAAAACTCCAAAATACAGGCGGCACCTGAAACCAATTTTTATAACTCTTCAAGATATGGCTTGCGACTTGCCGGTGTGCGAAAATCTTCGAAATTGTCAATGGTCATAGAGGGCACGCGCCTGGAAGATCTTGATCTGGGTGGTGCGACACTTCAGGAACTGGGGATCAGCTCACCCCGGGCGACTGAGAGAGATATCATTTCTGCGCTGCTATACGAATATGCAAAAACAAGGGGCAAAGAAGTTATTTTGGAGAAATCTCCACTACATATTCGTCATATTGATGAGATAATAAGGGATTTTCCAGACGCCAAAATCATTTGGATCATTAGAGACGGAAGGGCGTGTGTAAGTTCATTACTGAAAGCAAGTTTTGCTTCGAATAATTGGAAGTGGTTGTGTTGGCAGTGGATTGTTAGCATAAGATTTGGAAACATGTTCTTGGAAAAATATACAGAATGGATCCAAACAGTTACTTACGAAGAGTTGGTAGCTAACCCTAGAGTTACTCTTGAAAAGATTCACGATTTTCTGGAAATCAGATTTGAAGAAAATCAATTAAGTTTGGTTGATGTTCCCGGAATTATTCAACCATATGAAATTGAATGGAAATCGAAGGTTTTGTCTGAGATCGACCCAAGCGGGGTAGCAAACTGGAAATCTACTTTGACAGTAAAGGATATTGGAAATATAGAACGGTTGCTCGGAACACTAAACGCTCATTTGGGTTATCCGATGTTGACTGAAAAACATCAGCGCCCCTTGGGTCAAGAAATTCTAAGTTACTTATTATCAAAGCGATACTTCTTATATCTACTTCGGGCGTGTTTTTCTGGATTAAAACGGTTTAAGTTGCTTCAGCCATAGTGGAAGTTATTCTGTTCGTTAGATCTAGTTGATTTTCTGCATCTCATCCCTATCCAGTGGAAGGCCCTTTCGGATCTTCGCCAATTCAATCAAATCAAATATCGTATTCATACCTCGCCATGTAACATGAATTTGGTCAGCATAGAGCTTGTGAAGTATATTGACATTCTTGGGGAGTTGATCAGGAATATTCTTTGCCAGAAACAGGTTCAAAATTCTGTTTTCCAGGTGCCTGCGACTATACCGAAACATCCGTTTGAATTGGTGCGAAAGGTCGCGAATCGAAAATATGGAGATTGAATCAAACTGGAATCCCACTTCCTGCAAGACCTTTATGCGATCAGTTTGCCAGTCACTTATGCGGCCAAGGTCTGTGGCGGCGAGCGCTCCAACAAGCGAGTCGTCGCCTACAAGGCCAATCGGCAAACTTACATGCCTTGTCCGCAAACCGATTACGAATTGATCACTCAAGCCATATAGATTTCCCGCAACTCCAGGATGGCGGATCATTTCAGCAATTTGCTTTGCGCGCGTGCGACCCGAATAAGGAATAGCGGAAAATGCATTTAGGGAAGGGTTCTCAGCTATTGAGTTTAACAGGCGCTCTAAACCGTTGGGAGAAATTTGAACATCCCCATCCATAAATATGTGACTTGAATATCTCTCTGATAGTGAATGAACCGCAAAATTCCACGCATTGCACTTATCACCTATAGCCAAATTGTGCAGGAAGATATTTGGATAGTGTTGAGCTAAATCCAGGACAATATCAGAAGTATTGTCTGTCGAGCCGTTATTGATCACATGAATATCAATACGGTTGGTCCTATCCTGACTTAGGATTGATTCGATTGATTTCCTTATGCCGGCAGCCTCGTTGTGCGCGAAGACGTATACAGCGGAGTTTTGGGAGGTCTCGGAATTCACTTAAAATCATCCATACTTTGAATCTTCAGGAAATTGGTCTCGATAGACAGAGATGTTGAGCGCCATCAAGAGTTTTTCTTTGGCAAAACACTAATAAGGGAGGACTTTCCAATGACATCTATAACCGTTTTCTCTGCGCCGATTGGGCATCTTTCAACCTTCCACAGGGAAAAATGGCATAACAAGTAAATCATTGCGCCAAAAACTATATCCCGGACTAGGTCAGAAACAATTGGGCTGAAAAGAAAAATGAAGTGCGACGAGAAAGCTGAGTCGATCCCCATAAGTAGCAATACCATTGTGACGACAGCAATCAGGCTCCTCCTCACTCTCCAAATCGGCAAATACCAGGGCATCTTTATCTTTGAAATGAGTGCCGCGTAATTGAGCAAGAATTCGAGAAAATAGGAGAACGTGTGGCCGATAACAATGCCCAGGAAGCCAAAATAGGCAGCGCCTGCGATGAGGCATATCAACCGGGCTCCAAAGATCCATATGGAACGATAAAACAGCGTCGATGAGGCGCCAATGGCCAAGAGCGCACTATAGGCGACACTGGTCAGCGTCTGAATTCCAAGAACAGGTGCCAGGATTTGGATCATCGGAACAATACTCTCCCATTTCTCTCCAAAAATAAGCAGGACAAAATCTCTGGCAACCCAGGCAAAGCCAAATCCAACCGGTAGGCCGATGGCGGTGAAGATCTCAATACTCGTCAGGACATTCTCACGAAGCTTGCCCGGGTCTGATGAAAACCGCACGAGGCCGGGAAATAGTGCCCTCTCCAGCGGGGAAAATAGTTCCCGGGTGACCAGAGTGGCAACATTCTGTCCCATGTAGAAAAGGCCTGTTGAGACAGTTCCCAGGAAGCCATTGACGATAAATCGATCCATATTGTGGGAGATGGAGTTGATTACATTCATGCCATTGAGCCACGCGGTAAATGAAAAAATCTTTCGAGTGCTGGCAAAGGAAAAATGGAGCCGATGAAACTGAAGAAAATGGCTAAGCAGAACATTAACAACAGCGGCAGACAACACACCTGCAACCAAGGCCCAAATGGACCGTAGCACCACCACGACAACAATCGTGACCGACACAGAAACAATTCGGGCTGCCATTTGGAGAATAAAAACCCGGGAAAAATTCAGATTGCGTTCAAACTCGATCATCCGTGGATTAGAAAAACCGCGAATGACTGGTAGCAAGGCAAAAGCAAATAAGAGGGGGGCGAGATCAGGCTTGTCCAGGAGATTTGGCAATACAAGGGCACATATCAACAGGATCAGACATAAGATCAAAGCCCGAATGAGATTAAGTGTCCAGACCGTGTCAAAATCTTGGGCCGTCACTTCCGGCTGCCGAATGAGCGCCTGGCCGAACCCTGTTGCGCTCATGCCTTCGATCATCGCAACAACAGACATGGCAAGAGCAAAAAGGCCAAAATCCTCCGGAACGAGAATGCGCGCAACAACAACGGTACTTGCCAGCCCAAGCAACCTGGAGAGCAATCGCGTAGCGATCAGCCAGGCGGCGCTCTTGGAAACACGCGCTGATAAGGACCCTTGTGTTTCAGACACGACAACTCTTTCTCACGAAGCTGTGTAACATGCTAGCCCGATAAGGTAGCAAATTCTTGGCAAGTCCAATTCCGGTCGAGGACAAAATCTCCAATGGAACTCTATTTTGCCTGATGTTAATAGAAATGAAGCCATTGAAACATTAGCCTGCAATCATGTGCATTCTTTTGGTTAATTTCATCTAAATTTCGGCATTTTGTCGCCGATTAACGGGCTCCCTTTCGGGGTTCAATCCATGATCCAGAAAACCGGCAATATTCTCCTCGTGACGAGCAATTTTTCCCCGATGATTGGGGGATCGTGCATTGTTTATGAAAAATTGGCAAAATTTGGTGACAGTCAGATTGCGGTTTTGTGTGCACACGAAGACTATCGAACAGACCAGGAGCTTGCCGGTTGGCGAGAGCAAGATGCGCAAGCCTCCTATCCAGTTAAACGATTGCGACTGTTGCGTCCACCGCTCCGCCCCAAGTGGCCTAAATGGTTGCGCATTCCCCTCATAGATATACCCAGAATGATACTGGTTGCTTGCGTTGTCATCCTGATGTGCCGCAAACATAATTGCCAGACAATATGTATCGGCGAAATTGACGCTGGGGGTTGGCTGACGGTCCTCGCTAATGTGCTGGGATATAAAGCGATTATCTATACACATGGTGACGAGATCTCTACGCCGGGCGATGATCCAATGAGAGTAAAGGTCAAACGCCAAAGAGCGATTGAAAGGGCTCATTCTGTCGTTGCTGTAAGTCGCTTCAACAAGGACGCATTAGTCTCACTCCTCGATGTAGCACCCGAGAAGGTTTTTCTTCTTATCAATGGAGTTGATACCGAGCACTTTAATAAATCAGTTGATGGCCTGAAGCGAAGGCAGGAGCTATGTCTTGAGGACCATCTCGTCATTGTGACGGTGACCCGGCTCGTCCCTAGAAAAGGTGTGGATTACACGCTCAAGGCAGTCGCGCGGTTAAGGGAAAAATTTCCAAATCTGCACTACGTGATAGCTGGTGATGGTCCCCAGAAGCAGGAACTGGAGAAGCTCGCCAATGACTTGAACATTAATGATTGTGTCACTTTTCTTGGCAATGTCCCACATACACAGATCCCGGAAATTTACGCAGCGGGCGATGTCTTTTGCATGCCAAACAGGCGTATGGAGGATGGTGAAAATGAGGGATTTGGGCTGGTATATCTGGAGGCAAATGCAGTAGGCGTGCCAGCGATTTCAGGAAAAGAAGGGGGAGTTGTTGACGCGGTTCACCATGAAGTTAATGGACTTCAGGTCGATGGAAGCTCTGTTGATGACATTGAGGGCGCTATTGACCGAATTCTTTCTGGTTCAGACCTTCGGGGCAGGCTAAGCAAAAACGGTTTGAAGGTCGCAGATGCCGCGTCCTGGAAAAGTAAAGGAGCCGAATTCCTCGACTACTGTCACGCGCTCCCCTCAAAATTACAAAATCAGACTTTTCATGATAGGTGCCGACCCATCGCCGACACCTTAGAGCGGCCGGTTTTAACAGTGAATGTTGATGCCGAAGAGGAATTTGACTGGCGACAGATAAGACGCGATCAAGTAAGCGTTGAGAATATTCTAAGCCAACAATATGCCCAGAATATTTTCGAGAAAAACGGGGTTCGCCCGACATATCTGGTAGATTTTCCAGTCCTGGAGAATGAAAGGGCTGTCGCTTACCTAAAGCAACTGCAACAGAGTGGCCTTTGCGATCTTGGATGTCAGATGCATCCATGGGTTACGCCGCCCTTTGAAGAAGAGGTAAATGATTTTAACAGTTTTTTGAGCAACCTTTCAGGGGACTTGCAGAGGGCCAAAGTCCATGAGCTAAAACACCGATTTGAGAAAGAGTTCGGCATCAGTCCGAAAGTGTTCAGGGCCGGGCGATATGGTATATCCCGAGAGACAGCAAGTATCATTTCGAATGCAGGATTTCAGATTGATACGAGTATTATGCCGCATACAAGTTTTGTTCCCTTGTCTGGGCCGGATTTTCGTGACTTCGATGAAAAGCCTCTTGCGATCGGAGGCCATTTGATTTCCTTACCCTATACCGTGGGCTATTCGGGTTTTATGGCGCGGTATATCGCGCCCAGTTTCAATTTGCTGGATAGTCCGCTAGTGAGAAAAATGAGGATCCCAGCTGTCTTGTCGAGGATAAATGGTCTCAATCGCATCCGGATCTCACCAGAAGGGGCGACAATAGAAGAAGCCAAAGAGATCACCAGGTTATTGTATTCCCGTGGCACTCGAACTTTTTCCTTAAATTATCACAGCTCATCCTTGCTGATCGGCGGAAGCCCATATGTTCGTTCAGAGGAGGATCGAAGTGAGTTTTTGTCTTGGCTAGAGCAGTATATTGCATTCTTTTCAAATGAACTGGGTGGAGAATTTCTCACCGCTGAAGAATTGGCGGCACGGCTGTGGAGGCAGGAACTGTAATGACCGAAGCGGACCGGACAGAGAAAAATGACCAGAGGATTTCTGTTTCTGTCGTCATTCCAGCCTACAACAGGGGGAACCTTCTTGGTGAAACGCTGGAATCGATCCTCCATCAGACAGCCCTCCCAAGGGAGGTCATTGTTGTTGACGATGGATCAACGGACAACACTCATGAAATTGCCCTGGCCTATGCCAAGGATCACCCATTTCTGAAGATTCTTCGTACGGAAAACAAAGGTGTGCAGCACGCCAGAAATGCCGGAATTGGTGCGGCTCGTGGGGACTGGATTGCCCTGTGTGACAGTGATGATCTTTGGAGTGAAACATATCTTGAGGAAGTCGCTAAGGCACTGGTAGGTCACCCGGAAGTTGACCTGCTCTTTACAAATTTTAGACATGTGATCGAGGGTGTCTGGGATGAAACGACAAAATTCTCAAAAGCGCCAAAGGAGTATTGGGAACGAATAGTCCAATTCAAAGACGGTGACGTGTGGGTTTTGGGCGGAGACCTCATGAGTGCGAATTTTCAATTTCAGCCCATCTTCCCATCCGCGTCTGTCTTATCCAGGGTATTTGTTGAGGACATCGGTGGTTTCAATGAAGCCTTGAACGGGGTCAAGGCAGAAGACTGGGAGTTTACCCTAAGGTGTCTGAATGCGGGCATGGTCGCCGCGCTCGCAAAGCCGTTGGTCGGGATCAGAAAACATGCCGGAAATGACTCGGCAGACCAAAGATTGCTCTTGCTGGGCGAGATCGAAATTATCGACTTTGTTCAAGCCAACATGAACCTTGATTCGGATCAACTAAGAGTGGCTCGCCATACAAGAAACCTGAGACTGATACAGGCGATCAATCGCGCCTTTGATGAAAGGTTGCAATTGCAGGTTCGAGATCTCTATCGGCAATTAACCGAACCAGTTCCGCTTCGCACGACATTGAAATATTGGATTGCTTGTTTGTCGCCATCATTATTCCCCTTGGTGAGGAAATCGGCAGAGGAAATTGGTGGGTCAAAGGCATGACCTAAATCGGTCAAATATTACTCCCAGCATTCGGATGGTACCTTATTGACATTTCTGTAAGGCGTTTCCAACCTGGTGAATTCATCCCCGACACCTTTCCTGCATTCATTACAATGTTAGCTATTGAAATTGCTGAAGTACCCTGATTTGCAAGAAAGTAATCTACTAGGACTTTGCGCGCCTGCTTCTTATTATCCCCATTGAACAAATAGGAATTTATAGCTTCAATACAGGACTCGACCGTATCGAAGTTGATCATTGCATCGTCAAAAATCTGCGCCAAAATTTGATTTTCAAACTGAATTTGTGGTGTGACCAATCTAATTAGAGGTTTGTCCCATGCGCATGACTCGACGATAATTGAGCTATAATCCACGATTACTAATTCGGCTATATCTATTACTTGTGAAGCATTCAAATGGTTACGATATACTCGAATGTTCGAAAATTCATCCAAAAGTGATCTGGATTGGCGACGCATCTCAAGTATCTTCGATCCAAGGTCCCGTCTGGTTTTATCCCATAGGATACTATGCCCAAACAGAATGATCTTGTAATTGGGAAAGGCTGTGGCAATTGACCTTACAAAGTCAAGACCGAGGGTTCGCAGCAGGGAATTTTCGGTCCAATGCGATGTAATCAATATGATGTGGTCGTCTGGCGAAAGTCCCATCTCTGCCAGGAACTGGACCCTCCGATCTGAATCAGGCGCATTTCGTCTTTGAAAGATCTGATCGGTTTTGGGAGAGCCCGCCGCAAAATGCAGCTTGTTACGTTGAGACATTATCTCTGCCGCGATCTGAAATGAAAAGTCAATCGAAGCTCTCGAAACCGCCAAATTGAGGTTTATCTGCGGCTGGGCGACCGCGTAAGTGCGGTAATCTCGTTTCATCAGGGAGCGATCTTCACTTTTGGGTGTGTTGCCAAAAGCAGACCCATGGGGAAGAAGGGCGTGGACGGCATTGCGCCGACAATAAAAACGATTGACATCGGTATGAAAGACATAATGCCACTTTCTAAAAGTGGCGAGCCTTCGATTGACCTTTCTTTTTTCTATGAAGTCCTGCTCACCTGAGCCAATTCCTTTCAATTTCGATTCTTCGCTGTCAAAAGCAAAGCGGACCGAGAATTGTGGGCTTTTTGCCAGGATCCGAGCAACTGGCAATTGGCTGGCAAGTCCGATTTCATTGGAGATCACAAACAAAATCCGGCAAGGCCCCCAGGCCTCATGAAGGTGGTCATCCCATCGTCGAACGGTATTGAGTATCTTCTTACGCAGGTTCATTGCGCTACAAGGCTTTGAAGTATTTGATGTACGTTCTCTGACCAGCGCCGGACAGGACCTTTATATTCACAATGGCTTGCCTGGGAGATCAGGAGAGCAAGGTCAGAAGAATCTTTTGAATAAAAAACGCCCTCTGCATCGTCCAAAATTTCCCGAATGTTCTCCTGGTCCGGCGCAATGATAGCCTTACCCAGAGCCATATATTCAAAGAGTTTCAAAGGTGACGCATAAGGTGTCACTGCTGGCTGCAGGGCAATATCGAAGGCGGCGATAAAGCTTGGCATATCCCGCCGTGAAACTAACCCGGCGAAGGTAACCCGATCCTGAACGCCGAGGGCAAGAGCCTGCTGTTCAAGAGCGGAGCGGTGAGGGCCGTCTCCAACGATGAACAGTTTTGTGTTTGTCGGCACAATCGAGGTCGCCAGAGCATCAATGACCCGGTCAAGTCCATGCCAGGGTCGGATAAATCCGGTGAACCCGAGCACAACATCAGTTTCAACAAGCCCGTATTGCGCACGCACGGCGCTGCCATCGACACCTTCGTGAAACATCTGCGGATTGACAGCATTGTGAACGACAGTAATCCGGTTGGGGTCGACATCTGCAGCCTGTAGGATTTTGGAGAGAACACCACTTACCGGGAATAGGTGCGTCGCCGAGCGCCAAACGGCCGCTTCCTGTGCCGTGGCAAATCGCTTGAGGGCGAGTCCGCCATGAGCCTCTCGCTCTGCTGCCAAGGGTGAATTCACTTCCAGCAAATAGGGTATACCATATTTTTCATGCAGGCGTTTGCCGGCGGTCAAAAAGAGATTGTGCCTCTCATAGAGAATATCCGGCTGAAACTGCAAATAAGCGCGCTCCAGACGCCGAAAGGCAAGGCGGTCATAAACAATTTCTAATGCTTCACTAATTACTCTAGGTAAAAATTGGCGGACACGGGAGACAGCTGCGCCGCTTCGTCCAAAATCCGTATCGCTTCCGCGGTCAGGGCCCACCATGAGCATGTCATGTCCTAGGTCACGAAAGGCGCGGACCAGTTCTGTTATGTGAACATCCATGCCATCCCTGGCCGCCACTCTGTGATGATAGAGGATCTTCATGTGACGAGGCGTCCAGCTAAACGGCGCACGGTATTTTCCGTCCAATTGAGTGCAGAGGGGCGCTCAAGGCGAGCCCAATGAAGCATCTCAGTATCCGTCGACATGCTTTGTTTGTACTGTGCATCCCCGGCAAGAAAAGAATATTTCTCAAATCCCATCTGTGTGTAGTGTTGGATCGCTGCTTTGTGCACCAGATAACCAATTTTTGATTTCGGGTCCTGCCTGAGTGCAAAGCCGCTCTGGTAGTTAGCAACTGTTGATCCTTGAACAAGGTTAAAGAGGATACCAAGACATTCGTCGCTATTGTAGAGGGAAAAGAGCTCAACGTGGCCATCATTGGCTTGTGAATTGATAAGCGCAGACGCAAACTGGCCAAGGAAGGAAGAGTCGAAGGCGCTTTCCTTTCCCCGAACAGCAAATGATGAGCGCTGAAGAGAAATCAGCATTTTCAGCGCAGTATTGGCCTCGACGCCAGTCTTGGAGACCTGAAACGAGATTTCGCCAAAGGTCTCCTCAATCCGTTGCGCCCGAGCAAGTTGTTGGCGGGTATTGCGGCTCAAGAGGGCGTCATACCCCCCCTCAGCCTGTCGGATGATTTGAAGGTTTGCGAAGAAAGACGAGCGTTTCTGGCGACCGAGGGCACGCCGATCGGACACCCGCTCAAGTTGGTCGAACGGCAGGCGTGAGCCGCTGATATGCAATGTTTGTTGCGACAGATGGTCTGTCAAGATGTGAAGAGGAAAATTCGTCAATTTGGGGCTGTGTAAAAGGCCGCCGTATTCGCAAAAGATCACACGGTGTGCAGAACTGGCAGGCGCATTAAGCCAAAGCGAGCCATCATCAGGATCCTTCGACAGGATGGCGAGTGCCAGGTCATCACCTGCATCGCTTTTTATGGAGAAAAGTCGATAGTTGCTATCTGAAGGATCAAGCCAGGCAGACACCCAGGCCCATGTCGCAAAGAAATTGTCTGCTGATTGCAAAGACAGTTTCTGCCAGCGCTCGCTAAGCTCTGCCAAAGGTGGCAAAGGTGTTAGCGCGCTGGCAGACTGAGTTTCGGAAATAGTTTTTGTTTGCATGGGGCGGTCATGACCATCAGTAGGATCATCAACGAGTTAACCAGTATGTTGCTACCCTAGCATCAAATCTTTCTCAAATGATTAGTTCGTCAGGAAATGATCCGGATTTTGATAGATCGGTGACCTCTTGGATAGAGTATTATGGAATCTGATCGCGCGTAAAACCGCGCGGATCTACCGCCCAGACCAAATTCTGACAGATTGGAGCCCCAGGTCTGGTATTGTGCTTGCATAGAAGATGATCGAGACCAATTTTGACCCGATCGTTAATGTCTGAGGTAATTGGAGATGAGTGGCGGCACCAAGACAGCGCTTTCAGGCGTTCCAGATTGGGATTTGGGACAATCCCTGCCAGAGCGATTTGAGGCTGTTGTCAAAGCAATACCGACTGTTTTGGCTTTGGTTAATCAGGAAGCAAATCTCACATTCAGGGAATTTAACAATCAGGCGAACCGCCTTGCATATGAATTTTTGGCTGGAAGAGATCAGCCGACAGGGCGGGTTGGTCTGGTTTTGAACAATGGTGCGCGCTTTCATGTCGCCGCTATGGCGGTCCTCAAAGCAGGCAAGTGCTATGTGCCTCTGGATCCGGCCCAGCCCGTCGAGAGACTTAGCGAATATATTGCCCGTACCGGTGTGTGCGCGCTTGTGACAGACAACCGTTACCTTGACCTGGCCAACCAGTTGAACGAGGCATCGCTGCCTATATTCTTGGCCGAGCTCTGCGATATTGAAGCCGATATTGACGATCCCAAGGTCCAAATTTCTGATGAGGCGGAAGCCTTTGTCATTATGACCTCGGGCTCGACAGGAGCGCCCAAAGGGGTGCTGCACGGCCACTTGGGTACCTTGCATAACACGATGGTGACTGCACGCGAGCTCCAGCTTAAAGTTGGTGATAATTTTATCTCGATGTTCACGCCTGCTGTTTTTGGCGCGCAGAGAAATATTTTTCTCGGGCTCCTTTCTGGCGCCACGACACATTATATTCCCGTTCGCGAAGTAGGCTTCGAAGGCTTGGGGGAATACATTGGGGAGCACAAAATTATTGGCCTGTCCTCGGTCCTGACAATGTTCCGCCGATTTATAGACACCTTAAGGGGTGACGAGGATCTTTCGACACTGAGATTTGCAACCTGTGGAGGCGAGCCGCTCTATTGGACGGATGTTGAGAGATTCTATAACTATTTGCCTAAGACCTGCGGCATTCGCGGTGGTCTGACGATGTCAGAGTCCAATATGATTACCAATACTTGGTACGGTCCAGGCAAGAGGACCAAAAGTGACCGCGTGCCGCTTGGAAAACCTGCCCCCGACAAATTAGTTGAGTTACGCAGAGAAGATGGCACATTGGTTGAACAAGGTGAGGTTGGTGAAGTCTTTGTAACCAGCAAATATATTGCACTTGGCTATCTGAACGCTCCCGAGGAGATCGCCAATCGTTTTACAGTGAATGAAGATGGGAGCCGAACATTTGCCACCGGCGATTTGGCGCGTGTTGAGGAAGATGGAAATATGGTCATCGTCGGCCGCGCGGATCATCAAGTGAAACTCAGAGGCTATCGCGTTGATCTGTCCGAGGTGGAACAACGGATTCTTCAGAACCCAAAAGTCGCTGAATGTGTGGTCAAGGTTCACCAGACCGAGAGCGGATCAGATCAGCTTGCCGCATATGTTCGCATGGTCGCTGGGGGCACATTTTCGATTCGCGAGCTCAGAGACTTCGTCGGGCAAAAACTGGCGGCCTATATGGTGCCCTCACATTTTATCCTCATGCAGCACATTCCTCAAACAGCCAGCGGCAAGGTTCACCGCCAGGCTCTCACAATGCCGGCAGAGGTATCTCGAGAAGGTTTGGGCGCGCACATTGGCTCGCGCAATAAATTGGATGAATGGCTCATCGATGTTTGGCAAAGCTGGATTGGCGTGAAGGGGATTGGCATTGATGATGACTTCTTTGAGGTTGGCGGTGATTCCTTGTCCGCAACTCAGCTGCTCATGCAAATTGAAGAGACCATTACAGCTCATATTGATGCCCAGGAGATGCTGAGTACATGCAATACCGTTCGCAAAATGAGCGACTATTTGGCGGAAAGAGACTGTCGCGAAGAGAATATAAGCAATGGCCCAGATGGCGTTGGCGACATCAACTTTGTTGATGGACCGGCAAATCTGGAAGAATCTAATAGATCTGATCTATACAGGTTAGACAAGAAGTCTGGTCTGCGCATCGGCCGTCCTTATGCGTCCTCGGGGAAAATACAATTTAATAACTTAGGATTTCGAGGGCCGGACATTGGGGAAATAAAACCGCCAGGGTGTTTGCGCATAGCCTTCATTGGCAGCTCATCTGTTATTGATCCATCGGTGTCATCTAATGAACATACTTGGTCAAATTTGCTCGTTGAAGGCCTTAAAAGGCGATTTCCGGAGCGGCAATTTGATTATGTGAATGCAGGGTATCCAGGTTACACAACTAGGCGGATACAAAGGCTATTTGAAGAATTTGTCGCGCCGTTGAACCCGGACATCGTGATCATTCGGGCCGGGGACATGATGCGTGACTTAACCTATCTCGCGCGCGAGAAGGGGTTCTTTCGCGGGCTGGCCTATCAGCCGAGTTGGTTAGCCCGAAAATCTCATGCCCTCATGTTGATGGAAAAAAACATTGTCGTCATATTCCGCCAGATCATGAGCATCTTTCCTTGGCGAAAATTGGAAATTAGGGATGATATCGCCGATGGTTATGAAGATCGCTTGAAGAGCTTGATTGCAAGCTGTCAAGGCAATGGTCGTTACGTCATATTGCTGGAATGTAATAGGCTACGCGAAGAATTGTCATTTTGGCAGCAGGTTCGCAGCCTTACGAGCTACTGCCTCTACCTGCCTCATGTTTCACTTCGCGGCTTTCTTCAGGCCCAGAAAATTTACCGCAGGGTCAGAGCTGATGTTGTTGGGAGCATGAAGTGTCATTACTACGATGCCACGCGCGAAATGCCAGCGGACAATGTTCATTTTGCTGACTCTTCGCATTTTCGAGATGAAGGTAGCAAGATATTTGCCCAATTGCTCGAAAAGCAATTAGTCAAGGTAGTCGAACAGATTCAAAATTGAGTCGATCGAGGGTTACTCCGCCAGTTTACGGAAAAAACGCTCTGCCGCATCGTCCCTGGGGAACATGCTCATGACCCGAAGCTGATCTGGGCAGCTCGGGTCGAAATTATAGGCTTTGGTCATGGTCACCACCGTGTGCACAGCCTCCCCCTCGACCAGATAAATCGCATGATGTTCCATTTCGTCTTCGCGGCCCCAAACCGGCGGCTGGATATCCGCCATGGCGCTTTCGGCCACCAGCAACAACCGGTGCAGGCGCTTGTCCCGCGGAACGGCGATCACCTCCCGTCGAAGCTCATGCAAAATGGTCCAGGCGCAATGAGTCCAGTTACGCACCATGCCCCGAAAAGTATCCCGGGCAAAAATAACGTCGATGATATTGGTGGGTTCATTCGAAGCGCCCCCTGCCAAAAACCGCTGAGCGGCATCATTTTTGACAATGACGTCATACCAGCGATTGAGCAGAAGGGCTGGATAGGGCTCATGGGCCTGGAGCATTTGTCGGAAGACCCGTTCATAGGCCGCCCGGTCATGGTCTTCCATGCCGGGGGATTCATAAATCGGTTCAAATCCGGCCGCCACCAGCATGTCATTGCGATCTGCCGGCGGCACATCCAGCGCTTCAACCAGTCGCAACACCATCTGCCCGCTGGGACGCGAGCGACCGGTCTCCATAAAGGAAACATGGCGCGGGGTCGTGGCCGCTTTGTTGGCGAGCTCCATTTGCGAAAGACCGCGCAACCGGCGCCAATAACGCAGCTCCCCGCCAAAGGGAGCTGCGCTGGGTTGAATAAGAGAGGGTTCAAGTACGGACAAAGAGTGCCCCTTCTAATTTCAGATCAGCCTGCAAGCTTAGAGAATCTCCAGACTGATAACTTCACCATCGCGGCTGGCCAGACATTCGGCATTGACCGCCGCGCGCTCCCCTTCGCCATTGGTATATTTCACTCGAAATTTGTAGCGGGCATCATCGCGAACCGCTTTGACACGGCCGAGTGTGATTTTCAGATCTTCACCCTCGATCTTTTCCTCAATAGAAGTTTTGCAGGCATTAACCGCATCGGTACGGTCAGAGGCTATGGCCGGAGTAAAGGCAGAGGTCGCAACAAGGCCAGAGATAAGTAAAACAGATACAAGACGCATTTTCATGTTCCCTAAATTTTTTAGCGGCACACCATTGTGCCGGCTCTTGGATGCAAACTGCCGGAGAGGTGGCGTGTTTGCCTTGAGCCGAAATTTGGGGACGGCTCAGGGATAACACAATTCCCTCTTAGGGAAGCAGGAAATGGGTGTGACCATGGCTACAGGAGCGCGCGGCGCGAAAGCGGTTAAAATCAACTGTCAAGCAGAGGTGTGGGTGAGAAGTGTGATCCTTGACACAGTGTCCGCACATTCAAGATGAAAAAAACAATCCTTGTACGGACAATAAGTAGAGGGAGACTTAAACGCTATTGGGTTAGGTCGCCGATTGGGTGTCCGTAAATGGGGCTCAATAGTAGCGTGTTAGGCGAAGCTGAATAAAATCGTCATCTTCGAAGGAGTAAAGAATGTCCTCTGGTGGAACATTGCCGCTAAACTGAGCCTCCAGCGAAATCGAGGCCATCTCGCCAAGACGTCGCTCTGCCTCCACACGAAGAAGCCAGGCGTCCGTGTTGAAATCAGCCAGGACGCCCGCCAGAACCGAGGTGCTTTGCTCGTCATTGAGCGCCCAGCGCAGTCCTAAAAAGCCGTCATTGTTATAGGGCGTTGGGGCGAGCTCGTCTCTCTCGTCCCAGACATATTCCGCGACAATACCGAGATCCTGAGCGGTGCCGAAGAGACCATAGAAGCTATATTCAATTCCGCCGGTCGCCTGGACGTAGCTTTGGCCATATTCTTCCCGGCTCAGGCCTTCAAATTTGTAGAGCCAAGACCCGAACGTCGCCTGCAAGTCGATGGAGGTTTGTGATATCTGCACATAAAACGGGATCAGCACCGGTCGCGCCTTGGCATCAAGTCCGGGAATAAGAAGTGGTTCGCGGCCCGTCCCCTCAAAATGCGCCAGGCCAATGTCAAATTCGCCAATGTAATGGCTCCATCGCACAGCGATATCCTGATGGCGTTCCTTGTCTGGGTCCTCGTAAAAAGCCTGATCAGGATCAACCGGCCAGTTAAATCGCGGGCGGCCTTCAAAATCTTCAAAAGTGCGCTCACGAAAATAAGGTAACCAGAAAATCTCGAAAGTGCCCACATCTGTCGGCAGCCCGAGACTGACCATCGGTTGCCCGAGCTTTTCCTCGCCGTCGATATTTTCCACCAGGTCCGTTTGGTTGATAATGTCAACCAGATGCACCGCTTCTGTAACGCCCCAAAACACCTTGTCGACGCCGACCCGCAAATTAAGTCCGTCAAAGGCGCCGAAGTAGCGCGCCTCGCGCAAGTCAATGTGCGAACGGTTCGGGTCATGTTGGTCCCACCGGTAATAGGGGGTCACCACGAAATTCTGACGCCGATCCGCCGAGCTGATTTCAAGCGTGGTCTGAAACGCAACCGAAAGATTGGTCTCCGGCTGCTGCGCGTCGGAAGGTGTTTCAAAGAACCCGCGAAACTCAAATTCAACCGAACCGGAAATTTCTGTTTCCGCTGCCAGAGCGGGCGCGCCGACACAGGTTCCGGCAAGCAGGGATCCAATCAGCAGGACGGCGCGATGACCGGTCATCAAGAGGTCTCCTCTAACGCGCGTGTTCCAGAGAGGATTTGTCAAAATCCTTTTCGCCCAGGCCTGTCTGGAAAGTGTAATCCTCCCAGGCCAGCCGCGTTTTTTTACCGGTCACATGATTGACCATAAAAAGGTCCTTCGCGCGCCAGTATTGATCAAGGTATTGCGTATAGGCGGTCAGCGACAGGGTTTTGAGCAAGGCGTCCTTGCGGTCGTAATAGTCAATCTGGCGCGGCTGCAGATCCACCGCATCACTCCATACCACCTGCCGGGTATAGCCGGAGCGTTCGTAAAGCGGTCGCCGCTCTGTCACATGACAGGTGACGGTCTCAAGAGGCGCGGGGCAGGGCTCGTCCCGCAACCAGGTGTGGGCAAATTTACCGGGCTCCTGCGCGGTAAAATCTTCAAAGGCAAATTCACTGCCCATAAAGGGGCCTGCCTTATTTGCGGAAGAAATGCGTTTCACGCGCCCGAGTTTGGGCAGATACATCCATTGATCGTCCGCTTCCAGGATCCGCGCATGAGTGAGCAGCGCCGTGCCTTCGATGTCCCGGGGGTGGTCAAAAACGATCAAGGACCAATTGCCTTCATCCTCGCCCCTGCGCTCAAGGGTCATCATGCGAAGTTCTCGTGTGCTCTCATCGCCTCGGGCATTGGTCAGCACCATATGCATGGTGGCCTGACTGTCCTGAAAGCCCAGATCCATATTCTTGGTGGCCTGGGCGATGGCGGCTCCTTTTTCCGCTGGATCCTCCGGCCAGTCATTTGCCATAACCACACTCGAAAGGGCGAATTTGGCGGCAAGGCCGCAAATGACAACGCCAGATCTCATGGACGACAACTCCCCTTGTTACCAACGACTTGGGCCGATTTTCGCAAACGAATCGGCCAAACGCGGCCCCAATATAAGGGGCAATGCGGGCAAAAGTAAGAAATCGGCGCGGGAAAGTCATTTTGAAAACCGGGTCTGTGGCCAGGGACCAGATTGAGCCCCATTCGTTCTCTTGTGTTGTCACAGGCTGCCCTTTTCCTGCCTGTGGTGCCCCGGGCACAACGTCGGGCAATTTTGATTAACCATGCTCAAGAAATTGAAAAGGATTTTATGTCTAGATAGGCTGATCAGGACAGGGAGTGTCCTCTTTCAGTAAAAGACTGCCGAGGGCGCTTGAGGGGGCCCCGATGTGACGATTTGGGGACTAAGACATTGAAAAATATCAAGAAAAATCTAATTCGCAGCACAAGCGTGCTCACTTTGGCGCTGGCTTTGACCGCCTGTGGCGGCGGCGGTGGTGGTGGAACCCCATCCGGCAGCGGTGGCTCTACGGGCGGCGGCGGCTCTTCTGGCGGCGGCGGCACCACCACGAACTATAATACCGCCGAGTACCGCCGTAACTGGGGCCTGGATGCCATTGACGCCATCCACGCTTACAATGCGGGCTATACGGGCACCGGGGTAACTGTTGCGGTGATCGATTCCGGCGCTGACCTGCAGCACCCAGATCTGATCGGCCAACTTGATGCCGCCAGCAAGGACATGTTCACCTTCCGCAATGATCTGGACGATATTGATGGCCATGGCACCATGGTCTCGCAAATCATCGCCGGCGCCAAAAACAACTCCTACACCCATGGCGTTGCTTTTGACGCCCAGATCATGGCCCTGCGTACGGATGATCCGGGAACCTGCGCCTCCGTGGACGGGTGTTCTTTTTACGATACAGACATCGCAGCCGCCATCAACTATGCGGTGGCCAATGGTGCTGATGTCATCAACATCTCCCTTGGCGGACCCGATCCAAGTCTGCAAGTGCTGATGGATGCCATCGCCAATGCGGTGGCCGCAGGGGTCATTATCGTGGTCTCCGCGGGCAATGAGGGTGAAAATGGCGCCATTATGCCGGAGCAGTCCGCTCTGGACGCGATCGATGCCGCCGGTCCGGGGCAGGTGATCATTGCCGGTTCGGTGAACAATCTGTTGGTCTTGTCATCCTTCTCCAACCCTGCCGGATCTGTGGCGGTCTACCAGGAGGCCTTTCTGACCGCCCCTGGCGAAGACGTCATTGTTTCTTTGTGGGATGAGGCCAGTAACGCCTATGTGCTCTACCTTGTTTCCGGCACCTCCTTCGCGGCGCCGCACATTGCCGGAGCGGCGGCGCTTCTGATTGACGCTTTTCCCCATCTGTCAGCCGCCCAGGTGGTCAATCTTCTTTTCACCACAGCGGTGGATCTGGGCGCTCCCGGGATTGACTCAACCTATGGCCAGGGCTTTCTCGATGTCGGAGCGGCTTTCTCCGCCCAGGGGGTGACATCCATCTCCGTGCAAACCACCCAAGGGGTAACCCTCGTACCGGTCAATCAAACAGGTCTGGTGTCGGGAGCCGCCTTTGGCGATGCCTTTGATCGATCAGACCTTCTGACCCATACGATTTTTTCTGACGCCTATCTGCGCGGCTACAGAACCGATCTCACCCACCGTACGTTTTCCTTTAATGCGGCCCCTGACCTGCTCGGCCTTATGGAGGCCAAGCGTAATTTCAATTCAGCTGAATTGCCGCTGGGCCAAGGTCAGACCATGAAGGTCGCCGTGACCAAAGAGGACACCGGACGTTATTACGATGAGAACGGCCAGCCCTTAACCGAAGATGGAGGGCAGCTGGGATATAAGTCCATGCGCATGAGCTGGAAGTCGGATCTGGGGACGGCTACGTCCCTTTACTCAACTTTTGCCGACAGCCTGACCGAAAATCTGGGCTTTACGGATGAGGCCTTCACGACCGCCCATAGCGACGCGACGATCTCTCACGCTACAGGCCACAACGCCTATCTGACGGGACGAGGTGAAGCGCGCCGGGTAGCGCTCTCGCAAGATCTCGGTAAGAAAATACGTCTGGCCCTGGGGGTCGGCACAGTCGATATTGCCAGCGAAACCTCTCAGGTTCTGCCGACAAATCTGGCGCCAGCCCGCAAGTCAGCTGTCGTCGCGCAAGTGTCGCGCAGCGCAAATGCATCAAGCTGGCAGATTGAGGCCGGCTATGTGCGCGAGGAAAACATGATCCTCGGTACCCGCAGTTCCGGCGCGCTCGACTTCGGCCAGGAAGCGCAAACCGTTTATCTCGGTTTGGCCAGCAGCTGGCAGCTTGGACAGGGGCTGGCGCTCAATATTGGTCTTCGCGGCGGTCTGACCCAGGTTGAAGGTGGTCAGACCTCGATGTTTGCCGGTGCCTCCGATCTGGTGACATCAAGCGGCGAGCTGTCGCTCAGCAAGACCGGTCTCATGCAGCGGGGCGATCGCCTGTCTTTTGCCATTGCTCAGCCCTTATATGTGGAAACGGGCGAGGTCGTGCTCGAAACCCCCGTTTCGTGGAGCTATAAGCGCCTTGAAGCGGATTTTGCCTCCGAGGTGCTTAACCTCAGCCCCTCTGGCCGAGAAATTGATGTGGAAATGGCCTACACCACGCGCCTGACCGGCGACTGGGATCTGCAGACCAATCTGCTGCATCAGATCGAGCCAGGCCATGTGGCTGAAGCAGATCCTGTGACCAGTCTCTTCCTCCACATGAAGCGGACCTTTTAGGGCGCGAAATCAAATTTGCCTTCTCAAGGGGCCTCGTGTTATTGCCAGCACGAGGCCCCTTTTTTGCGCGCGAGTGATATTTCCCCAATGAGTATGAAGCCCAAACACTTCGACCATGTTTTCAAAAACTTTGAGTCGGCGATTTCAGAAAAATATGATTGTGGCCGCATCTGCGCGCCGCTCAACGGCGGCGAACCGGTATGCTGCACGGCGGACAATGCCATTCCGGTGGTTGAGAAAAGCGAATGGAAGCTGCTCAAAAAACGTACAGACCTATGGCGCAAATACAAACCGGTGGACGCCGCCTCTCGCAAGATTGTCGAAGAGCTGGCCGATACCACCTGCGCCATTGAGTGCAAAGGTGCCGCTCACTGCGAACGACACAACCGCACTATGGCTTGCCGAGCCTTTCCTTTCTTTCCTTACTTTACTAAGGAAGGCGATCTGGTAGGCCTTGCCTACTATTGGATCTTTGAAGATCGCTGCTGGGTCATTTCCAATCTGCAAATTGTCGAGCAGACCTATATCGACGAGTTTCTGGCCTCCTATAAATATGTCTTCAAACGGGATGAAGCTGACGAAGATGCTATGAAGGATCAGTCTGCCGCCATGCGCCGTGTCTTCTCTCGGTGGAACCGGCCGATCCCGCTCATTGCCCCCGACGGGTCCTTCAAGAAAGTTTTGCCCAAGTCAGGTGGCAAAATTGTTGACGCCAAGATTGAAGACTTTGAGCCGCACGAAAACTTTTCGTCCGACAAAAAATATCGCAAAGCCATCAAGGAATGGGGCGGCAAGGCCAAAGGAAAAACTCTAAGTCCAGATTGGTCTGAAAAGGAATGGTGGAAAAACCCGTAAGGGTGTCACCCAATTGCCACCGCTTGTAATGCGAAAATCAAGGCTATCCTTGATCTTTACCACTTAACCATAAAACCACTTGGTGGTTTGTCGTCCTGCGCGCGCCTGCTAAATTCTTAACAGGGTATTAATGTGTGTAAGGTGTTGCGGGATGACTGTGCGTACTCATCATGCCGTGGGGTCCGGAAAATGCGGGTCTTTCTATGTTGTTTTTCCGGAAAAGGCCGTTGAGCTGTCGTTTGATGTTGGCAGCTCCGGCGTTCAGACCTGGACAAAGGAAGACTTTCCAACGGATCTCGAAACGTTTGTTCAGGGGCTTGTGGTCATGGTGGTGGAAGAAACCGCAGGCGGCAATCTTTATGCGGCGACCAAGGCAGCCGGTCTGCTGGCCGATTATTATGACCGCGACGTATTGGTGCTCGACGCTCAATTTAACCTGGGGGACATGCTCATCGGTGAAATGCATTTCGTCGATGGCGAAACCGTCGAGGACAGACGTGCCCGCGCCCAGGAGCTGCTTGAGCTTTGCCTCAATCCCGGCAAAACCCAGGTGCTTCACTAAACTCCAGGATCAGGATTTGTTTTGGATTGCTGAGCGCTGTTGAAAGACCGCCATCGAGTAGTCGACAAGCGACCACAGCGTAACCGCGGTGGCGACAAGGAAAAGCCAAACCACAAATTGCTCAGCGTTTGCCACGACTTTCCAGCCCTCAAGCAGGAACAAAATCACGACCCCCATTTGAGCGAACCCTTGCGCGAGGGCTTTAATCTTGCCGCTCTGCCGCGCGCTCAGCGTAATGCCGTGCTGTTCGGAGACCACGCGCAGGTAGGAAACGATGATGTCCCGCGAAAACAGGATCACCAGCATCCAGGTCGGCAATAGGCCGACCGCGTGGAACCCGATAAAGACAATCTGCCGGTAAAGACTGTCTGCCATGGGATCGATGATCTTGCCAAGGGCGGTCACCTGGCTGTAGCGCCGCGCGATAAAGCCGTCGAGAAAATCCGTAACTTCACCCACAATCATAACCAGCAGTGCGGCCATCCAGGCTTCTTGGGTCAGCAGCCAGATGCACAAAGGACCAAAGGCGATCCGGGTGATGCTGAGGAGGTTGGGCAGGTTGATCGGCATGAGGAAAGAAACTCTTTTATGAGTGGCAGGATCAGCGGTGGCAAAGCAAGTGGTCGGCGATTTCTCGAAATCCGTGACCACCTTCTGCGCTTGTAACCCAATTCGGCGGGTTTGTCATTTGATTGACAAAGCTTGCGACATTGGCGACGCCCACACTATGAGGGAAATGTTGAAACATCGGCTCGTCATTGGGTGAGTCGCCCACATAGATCGTTTGATCAAGCACCTCACCGATCGACTTGCCAAAAATCTCCTTAAAAAATCGCTCGCTCATCGACAGCTTGTCGAAATCGCCAAACCAGGCGTTGACATGGATTGAGCTGATTTTCGCTGTGGCCCCTCTGGCCTCGAAAAAATCGCGCAGACGCACCACGTCTTCCATGGTCTGCGGCGCCACATCTTCACAAAAATCGATCGCCAGATCCGACACACGAAAAGCCTGATCCGCGGAAATAGCAAATCCGGAAAATTCTGCTTTCACCTCATCATAGAGGGCCTGCAGCCGGGCCATATGGGTCGCGCGCGTTGTCTCGTCTTGTTCATAGGCGCGGATCATGCGCTTGTTGGCATGGTCATAACGATAAAAGAAGGCGCCATTTTCTCCGACAACACCGCTGATCGGCCAGAACCGCGCCATCATATCGCACCACCCGGCCGGACGCCCGGTCACGACCACCACATGAAGGCCTGCTTTTGCAAGGGCTTCCAGGGCCTCATAGCTTGCGGCGGGCAACTGGCCATCCAGGGTCAGCGTGTCATCCATGTCGCAAAGCACATAGTTGATCTGCCGGGCGATTTGGGGGTCAAATGTCGAAAAAGGCTTCATGGAACATCAAGGAGGGCGAGGGCTGAAAAGACGGGAATCTTTCTAGCATGGCGCGCGCGGGGTCTAAAGCCTATTGTCAGAAACAGGCCGAGACCTTAGGAATAATTTGTGATGGGAATTGCGGTTAATCCCGATAGACGATCGAAAGGATCAATCAGATGAATGCACTTGCTGTTTGGATTGGCGTCGCCCTTGTGGCGCTTGTGGCAATTTTTCTCGTTCTGCGCAGCCCGTCCGAGGAAACTGCGGATGCCACCGTGGCATCCAAGGAGGAAACCGCGTGGAACATGGTCGATCACGGCGCCTTGCTGGTCGATGTGCGCACTCAGGAAGAGTTTGACGCAGGCCACATCGAGGGAGCTCTTTTGATTCCTCATGACCAGGTAGCCGCTCGGCTCGCCGAATTCGGCGAAGACACCCACCGCCCGGTCGTTGTCTATTGCCGTTCCGGTCATCGTGCCGGCCTGGCTCAAACCACCCTCGAAGAAAACGGGTTCACCCGGGTCTTTAACGGTGGCGGTTATGAGGCCCTGAAGACCTGGCGAGAGGCGCATCCCAAAGAAGGGGAATAGGACCTTCTGATGCGGGCGATCCCCAATTCAATTATTGCGCTTTTGGTATCTTGCGGCCTGATGGCAACCGCCAACGGGCTGCAAATGACGTTGATTTCCGTCCGCGCAGGGATTGAGGAATTCTCTGCGCTGGT
>SBHG01000032.1 GCA_006226305.1 Alphaproteobacteria bacterium | reverse complement strand
GGCAAGGAGCTTTCCTACAACAACATCAATGACACCGATGCCGCCTTTGAGCTGGTTGCGGAATTCGACCCGAAAGAAAGCGCGGCGGTCGCCATCATCAAACACGCCAATCCTTGCGGCGTCGCCAGGGGCGCCACCTTAAAGCAAGCCTATCTGGACGCGCTTGCCTGCGATTCCACCTCCGCCTTCGGCGGCATCATCGCTCTTAATGGTCCGCTGGATGCGGACACCGCGGAAGAAATTGCAAAACTCTTTACCGAAGTGATTATCGCGCCGGACGCCGATGACGCAGCCCGCGACATCATCGCCAAAAAGAAAAACCTGCGCCTGCTCCTGACAGGCGGCCTGCCCGATCCCATCGCCGCTGGCACCTTCGTCAAATCCGTTGCCGGAGGCCTTCTGGTCCAAAGCCGCGATGCCGGGCGGATCATGAAATCCGACCTGAAGGTCGTCACCAAACGCGCGCCCACCGAAGCCGAGCTTGAAGATCTTCTTTTCGCCTTCCGGGTCGCCAAGCATGTGAAGTCCAATACCATCGTTTACGCCAAGAACGGCGCCACAGTGGGCATTGGCGCCGGTCAGATGAGCCGCATCGATTCTGCGCGCATTGCCGCCCGCAAAGCCGAGGACGCCGCCAAGGAACTGGGCCTTGCCGAGCCGAAGACCATCGGCAGCGCGGTCGCCTCGGACGCTTTCTTCCCCTTCGCCGATGGCCTTCTGGCCGCCGTCGAAGCCGGTGCCACATCTGTTATTCAGCCGGGCGGCTCAATCCGTGATGACGAGGTAATCGCCGCCGCCGATGACGCTGGCCTTGCCATGGTCTTCACCGGCATGCGCCACTTCAGACATTAAAAAACATCGCGCGCCCGCCCTCACGGGGGAACTTGCGAATTTAGGTGTCTCTTAAATAAAGCGGCCGACTGGCCGCCGCCCGGTCAGGGCGCGCCCGCGCAGGCCGTGCCGTAGGCACTGGCCGTGAGCGAATTTAAGTCACCCGCTCTTCGCGCACCGGCAGAAGAATGATGAGCCCCACCACCAGCATGGCGAGGATGACAATCATCGACACGCGGGGATCCTGGGTCACCGTTGTTGCCAGACCGATGAGAAGTGGCGCCAGGAAAGCGGTTGCCTTGCCGGAAAGCGCAAACAGGCCAAAGAACTCGGTGATCATATGAGGCGGCGCCAGACGGGCCATCATGGTGCGGCTGGCTGATTGGGTCGGTCCCATGCCAAGCCCCATGATGACAGAAAACAGCATATAAACCTTTTCCGGCGCGCTCATGAAGATCCCCGGCACTTCACTCACAGGCGTCACCTTGATGACGTAGAAAATCGTATCCGGTCCCACCGAACCCAGCCCCAGAGCGCCCAGGGCCAGCGTCATCACCGACAACACAATCGTCGGCTTGGAGCCGATCTTGTCATCCAGCCAGCCGCCGATGAGGCATCCAAACCCGGCAAAGACCAGCATGATCAATCCGAAGGTGCCCAGCTCAAGCGAGCCCCAGCCCAAAACCGCGGCCGCATAAACCCCGCCAAAGGAAAAAACCGCCCCAAGCCCGTCGTTGTAGATCATGCGGCCAAGCAAAAAGAACACGATGTTGGAATAGCGCCGTGCCTGCGCCAGCGTTTGGGCAAGACTTTTCAAGCCATCGCGCACCGCAGCCGCTGGGCCCTTGCGTGTCGCCGCCCGGTCCGGTGTAAAGAAAAACATCGGCAGGGCAAATACCACATACCAAATCGCGGCAATGGGGCCGGTCAGACGCTCTGCCTCAAACTGGCTGGCATCAAGACCAAACGGCAGTTGCACCGGCACACCCGGCAGGTCCATCTGCCCCGGAAAGATCAAAAACCACTGGATGATGAGAAGCGCGACGATGCCGCCAAAATAGCCAAGCCCCCAGGCAAAACCCGATAGCCACCCCATCCCCCGCGCCGGAGCGACACTGGGCAACATGGCGTGATTGAACACCACCGCCGTCTCCATGGAAATCGCCGCCAGCACCAGACAGAATATTGTCGAGAAGATCCCCTGCGGGGCCCCCGGCTCGGCCCACCACAGGCCAAAGCAGGAAACAAAAAACAACACCGAAAGAAAACCGATCCAGGGCTTGCGCCGCCCGTTCTGATCCGCGATCGCCCCGAGCACGGGCGCCAGAATTGCAATAAGCCCACCGCTAAAGGCCAGCGTATAGGAGAGGATTTCCTGCCCCCTCACTTCATCGCCAATAAAGCCATTGACAAAATAGGGAACAAAAAGCGCCGTGGTGACAATTGTAAAATAGGGCTGATTGGCCCAATCGAACATGGCCCAGCTGAACTGCCCGCGCCGGTCGGCGGGCACACCGCCCAGCGCATTCAACGCCCCTGTTTCGGCAACACCTTCACTCATCTGGCTTTCCCTGCTCTCCCCGTTTTGTGGAGAAGGAGGTTAAGCCTTGCGCAGGCTTTGTACAAGGTCGTGCATTTGACTGGAAAGCAGGGACAATTTGGCGATGTTAAGACCGCCCGCCGCTTCCAGCTCATCAAAGAGCTGGCGGAACCGGCCAACCGCAAGCGTGTGGGCCAAAAGCCAGGCGTGCACCCGCTCATTACCGGTTTTTTCAGTGCGGCTCATCAGAGCATGTTCGCCCACCTGCCGCTGGTAATGGGCAAGATCATTGACCAGTCGCTTGATGGCAAGTCGGTCGTAATGCTCCGCCGAAGAAAGCTGCCGCGCGATCGCCCGCAGCCGATCAAGTCGCAGCTCCGCGCCAATCAGGAAATAGGCGCTGGCAACCTGCTCAATATCGAGCCGGGAGCATTCCGCAAGCTCGACGATATCTCCCGCCGCCGCCATGGGGCGCAGGATCGCAATGTCGGAAGCCAGCTCATGGTCCATACCCGCATCGGTGAAATGATTGACCCTGGCCTCAATAGCGCCCACCTCAAATCCGATTACCACCGACCGCGGCGCGTCATGGACAGCCTTGATCCCGCTCTTGTAGCGTCTGGTTGTCTCGTCAATGTCCGACAGTCGGCCCATCGCCAGAAGCCAGGAAACCTGCTGGCGCAACAAACCGATGATTTCAATATGCATTTCCGTTTGCAGAGCGGCGGAAATTTGATTGTCGAGACTGTTAATCCGCCGGCGAAGCGCCATCACATCAAACAATCGGCAGCTAACGACAAACGCGCGCGCCACATCGCTCATGCGAGCGCCGGTTAATTCAACCAGCCGGTGCGCAAAGGTGATGCCGCCAATATTGACGATGCGGTTGGCCAGTTCCGTTGCGATGATCTCACGCCGCAGCCGATGGTTTTCCAGTTCCTCTGGAAAACGCTCGGCCAGAACCTTCGGAAAATAGTCAACCAGCAGATCTCCAAGCGCCGGATCCTCCGGCAAATCGCTGTCGAGAATCCGATTAAAGAGATCGATCTTGGCATAAGACATAAGAACTGCCAGCGCAGGCCGTGTCAGACCAAGCCCCGCCTCCGCCAATTCTTTCAAGCGCTCATCGCTCGGCAAAAATTCGAGGGCTCGGTTGAGCTGCCCGCGCGCTTCCAAGGCGCGCATGAGGCGTCCGTCAGAATC
>SBHG01000009.1 GCA_006226305.1 Alphaproteobacteria bacterium | reverse complement strand
TGCAGGTCTTTCAGTCCTTTCGGGAAGGCGGAAAAGATCACACCAGCGCGGTGGTAACTTTTAGGGTACGTCTGCGGCACTCCGACACCCTCCATGACCGACCCTTCCCGGGCTTTGTGCTGGAGAGAGCCAAGGAAGTCAGCTGCACGGTTCCACAAGACGTCCAGCCGCGCAGTATCCCACTTGAGGGTCCCTTCCCCGGCGGCGGCAAGGAAGCCGCCGAGGCTTTGGGCATGACGCTCATCACGCTCGGACAAATCAATTCAGACGAGGTGGATGCTCAAGGACGCCTCAGACCCTTTGGTTATATGGGCCGCGTATCAGATGGCATCGGCCTCATGATGAAAGAACTGCGACGCGCCTCCAAACTCGACGTCGAAGATAATGAATCGCGACTGGGCGGAGCGGCACTTGAATACCGGCTTCGTTATTACAGTCAGCCGCGGGTCGGCGACACGATCGCAATCTATGCAGGACTTGCTAAAGTCACAGAGCGGTTTGTGCTGGTCAATCACTGGGCGGTCGACACGGCTACCGGCAAGGCTCTTTGTTCGAGCCAGGCGATCGCGGTTTCGATTGACCTTGTCGCCCGTAAGGCACTTGCCCGCACACCTGAGCAAGTTGGAGCGATGCAGCCGCTTGTACTGCAAGGGTTTGACGCTCATTTGCTCGACTGAGCACATATCGAGAACACACCAAAATCGACAGAGGCCGTTCCGATTTTCTCTTGTTGGCTGCAAGGGTGCACCCTATATCAATTTTATGGGGTGGCAGCCAAAGGAGATCAGGACATGCTTTACGTTGATCGTACCTTAGCCTCAGATGAGGAAATTCTGGCCGTTGGTCGGTTTCATTGGACCTATACGCTGAATTCCTGGCTTTGGCTTCTTCTGGCAGGATGGGCGCTTGTTGGCATCCTCATTTTTGTCGATCGCAGCCTCAAGAAACACACAACGGAAATTGCCATCACCAATCACCGATTTGTTTACAAGCGCGGGTTTATTCGTCGGCAGACGGACGAATTTACGACACCTCGGATTACCGCTATCAATCTGAAGCAGAGCATGATGGGGCGGCTGTTGGGTTACGGTAAACTCTATATTCATGCCTCGGGTATTGGTGACGTAAACCTGCCGGCAATTGCCCGGCCCCTGCAGTTCCGACGCGCTCTGATCCAGTCCAGTGCTTGGGATGGAAGTGATTCCCATAACAGTCACGAAGCGCTTGGTGTTGCCGCATGAAAAAAGGCTCCGGTTAAAAACCGGAGCCTTTGATTTATCGCAATGACGAGAGGTGTTATTCTGTAACTTCCTCTTCAGCATCATCCATCATGTCTTCGGCATCGTCCATCATGTCTTCGGCATCGTCCATCATGTCGCCGCCTTCATGCATCATGTCTTCCGCATCGTCCATCATGTCATCCATCATGTCATCAGCAGCATCATCCATCATGTCGCCGCCTTCGTCCATCATGTCTTCCGCATCGTCCATCATGTCACCGGCTTCGTCAGACATATCATCAACGGCATCCATGGCCTCATCGCCGACTTCGTCAGCCATGTCCGCGGCCTCATCAACGGCATCATCAACAGACTCTTCAACAGCCGTTGAAGGTGCGGATGGGCCGTCATTGGCACCCGGCCGCATGACCCATACCAAGACCGCAATCAATACGATCAAAACAGCAATTATAAAATTACGCATGGTTAGTCCCCAGTTGGTTAATTGTTCCCCGGTCGACAGGGGACGACAAGACGGAGAAAGAGTCAAGTGCGGCTCTAAAAACTGGCAGTATTCGGCGCTTTTTAGAACTTGGATTATGGTTAATTTCAGGGCCTGCGTTGCAAAAAAGCCGCCCGGCGCAAAAACCGGACGGCTACTGATTTGTTTACCTGATGGCGAGCTGTCTATTCTGCCGCGAGCACCTCGGCCTTTGGATTGAAACGGTTGTAGAAGGTCTCATTCTTTTCAGCCATTTCTTTCAAAAGTTTTGAGGGTTTAAACCTTGGTCCATAGACCTGAGCAAGGCGTTCGCATTCAGCCACAAATCTGGCTGTGCCAATGGTGTCGATGAAAGAAATCGGACCGCCGGTATAAGGCGCAAAGCCCCAACCGAGGATGGCGCCAACGTCTGCATCGCGAACATCGGTGACAACTTCTTCCTCGAAGCAGCGAGCTGTTTCAATTGCCTGAATGTAGAGAAGTCGGGTCTTGAGTTCTTCCACATCCGGTTGCTCATCTTTGACAGCGACGATTTCAGAAAGGCCGGGCCAAAGATGTTTCTTGCCGCCTTCCGGATAGTCGTAATAGCCCTTGCCGTTTTTGCGGCCGAGGCGCCCTCTCTTGACAACCATCTCTTCCAGGATGCCGTCAACGGCGGTCGGCTCATATTTGTCGCCGATGTCCTTGCGTGTTTGTTCACGCACTTTGTAGGCCAAATCGAGCGCCACTTCGTCGCTCATGGCGAGCGGCGGCACCGGCATGCCGGTTTGTTTGCCGGCATTTTCGATGAGCGCGGGCTTGATGCCTTCGGCCAGCATGGCCACGCCTTCGGATACATAGGTGCCGAAGCAGCGCGAGGTGTAAAACCCGCGACTGTCATTGACGACAATCGGCGTTTTGCGGATCTGCGCCACATAGTCGATGGCTTTAGCCAGGGCGACATCGGAGGTTTGTTCGCCCATGATGATTTCGACCAAACCCATTTTGTCCACCGGCGAGAAGAAGTGAATACCGATGAACATTTCAGGCCGCACCGAAGCGGTTGCAAGTCCCGAGATCGGCAAGGTCGAGGTGTTGGAACCAAAGACCCCGCCTTTGGCCAACATGGGCTCTGATTTTTTGGTGACATCCGCCTTGATGTCGCGGTTTTCAAAGACGGCCTCAATAATGAGATCAGAGTCCTTGAGATCTTCGTAGTCGGTCGTGGGCTTGATAAGCGCCAAGAGTTCTTGCTTTTTTGCTTCCGTTGAACGGCCACGCTCAATGGCCTTGTCGAGCAGTTTTTCCGAATAGGCCTTGCCTTTGTCAGCATTGGCCAAATCGGTGTCGAGTAAGACAACCTCGATGCCCGCCTTGGCGGAGACATAGGCAATGCCGGCCCCCATCATGCCCGCACCCAGAATGCCGAGCTTTTTGACCGGCGCTCTTTCGATCCCTTGCGGGCGACGGGCGCCTTTGCCGAGTTCCTGCATGGAAAGGAAAAGCGAGCGAATCATGTTTTTGGAGGCGGGATGCATCAAAAGCTTGGTGAAGTATCGTGCTTCGATGCGAAGACCCGCGTCGATCGGCACTTGGCTCCCCTCATAAACACAGGACATGATGAATTGCTGAGCGGGGTAATTGCCTTGTGTGGTTTTGCGCAGCATGGCGTTACCCATCACGAAGGCCGACGAGACCCCTTTGTCGTGAGGGCCGCCGCCGGGCACTTTAAAGCCCTTCTTGTCCCAGGGCTGCACCGGATCGGCCTCTGATTTGATCCAGGCCTTGGCCGCATTGATGAGCTCGGCCTCGGACACGACCTTGTGCACGATGCCCGCCGCTTGCGCTTTGGCCGGATCAAGGCTTTTGCCTTGCAAAATGAGCGGCA
>SBHG01000213.1 GCA_006226305.1 Alphaproteobacteria bacterium | reverse complement strand
AATGGTCATTGGCGACCCCCATGATCAGGCCCTGCTTGCCTTTCATGAGATCGCCGGTCGGATAATCAGTCACGTTTGAGTGTCCCCTGATAGTTTTCGATCAGCCGTTATAACGTTTAAAAGCGAGAGTTGCGTTGGTGCCGCCAAAACCGAAGCTGTTGGACAAAACGCAGTTGAGCTCCCGGTCATCAATGAGGCCCCGGGCGATGGGCATGTCGGCAAACTCCGGATCGAGTTCTTCGATATGTGCGCTCTCGCAAATAAAATTATTGTTGAGCATCAAAAGCGAATAGATCGCTTCCTGAACCCCCGCCGCGCCGAGCGAATGGCCGGTTAGCGACTTGGTTGAGGAAAAGGTCGGGCACTTGTCGCCGAACACCTCGCGCAGCGCGCCCACTTCGCGGCTGTCGCCGACCGGTGTTGCGGTGCCATGCGGGTTGATGTAATCGACCGGCACATCGCAGGTCTCAAGCGCCATCTGCATGCAGCGCACCGCGCCTTCGCCCGACGGCTGCACCATGTCATAGCCATCAGAGGTCGCGCCATAACCGGCAAGCTCAGCATAGATCTTCGCACCGCGCGCCTTGGCATGTTCCAGCTCTTCCAGAACCAACATGCCCGCGCCGCCCGCAATAACAAAGCCATCCCGGCCCTTGTCATAGGCGCGGCTGGCCGTGGCGGGTGTGTCATTATATTTCGTCGACATGGCGCCCATGGCGTCAAACAAAACGGACAAGGTCCAGTCGAGATCCTCGCAGCCGCCGGCAAACATCACGTCCTGTTTGCCCCACTGGATCATTTCCGCCGCATTGCCAATGCAGTGCGCAGACGTCGCGCAAGCTGAAGAGATCGAATAATTGTGGCCTTTGATTTTAAAAGCGGTGGCAAGGTTCGCTGAATTCCCCGAACTCATGCCCTTCGGTACCGCAAAGGGACCGACAAATTTCGGTTTCTTGTTGCGTGTGGTGTCAGCCGCCTCGACGATCGCGCGGGTCGATGGACCGCCTGAGCCGATAATGATGCCGGTGCGTGGATTGACCACATCGCTTTCCTCAAGACCGGCATCCTGAACGGCCTGTTCCATGGCGACATAGTTCCAGGCGGTGCCTTCGCCCATGAAGCGGCGCAGTTTTTTGTCGACGGCGGTTTCCACGTCAAGCGTTGGCGCCCCGTGCACATGGCAGCGAAAACCCAGCTCTTCATATTCCGTGGCTTTGACAATGCCGGACTTTGCTTCCCGCAAAGAGGCGGTAACTTCCTGCGCATTGTTTCCGATCGAAGAAACGATGCCCATTCCCGTAACAACAACTCGCCGCATGGGGTTTCACTCCTTGAATTTATTGGGCTGAAGCGGCCCCTTCAAAGGGCGTTCAGCCGTCGTCGCAATCAGACTTACTTTTTCTCGAAAAGACCGACCTTGATATCATTCATTTCATAGATGGTCTCGCCGTCGGCTTTCACAACCCCGTCAGCGATCCCGAGGACCAGTTTGCGCATGATCAGGCGTTTCAAATCGATGTGATAGCTGATCTGCTTGACGCTGGGCAGTACCATGCCCGTAAATTTACATTCGCCGACCCCGAGCGCGCCGCCAAGGCCCTTGCCGCCCATCCAGCCGAGAAAAAAGCCGAGCGCTTGCCAGATGCCATCCAGGCCCAGACAGCCCGGCATAATCGGGTTACCTTTAAAGTGGCATTCAAAGAACCAAAGATCCGGGTTGATATCAAATTCAGCGACAATCGCACCCTTGCCGTGAGCGCCGCCATCCGCACTGATGTGGGTGATCCGGTCCAGCATCAGCATCGGGGGCAGGGGCAACTGGGCGTTGCCCGGGCCAAACATCTTGCCCTCGGCACATTGAATGAGCTCATCGTAGCTGTAGCTGGATTTTTGTTCGAATTGGATCTCGGACATTTTGGCCGGGGTCCCTCCCTCGCCTGAAATATTGTTAGAGCCCGGGCCGCGAGCCTCGGACATTATTGAAACCATCACCTAGCACGGGAAGGCCAGTGGTCACAACACTCTGTTAAACCTCTAGAAATTCAGCCCAAATGAGGCAAAATCCCGCACAGCTCAGGTTGAGGGCGCCGGTGCTTGGGCGATGTCGCTCTAGGAGGCCTTCCTGATTTGTGCTATCAGCGATTATTCAGGGGTTATCTAATCAGAAAGAACCATGGAAATAACCGAGACATATGCGCGCGCACATGAGCTGCTTAAGAAGGCGGGCCTGCGCCCGACCCGCCAGCGGTTGGGTTTGGCGCATTTGCTCTTCGACCAGGGAAATCGCCACGTGACGGCGGAAGCCCTGCACTCGGAGGCCGGCAAAGCGAGCCTATCGGTTTCCCTGGCCACCGTTTACAACACCTTGCACCAGTTGACGGAGGCGGGGCTGCTCAACCAGGTCAATCTGGAGGGGGCCAGCACCTACTTCGATACGAACCTTGAACCCCATGGTCATTTTTACTTCATCGACCGTCAGCAGTTGATGGACGTTCCCGCGCCCGGCATTGACAAATCCGTCTTGCCGGCGCCGCCTGATGGGACTGAGATTTCACGGGTTGATGTGATCGTCACCGTGCGCGACGTGCGAAAATAAATACCAGCGCTTGGCAGCGCCGGATCTATCCACAGACAAGTTTAGAATCATTCTATTTGACGTTGACTCGGCCCGCGTCAAATGGTCATCTGTTGCCTGTGACGTTGCCGGTGGACGCCGACAACGCAATCCCTATATTTCATATGCCACCTCTGGCGCCCCTAAATCAAAAGAAAGAGGAATCCTGCCCATGTCATTGAAAGACTCCAAAACACTGGAAAACTTGAAAGCGGCCTTCTCCGGTGAAAGCCAGGCCAACCGTCGTTATCTCTATTTCGCGCAAAAGGCAGACGTCGAAGGCTACAACGATGTCGCGGCGGTTTTTCGTTCCACCGCGGAAGGCGAAACCGGCCATGCCCATGGCCACCTGGAGTTCATGGAAGAAGTAGGGGATCCGGCAACCGGACTGGCGATCGGCTCAACCGCTGACAACCTGAAAGCGGCCATCGAGGGGGAAACCCACGAATACACTGACATGTATCCAGGCATGGCGCGCACCGCCCGCGATGAAGGCTTTGATGAAATCGCTGATTGGTTTGAAACACTTGCCAAGGCTGAAAAGTCCCACGCCGGTCGTTTCCAAAAAGCGCTCGACAATCTGGACGGCTAAGCCGATCCAAGCCGATCAGAAAAAATTGAAGGGGCCATCCGGATAGGGCGCTCGGCGTCACGACACGGGTGGCCTTTCTCATAAGTATTTGCTGAAAAACGTATTTGCTGAAAAAAGGAAACGGTCCCATGAAGGAAGGCAGTCTCGACGCCCCCACACGCCACCCTTTAAACTGGCGGGACCCGGATTTTTATGATCCGGAAAAAATTGAAGCCGAGCTCCATCGGGTCTTCGACATTTGTCACGGCTGTCGGCGCTGTTTCAATCTTTGCGATTCCTTTCCGCGCCTTTTTGATCTCATCGATGAATCAGAAACCGGTGAACTCGACAGTGTCGATTCCAAGGATTTTGCACCGGTTCTGGAAGCCTGCACCTTTTGCGACATGTGCTTCATGACCAAATGTCC
>SBHG01000017.1 GCA_006226305.1 Alphaproteobacteria bacterium | reverse complement strand
CGCCCCTCGTTCGACGGCAAAACGCCGTCCGACATCAAAAAGCAGGTGGAGCGCAGGTGATCGGAAATCACCCGGTGACTGGCGCCGTGGTCGCCCGTGGGGGCAGCGCCGGTCATATCCGCAATCGTGTGAATGAGGTTCTGGAAGAGGTCCGTGTCATAGATCGTGTGCACCCCTTGCAGGATCGTGCCGATCCGTTCAAGTCCCATGCCCGTATCGATGGAGGGTTTAGGCAGATCCTCACGTGTATCGCTATTCACCTGATTGAATTGCATGAACACAAGGTTCCAGAATTCAACAAACCGATCGCCATCCTCGTCCGGCGAACCGGGCGGACCACCCGGTACTTTATCGCCGTGATCAAAGAAAAGCTCGGTGCAGGGACCGCAAGGCCCCGTATCCCCCATCGACCAGAAATTGTCTTTGCCAAGCCGAACCAATTTATCATCGCCAAACCCGGCGATCTTGCGCCAGAGGTCTTCCGCTTCATCATCGTCCAGATAGACGGTTGCCATCAGCCGGTCTTTTTTCAGCCCCAGATCCTTGGTCACAAACTCCCAGGCATAAGAGATGGCTTCTTCCTTGAAATAGTCACCGAATGAGAAGTTGCCGAGCATTTCAAAGAAGGTCAGATGCCGCGCCGTGTAACCCACATTGTCGAGGTCATTATGCTTGCCCCCCGCACGCACACATTTTTGCGACGAGGCCGCGCGGCTATAGGGCCGGGTCTCCGCGCCCGCAAAGACATTCTTGAATTGGTTCATGCCCGCATTTGTGAACATCAGCGTCGGGTCATTCTGCGGCACCAGCGAACTGGAGGCCACGATCTCGTGATCCTTGGACTTGAAGTAATCAAGGAAACCGCTACGGATGTCTTTTAAGGAATGCATGGGATCAAACAGGCTTTCAAATTCAAGGAAAAGCCCCAAAGAGGGCGTGACCCCCGCTTTTATCGCCCGGCGGCCCATCTGTCTACCAGTCCGTCAATCACTGGACTTCGGCCGGGTCCCATCCCTCGTTGCGACGCAAGGCAAAAAGTCGCGCGGGCCGACCGGTGTCATGGGTTGAAATGAAAACGGTCCCGCAAGGCGAGGTACCTTGCGAGACCGCTCTCAGGTTCCAAAGACGGTTTTGAGGGGACGTGTCTTTGGGAAGCCCTCGGGAGGCGGCCCGGATGGGCGCCCCGCGACAGGGCCGCGCGGGGACGAAAGGACGCCCCCGAGGGATTGGGTATGGGTTTTGCCCTAATGGGCGAGATCAGGCTTCCAACGCCTCATCCACATCACCGGCATCTTCGTCTTGTTCCGAGCCGACCATCATTTCTTCGGCGATCAAACCGGCATTGACCCGGATTGCCTTTTCAATGGCCTGGGCCATATCCGGATTTTCCTTCAGGAAGGTCTTGGCGTTTTCCCGGCCCTGACCGATCCGCTGGTCCATAGCTGAATACCAGGCGCCGGATTTCTCAACCGCGCCGCACTTGACGCCCAGGTCAAGAATTTCGCCGGTCTTCGAAACGCCTTCACCGTACATGATGTCAAACTCAATGACTTTGAACGGCGGCGCCACCTTGTTCTTGACCACTTTGACCCGGGTCTGATTGCCCACCACTTCATCGCGGTCCTTAATCGCGCCAATGCGGCGAATATCAAGGCGGACAGAGGAATAAAACTTCAGCGCATTCCCGCCGGTCGTGGTTTCGGGCGAGCCAAACATCACGCCGATCTTCATCCGGATCTGGTTGATGAAAAGCACCATGCAATTGGACTTGGCGATAGAGGCGGTCAGCTTGCGCATGGCCTGGCTCATCAGGCGGGCTTGCAGACCCGGCAGCGAGTCGCCCATCTCTCCTTCGAGTTCCGCCTTCGGCGTCAACGCCGCCACGGAATCAACCACCACAAGATCCACTGCCCCCGAGCGCACCAGCGTATCGGTAATCTCAAGCGCCTGTTCGCCCGTGTCTGGCTGCGAAATCAGGAGTTCATCGAGATCCACGCCGAGCTTCTTGGCATAGGCAGGATCAAGCGCGTGCTCCGCATCGACAAAAGCGGCAATCCCGCCTGCCTTTTGCGCCTCGGCCGCCACATGCAGGGCCAGGGTTGTCTTCCCCGAGGACTCAGGACCATAGATTTCGATCACCCGGCCCTTCGGCAGCCCGCCAATACCCAGCGCAATATCAAGCCCCAGGGATCCCGTGGAGATCGCCTCAATCGCGACAACATCCTTCTGGCCGAGCTTCATTACCGAGCCCTTGCCGAAGGCGCGATCGATCTGGCTCAGCGCCGCCTCCAATGCTTTTTTCTTATCCATGCCGTCCTTTCCGGTCAGGCTCACTACGTTCTCAGACACATCGCTCTCCTTATTTCATAGGCCCTGTGGCGTTGCAATTGAGATCAATGTACCGGTTTTGTTCTCATTGGCAACAACTTTTTTAACCCTTTGAAAGTAAAGTAGAATTCGATGTGTTTTCGAGTTTTGTTCTCCCCCAAACACCACGCACATATCCCCTTTAAACATGTACCGTTAATCACTATATGTGAAGTGAAGCAGAATCAAGGAGTTAGACATGACAAGCCCCGCTGAACATATCAGAGACCTAAATCTCGCCAATAACGCGTTTATTACGGCTGTTGCTACTTGTTTGGTTGAAAACGGCATCATTAGAAAGGATGTCCTTGCTGGTACCGTCGAGAACTTCAAACGCGAGGAAAGCGTCACTCCGGGGGCAAAGGCCATCATCGATGTGATGCTTCATTCAGTGCTTGTCGGTGATGCCAAGCCATCTGACTTCAATTGACCATAAGCGCTGGCAAGATCTCTGAGCATTTCAGAATAAGCAATGCTTGGCTTTGTTGCCCGTTGAGAGCCGAACACTAACCACCTCAAGAATTTCCTCATGACTACCACCCTTACTATTCAAGACTTCTTCAAACGATTTCCCGATGACGACACTTGTCTCGATCACATCATGGCTACTCGCTATGGCAAGGAGACTGAGTGTCCTTCCTGTGGTCGGAAATCCAAGTTCCACAGGATTAAGAAGCGCCGCGCCTATGAGTGCCAGTTCTGCGGCTATCACCTCTACCCCTGTGTCGGAACTCCCTTTGAGAAGTCCCGCACATCCTTGCAGCTTTGGTTCTATGCAATGTTCCTGTTCTGCGCGACCCGCAACGGGGTAGCCGCAAAAGAACTCCAGAGACAGCTTGGCGTGACTTACAAAACTGCATGGCGCATGGGCCACGAAATCCGCAAGTACATGGCTTTTGTGGACGGTGATGGACCACTAGGCGGCAATCGTATTGTTGAAGCTGACAAGGCTTATATCGGCGGCAAGGACAAACAGGGCGAGGACGACAAATCAATCGTTCTTGGCATCGTAGAGCGTGGCGGCGAGGTTATCACCCGTGTAGTTTCTGACCGCCGCAGGACTACCGTTGTTCCCCACCTGATTGAGCATGTGAAGCCGGGAACCCGTATTGCGACCGACGAAGGCAAGGCATTCGCAGACCTTCACGAAGAGGGCTACAGGCACGGCAAGGTGAACCACAGCATGGGCCAATATGTGAACGGGCCAGTCCACACCAATACTATTGAAGGCTTCTGGGCGGCGCTTAAACGAGGCGTGAAAGGAACTCACATCTGGGTTTCGCCAAAGCACCTGCAAAAGCACCTCTGCGAGTTTGAGTATCGCTTTAATCTTCGCGAGACCCCTCACTTGATGTTTGACCTTTTGCTTTTGGCTTTTCCTTCTCCGGTAAAGGTCCAGAAAGCATTGCCTCAAGAAGAGCATCAAACCGCCGTGTGATTTCGTCAGGAGGAACGTCCAAATCGTAAGGCTTAGGTACAAACTTCATCTAGCAGACGCCTGAACATTATTGCTGCCTTTTTGATTTTGGCCTTGATAGTACTGAGCCCCCAAAAGTCGATAAGACATCGCTTCAACTGAGACTTCAAAAGCAACTGCCAATTCCTCGATTTCCGTTAATCCCCTGGACTTCGCCAGCTCGATTAAATGCCAAGGCATAAGCAAATCAGCAGCAAAAGCATTCGCCTGCGTTTCAATTTTGCTACTTAACTTCCTCGAACGCCAAAGCGCATCTTCAACGATGCCGTCGCCAATGAGAGACTCATGTAGAACAAAGTGACCAATTTCATGGGCAATCGTGAATCTTCGACGCGTAGGCCCGTGTCTGGCATTTACATAAATTGCATATCCAGAAGCACCACCGTCATTCTCGTCCTTCCTAATCATACCAGAGGTTTCATCGTTCCAACCGCTTACCTTATAGACTTTCAAACCAAGTTTCTCGGCAATAGGAACGGTTTGCACTGGGTAGCCCGATTGTTCCCTTTTAATAAGGGACAATTGATCCTGTAATTTAGTCATTGCTCATCCTCCCTTTGCTTGTTGTCTACAGATGGCATTATCTCAGGGGACGCTTCCAACTCCGAATTCACTAACACAGCATGTGAGGTGGTACCGTTATTTAACTTCCCAATATTGTTCAAATGGTTGACGGTATTTTGAGCTTCAATTGCCGCACGATTTACCGCAGCCTGTCTAATAAGCCAGAACCCCATAACGGCAACCATTGCCATAAATAAACCAAACAATCCCAATATTAGGGACAATACATCGAGTCGGCCCATTTGGGCCGCCATGTGAATAGCGTCTTGATATTCGCCATATTTTTCTAATTGTTGATCACTCAATTCCACATAAACAGTGAAGAGTGTAACGTGCAAAAGATCTGGGTTGACGACATAAGCCGCCAAAAGCAGCACCAGAACCGTGATAAGCACGACTACAACAACAAGCAGTATGTTTGTTATATTGGTTCTAAACCACTCTAACACAAGACCCTCCACACAATGTTGTGATGAAGGCTATGTGCAACCGACTCAGGTGTCAATCTTTACATGTCTTGAGGGGATATGTGCCAAACACCAGGTGATATTATGTTATGGTAAATTGAATAGAGACGTTTTGATCAAAAGGGATTCGCGGCCCGAGGCTCTTGCCCCAAGCAAAAAGCCTTCCGGGCGAATTAAACGATCCACCCGGAAGGCTCCTTAATACTCTGCGGGTCAAACGGCCCCCAGAGGCCCCCTTTTGCCCCCGAAAGGCCGACAACGTCGGCCCGCCCGAAAACCAAAGACAGGGCCAGCATGCCCCAAGGCATTGAAAATATAGTTAACGAGAATTTTCAAGGCGCCGGGTCACCGCTCCAGCACTTCCTTCACCTTCGACGCCAGCTCCTTCAAGGAGAAGGGCTTGGGCAGGAAGGTAAAATCTTCCGGCCGGTCAAGATCATCCTCAAAAGCATCCTCCGTATAACCGGAGATAAAAATCACTTTGATATCGGGATATTTCTCTTTCACATGTCTGGCCATTGTCGGGCCGTCCATGGTGGGCATCACCACATCTGACACCATAATGTCAATATTGCCGTCTTCCTCTTCGACAATCTCAAGCCCCATCTCGCCATTGGAGGCTTCCAAAACCCGGTAGCCGCGTGTGGTCAGCGCCCGCGCCGCAAAGGAGCGCACCGCGTCCTCATCTTCCACCAGAAGCACAGTGCCTTCGCCTGAGAGATCCTTCGGCTCACTCTTGCCGGCGCTTGCATCCGTCGGCAGCTCCTCATCCGGATGCCGCGGCAAGTAAATCTTGAAGGTTGTCCCAACCCCTTCCTCGCTTTCAGGGAAGATAAAGCCACCGGTCTGTTTGATAATGCCGTACACGGTGGAAAGCCCGAGCCCGGTGCCTTGCCCGACACCTTTGGTCGTGAAAAACGGCTCAAAGATATTGGCGAGATTCTCCTTGGCGATCCCGCAGCCAGTGTCGGCGACCTCAAGACAAACAAAATCGGCAGGCGCCATCATCGAATGACCCAGCGCCTTCACGTCGTCCGGCGATACATTATAGGTGGAGATCGTCAGTGTACCCCCATCACCCATGGCATCACGCGCATTAACGGCCAAATTGACCACCACCTGTTCAAGCTGGCCCTGATCAACCTTGACAAGGCCTAGGTCGCGTTGCTGCTTCTGAACAAACTCGATCTTTTCGCCAAGCAAGCGCTTCAGCAGCATTTCGGTTTCAGCAATAGCATTGGACAATTGCAGGACACGTGGCACCAGGGTTTGCCGCCGCGAAAAGGCGAGCAGCTGACGCACCAGATTGGCGGCTCGGTTAGCGTTCTGTTTGATCTGATTAAGATCGGCAAAGCTGGGATCGCCCACTTTGTGTTGGGCCAGCAACAGGTCGCAATAGCCGATGATCGCTGTCAGCACATTGTTAAAGTCATGCGCCACGCCGCCTGCGAGCTGCCCGACCGCCTGCATTTTCTGACTCTGGGTAAACTGCAGCTCCAGAGCCCGCTGCTCTGTTGTATCGATAAAGTAAAGAATGGCAGCCGCTTGCGCGGAACCAAACAGCGACGGATCTTCGATACGATTGATAAATAGCTGACACGACCGCCCCTTGTCACCGGCCAGAGATATATCAAGCGGCTTGGGCCTGACCCCCGCGTCAAGTGCAGAGGCCAACAGCTCCGCCACGCGCGCGCGATCGCCTTCCGCCAGGCTTGCCTGAAGCGGATCACCGGGCAAGGCAGGCGCCGCGGCCATTTCGCGAAAGGCCGGATTGGAAGAAAGCACAACCCCCTCCGATGAAACGGTAACCACCCCAATGGGTGCATCATTTACCAGATCCGAAAGCATCGGCTGGGTCTCGCCATCCCAAGCACTTTGCGAGGTCGCCAGCATCGCACCCACGCCGAGCTCTCGCGGCAAGGTCACAAGATAGGCATGCGCGCCCTCTATGTCCTCCGGCAACAGACGATCTGTCGCCGGCAGGAGACGCAGATCCAGCACCTCTTCGTCCGACAAATCAAAGGCGACAATCCAGCCTTCATCAATTTCTGTTTCTGTCAGATCAGCGCCTGATTTGAGCCGGTCAGCCGTTACCGGATCTGAAACCAGCCCCGCCAGGTCAAGCGCTGCATCCTCTGACAGCGTAAGCCATTCGCGGAAGGTGCGATTGGCAAACCGCACCTGCCCCTCACTGTCGACGGCAAAGACCCCGATCGGCAGGGCATTGAGCGCCACCAACCGTTCATCCAGCGGCACTTCCTGAAGGGCTTCCTGCGTTTTGTCGCCAGTGACGTCGTAAATTTCCCAGAGAAAATGCTCGACCTCTGCTTCAACCGGCCGGATTTCGATCTCAAGCCAGCGACTGCCGTCCGCTCGATCACGCAAGGCACTCAGGCTGGCGCCCTGAACAAGAACCTGTTCGCTGGCCCGCTCACCTTGCGACGCCGCGCGCGACAGACGATAAAGCGCCGCCTGCATCCCCTCATCCTGCGCAAAAAGGCTCTCCAGGCCAGGCGCTTCTTTTCCTTTCACTTTGAAATAGCTGCGAAACGCATCATTAGCATAAAGGCCATTGCCTTCCCGTCCGGTCAAAAGGCAAGGCACCTGAGACCGATCCAGAAGGTCGAAGGCCAAACGCCGGGCGGTGGCAACAGGTGAATCCGCCTGAGCGACCTGAATTTGCGCCGACGGCAAAAGCCCGCGCGCCAAAGCCAGAAGCAGCAGGAAGGGGACAATAATAAGCCCGGTCAGCAGCACCATCCCGGCGACGCCCAGAATGCCCGGCGCCCGCGCAGCCAGTGCGGCCAGCAGGACAACACCAACGCTTCCAAGGATGATCATCACGATCTGCGAAGCTGCCGGCCCACCGTCGTCCAAAAGGGGCCGCATCAGCCGCGCCATTCGGCCTAGCTCGATATCCTGTGCCGTTGGCTCTTCTTCGGCCATGGATCGATCGATCTGATCGACCCCGTGAGGGCTCGCCTCAAGATCAGGATCAAAATCGGGATCGACGTCGCGTTCTACTAGTTCCGTTGAAATCGGAGGCACTCCTTAAAGTCGTCTGGTCCGGCCCAATAACTTAGCAGAATATAGGTAGCCGCCCCCGCCCAGCAACTGATCTTGAGAGACGCCCAAAACCGAGGTGCCAAGCCGCTTTGGGAACGAGACCCGGACCGCCCGCCGGACCGCTGCACAGGAAATGCGCCAGCCGGCGTCCAAGTGATTCGCCCCCTCCAGACTATCCCCTCTGCCCTGAGTTGGTTAGACTGCCCGCCAGCAAAGCCAACAAGGGAGTACCCTCATGAACCCCAGGATTGTCGTCCTCACTGCCGTTGTCGTCGCTCTTAGTGTGATCGGCTTGGTTAAGTTTCCTTTTGCCGGAGAGGAAGAAGCCCTGGCCGCGCCAGGACCGCAGGTCTATTTCATCGCACCAGCCGACAGCGAAAAGGTCACCGGTCCCGTGCGCGTGGTCTTTGGGCTCAAAGGCATGGGGGTTGCGCCCGCCGGTACGGACAAGCCTGGCACCGGCCATCACCACCTTCTGATCGATCGCCCGCCGCTATCAGAAGACGAGCTTAAAGAAAGCCTTCCGGCCGATGAGCACATCAAGCACTTTGGCGGCGGCCAGACGGAGACTGAGCTGGAGCTCACCCCGGGCACCCATACGCTTCAACTGGTGTTCGGCGATATGAATCATGTGCCTTTCGACCCACCGGTGATGTCGGCCGTAATTACGATCATAGTGGAGTAGTGAAGAGCGCATCCAGGCCCTCGGGCGACAGCCCGCCCCCGCGGAGCCGGTGGCCAACGGCCACTCGGCGTGAGCGAAAAAAATGAACTAGGCCCGAAGGGGCCTCGGGCGACAGCCCGCCCCCGCGGAGCCGGTGGCCAACGGCCACTCGGCGTGAGCGATATCAGTCGTCGCGGTAGACTTTTTCCCGCCGCTCATGGCGTTCCTGCGCTTCAATGCTCAAGGTCGCGATTGGCCGCGCGTCCAGGCGGCGCACATTGATCGGCTCGCCGGTTTCTTCGCAGTAGCCATAAGTCCCCTCATCGATTCGGGCAATCGCCTGATCTATTTTGATGACCAGCTTGCGCTGACGGTCACGGGTCCGCAGCTCCAGGCTCCGCTCTGACTCAGAGGTCGCCCGGTCCGCCAAATCGGGATGGTTCGCTGTATCTTCCTGCAGATTGGCAATGGTTTCACGGCTTTCGCGAATGATCTCATCTTTCCAGTCCTGCAAGCGCTTGCGGAAATACTCCTGCTGCCGCTTGTTCATAAAGGGCTCGTCCTCTGTTGGACGATAATCCTCATCCGGCACGGACGAACGGCGCGACGGAGATCGGGTGGCAGTCTTGGCCACGCTCTTGCGCGAGGTTGCCTTTTTGGCGGTTTTCTTCACGGCTTTCTTCGCCACTTTCTTAGCTGACTTCTTTTTTGCAGGGGTCTTGGCCTTGGTTTTGGGCTTCGCTTTCGCCTTTACCTTCGCCTTGGTCTTAGTCTTAGCCTTTGTCTTCGGCTTGGCCTTGGCCTTAACCTTGGCCTTCACCTTGGTTTTGGCTTTTGCCTTTACCTTGGTTTTGGCCTTGGCTTTCGCCTTGGTCTTCGATTTCGTAGCTGTCTTTTTCTTTGCAGCGGGTGCCATACGGCTTAACTCCTCAATTTTGCCAGCAATGCCCCAAAAAGCGGGCGGAGTATATGGAGGAGCCCGAGGGGATTCAATAGCCCATTAATGCTATCCCCCGATCCTATAATTCACATTAATAAATCTAGTTAATCAATTGATTTATATATTTAAATTAAACTGTAACCCGACAGGCACGCTGTCCACCGACATCAGGGACAGCCCGAAAGGTGACCTCCCTCACCCATGCAGAACCCTTCATTGCCCGATTCGTGCGGGACGATTCTGATCGCTTTCCAACTGCGCCACCTTGACGAAAGCCGCCCCCTTCAACAGACTAAAGGCCTGAGGCGCAAAATCCGCCGTTGCAGGAAATTCGGCCAAAGCCGCCGGTCATGCATGGCCTGATGGCATCGAGCTGGAGTTGGCCAGCAACCCGGATTTTTGCGGTGACCGCAGGGGGAAAAGATGACGCAAAAGATCACCCAGGAAGGGATTGATCTCATAAAGCAATTTGAGGGCCTTGCCCGGGCCGCCTTTCAGGACGATTCGGGAGCTTGGACGATCGGCTATGGTCACAAGGATGGTGTCGTAAAGGACACGACCATTACCGATGAAGAGGCCGAGCTTTTACTCCTGGAAGAGCTTCACAATGTTGAAAGTGGGGTCAGGGATCTGGTCAGGGTCCCCCTCAACGAAAATGAGTTTTCCGCTCTCACCTCTCTGGCTTTCAACATCGGCCTTGAGGCCTTTGCCACATCGGGGCTTTTGAAGAAACTAAACCGGGACGACCGCCTGGGTGCTGCCGATGGGTTTGACTGGTGGGTCGATATCCACATGGACGGACAGCGCATCCAGTCGAAAGGTCTGAAACGCCGCCGTGCAGCAGAAAAGGCACTCTTTCTGACCCCCTCTCATGTGGATCCGGCCATCCCTGGCAACCGCTCCTCAACCCGTGCGCGACCCTTAGGCGAAAGCTCACCGCGCCGAGGCAGCTTCTGGGCCTCGCGCTCGATCAAAGCCAGCTTTCTGGGACTGATTTTGGCGACCCTGCTGGCACTTTTCCATGTCTCGCAAGGGCTGGACCCGAATGTCATCGACTTTGACGGCTTCCGTCAGACGTTGACATTAATCCAGAGCCTAAAGCCCATTGCCTTTAAGGTAGCCTCGACCCTCTTGGTCCTGACGCTCCTCTATTTGATCTACATCCGGTTCGATGACTGGCGACATTACCGTCGGTAGCCATTAAGGCGGGTGACAACACGATCGTTGTCTGCATAATTTCCCGAAGATAACGAACGAGGGCACGGTGCCAAAACTTCGCATGACACTCTTTGGCTCCCTGGGCGCCGCGGCAGAAGACGAAACACCGCTCCCCCTCGGCGGCAAGAAAACAAATGCGCTTCTTGCCTATTTAGCCGCCGCCCCCGGCAAGCCGCACCGCCGAGAGGCCCTCGCCGAACTCCTCTGGCCGGAGCGGTTTGAAAAACAGTCCCAGCAAAGCTTCCGACAGGCCCTATCCAGCGCCCGCAAAATGCTTGGCGATGCCGGATCGCTATTGCGCGACACCGAAGAGGGCGCCCTGACCCTCGATGCCGCCGAAGTCACGACTGACATCGGCGATTTCGAAAGGCTGTGCGCAAGCCCTCATTTGGAAGACAAAAAGATAGCCTGTGATCTTTACACCGGGGATTTTTTGGCCAGCCTTGGACCCATTTCAGAGGAATATGATCGCTGGCTTTTGCAGACCCGAACCCACCTCAAAGCGCTGGCCGTAGAACTCTTTGAGGAAACCGCCAAAGCCCAGCAAAGTGCGGCTCAACTTGATGACGCCATTGAGACCGCGCGGCGTCTGGTCGAAATCGATCCAGCCCATGAGGAAGGGCACAGGGTGCTCATACGGCTCTATCTGGCCAAGGGTCAGCGCAGCGCCGCCTTTCGTCAATATGAGGCCTGCCGCATCGCCTTGTCGCAGCACCTCGACACGAACCCGGGAGCTGAAACAGAACAGCTCCTGGCCATTATCAAATCAGAGACAGAAACAGCTCCGGCAACCGCGCAGACCTCACCCGCCCCCGCTGCACCCGCGCGGGCTTCTTCGCCTGAGCCACAGGCTCCCCCTGTCGAAGATACCAAACCCGCCGCCCCGACCCACCTCATGACGCGCGGTCGTTGGGCGGTTTTGGCGGCCCTCATCATTGTCGCGGGTGTCTGGGGTTTGCAATCACTTGTCAGAACGCCAAGCCGCCCCGACGCCGCCCGCACAATGGCGTCGCTGCCAAATGACATGGAGACAGCGCCTTTGACCTGTGGCGCCCCCCGGGAGCTAACCGAAGCGGGCAAACCCACCCTTCTCCTGCTTCCCACCCACACGTTCAGCGAAGACAAGGACATACAGCTTTTCGGTCAATCGACCACCGAAGCCATTCAGGCCATGTCGTCCGTCCTGACAGATCTCACTCTGGTGGCAGGTCCTCGCGTCGGACATCCGGACCGGGATCTCGCACCAACAGAACTCGCGCGCAAAAATGCGGCCACGCAAATTTTTGAAACCACCCTTCGGCCCGAAGCAGATGGCTATCGCATCACCATGCGCATCGTCGACGGGGCCTCGGGCCAGCAGATCTGGCAAAGCACTTTTACAGAACAAGACCCCCTGGCTGACGCCGGGCACCTGCAAAACGAAATCGCCATGCGCGCGGCCTGGGGCATTCAGGAGCAGATCACGGAAGGCGCTCAGGCCCTCTTCCACCGCCAATATGAACCAGGTTCCTTTGAGGTCTTTGAACATGTCACGAGGGGCTTTGGATATCTCGGCGAAATCAAACCGATCTATAACGACCTGGCGCGCAAAGAATTCCTCACCGCCTTGGAGCTGGATGCCAACAACCCAAGCGCCCATGCCGGTTTGGGTTTTAGTTATATCTCGCCCCTTATTTTCCGGTGGCAAACAGGCCACCCCGGAGACCTGGCACTGGCAGAGCAACAAGCCAATCTTGCCGCGGCACTTGATCCGGCCTATGCGCCGGCTCAAAATCTGCAGGCGCTCCTTCTTCTTTTCAAGGGCGATCACGATACGGCCCGCAGCAAAATCGACAAGGGTCTTTTGCTCTCCGGCTCCGGAGCCGATTCTACCGCTTTTGGCGGGTTCGTTTATTCTTATACGGATAATCCCAGGCGTGCTTTAGAGCTCGCCACCCGCGCCTTGATCCTGCGCCCCTATGGCACCCCAACCTGGTATCAATGGAGCTATGCCCGCGCCTTGCGCGTCAGCGGCGACCCCCAAGGCGCTATCAATTGCCTTAAACAGGTTGATTTCCAGAAGACAGGAACAATCGCGCCGGCCCTTGAAATGATATTGGCCTATGACACGCTAGGCACGGAGCTGGAAAGCAAACCCTTTGTCGACTTGATCATGGACCGTTCGGGCGGTGCATTTTCATCTGCCGACTACTGCTCCTCGCCAACCTACAGCGATCCGGCCACAACAAAGGCCTGCCAATCCGCTCTGGAGCGGGCCGGGTTGCCTTAAGCGCCCCGGCCCTCACGTCACACAGTGATCTTGCGATCACGCGGGGATTTTGACGTGACAATCCAGATCATCCGCTCGAGCCCGCGAAAGAACCCGATCTTGTCGAGCACTGGATTTAGAAAATTGGTCACCGTGCAATAATGGCAGTCAAAGGGCGCTCTGTGGTGCCGCCAGTGATGAAACGGGGTTAAAAACAATCCCGCCCTTTGGAGAAACTGCACCCAGCGCGGCACTTTGGCGGTTGGCATATGCGCCCAACAATGGATCTCATTGGCCTGACTGCCGAAGACGAGTGCCGTCAGAGTAAAGGGATTGAGCCACCCCATTGCCCAGAACCAGAGGGTAAAAAGTAACGCCAACACCAGGACCACCCGGTTTCGGAAAAGATAGGACCCGCGCGTAAAGTCGAGCGGTCGGCTATGATGCCGGATATTCGGCTCTATCACATAAGGACCCAGCACAGGCCAATGCTCCCGGCCGTAGCAATCCTCCAGCCAATGAAAAAATCCGCTGATGAAGTCAGCCAGCAAGATGCCGAGGAAAATCTGAACGCTAATGCCAAGCGCGCTCATGATCTCAGGCGTAATTAAAGTCTCCATGGGGCTCATACCTCCTTTTGTAGGTCAAAGGCGGAATGGATCCGCCAAGCCCCGTCAACATGGAGGGTCCCCATCAAGCCCATATGAGAAGCACCTCAAAATTGGCGCGTTCGGTGTGAAATCTTTGTGAAAAATCACAATTAGCCAAAATAGATGTTTATCGTTTATCGTTTATCGATATTTATATATTGACTTTCAGTAATTAATTGCTATTTATCGATAATCAATCACGATCAGGTATCCCTAGGAGGTCTCATCGCCATGTCAGAACACAGAAAACTCACGAAACTAGCATCCACGATCCTGGGTATTGCCTGGGTCTTGGGCATCATTGCCGCTGTGACCTTTCCTATCATGGTCGTCGTAATGACCTCCGGGATGCTCGACCAGGCTGACGATGTGACCGTTGGATTTTTCGCTGGTTTCAAGTTCTTTGCCGAAGCCGCCACCGACACACCCCTCCTTCACGGGCACAGCCAAATCGAATTGGCAATGGAAGACACCGGCGGGGCTGCCTGGGTGCTGCTGATCGCTGAGATCGGCGCCCTAATCTTCCTTTACGGCCTCTGGCACTTGAGAAAAGTTTTCGCCATGTTGCGCGCGGGCACGCCTTTTTCGATGGAGATGGCCCGGCACATCAAAATGGTGGGCGTCACTATTCTGGTATGGCAAGTCGCCCGTCCGCTGTTTGAATATGCGTCAGGCGCCCTATTGCTCTCGGGCGTCGACCTGAGCATCGCCGGACTTGAGGTTTACCCAGCGTTCAATCTCAGTGTCAGTGGGATTTTTGTTGGCCTTGCGGTGATTATCCTGTCGGGGGTGCTGACCGAGGCCGCGGACCTGCGCGAAGACCAATCCCTGACAATTTGACGAGGAGAGCCCCATGATCAAAGTCAATCTGGATCTCCTTTTGGTTCAGCGCAAAAAAACACTGACCGAACTTTCCGAGGAGGTTGGCATTACCCTTGCCAACCTTTCGGTCCTCAAAACCGGCAAGGCCCGCGCCATCCGCTTCTCCACCCTTGAGGCGCTTTGCAAAGCTCTCGACTGCACGCCGGGTGATTTGCTGGAGGTGGCATAATCAACCTCTCCCTCAGGGAGAGGTCGAAAGCGCCAAGCGGTTTCGGGTGAGGGGTCGACCCCTCATCCACCAAACCCTCCAATTCCATTGTCGGCTTTGGTCCCCCTTCTCCCTGGGGGAGAAGGTCTAGACAACCCGTCCCCGCCTGCGCCGGGACACAAGTGAACTTGTAAGGGAGGTTTAAAAAACAAAAGGCCCGGCGGGCGGCCCTGCACAAAGCACACTGGCCGTGAGCGACATCAAGGCACTTTCGGATTGTTCTTGGTGTTCTGCCGCGCCATCTTACCGAACGCCTTCCACTTACGCTTTTGCTCGGCAGCCAGCGCCTTGTCTTGCTTGGCCGCCTGCATGACAGCTTCACGCTCAAGCTTTTGATAATTCTTCAGATGCGCCTCGGATATGTCACCCGCTTCAATGGCGGTGCGCACGGCGCAGCCCGGCTCGGACTCATGGGCGCAGTCGCGAAACTTACAATTGCCAGCCAGCTCTTCGATGTCCTCGAAGGCGTGGGACATCCCCTCTTCTTCACCAGAGACCCAGGCACCCAACTCGCGAATGCCCGGGGTGTCCATCATCAACACGCCGCTGGGCAATTGCACCAGCTCACGTTGGGTCGTTGTATGCTTGCCGCGCCGATCGCTCTCCCGCACCTCGGCCGTGGCAAGTTTTTCCTCGCCCCAAAGCGCATTGATGAGCGTCGACTTGCCCACACCGGACATGCCGACACAGGCGATGGTCTTGCCCGGCTCCAGGTGACGGCTGAGCGTTTCAAGTCCCTCTCCGTCCAGCGCCGCAATGGCATGGACATCGGCGCCGATCGCAACCTCTTCAATCGCGGCGACCAACGCTTCCGGATCTTCCGCTAGATCAATCTTGTTGAGCAGCACCACAGGTTCCGCTCCGCTTTCCCATACCATGGCGAGATAGCGCTCCAGCCGATTGAGATTAAAGTCGTGATCCGCCGCCATAACGATAAAGACCACATCCACATTGGCGCCCATCACCTGCTTCTCGGTTTTCTCGCCTGCCGACTGTCGCGCGAGCTCGGTCCGACGTCGCAGGATCTCCTCGATGATTGCCCGGCCCTCTTCCGGCAATACCCGAATAGCAACCCAGTCGCCGGTAACCGGCCGCTCAAATTTCGAAGAGCCCACCTCGCGAAAGCGGCCGGGTAAAACCCCGCTCACAGGGCCCTCGGCCGAAAGAAGCTGAAACAGATCCCGCTCCTGACGCACCACCCGCGCCGGCTCAAAACCCTTTTCCTTGAAGGGTAGAAAATCTTGGTCAAATCGCTCGGTCCAGCCGAGGTCTTTCAAATTCATGGGAAACACTTTCTTGCATGACAAATAAAGTCGGCCGCTATCGCCAAAGAGCGAAAGCGGGTCTGAAGCCCTTCCGGCGCCGGCTGAAAACCCGGCCTGTCATGATTTCCTGCGAAATCGCCAGAGGACATGGGATATGTCAAACAAGCTCAGTCATAAGACTGAGAAATAGCCAATTGCCCTGCCCGTGTCAAAATAACAAAGCCAAAACCCGCAGCTTTCTGCCGTTTGCTGAGACATTTAAATGACAGGTGGATTTGCCTCCTTGCCAGAATCTCTGGCAAACTCTAGGTTTCGCTGACAAAAATTCATTTTCGGCAAGAACAACAAAAATTATCGGGGAAGCCATGAAGTTTGAAGGGACCAAAAATTACGTCGCCACGGAGGACCTGCGGGTCGCCGTCAACGCCGCCATTACCCTGGAGCGCCCGCTCCTGGTCAAAGGCGAGCCCGGCACCGGCAAGACCGTGCTGGCCGAGGAAGTGGCGCAGGCCCTCGACGTGCCGCTCATCGAATGGCACATCAAATCCACCACCAAAGCCCAGCAGGGTCTTTATGAGTATGACGCGGTGTCGCGTCTGCGCGACTCGCAGCTTGGTGACGAGCGGGTAAAAGACATCTCCAACTACATCGACAAGGGCAAGCTCTGGGAAGCCTTTACGTCCGAGACGCGGCCGATCCTCCTGATCGATGAAATCGACAAAGCCGATATCGAGTTCCCGAACGACTTGCTACTTGAGCTCGACCGAATGGAGTTCTTCGTTTACGAAACCGGCGAAAAGGTCAAAGCCAAGCAGCGCCCGATCGTGATGATCACCTCGAACAATGAAAAAGAACTGCCGGACGCCTTCCTGCGCCGCTGCTTCTTCCATTACATCAACTTCCCTGATCGCGAGACCATGGAAGAAATCGTTGGCGTTCACTTCCCGGGCATTAAGCAGAAGCTGGTCGCCGAAGCCCTCAATGTCTTCTTTGAAGTGCGCGATGTGCCGGGCTTGAAGAAAAAGCCGTCGACCTCTGAATTGCTCGACTGGCTGAAACTTCTGCTGGTTGAGGATATTGACGAGTCTGTCCTGCGCGAACGCGATCCGTCCAAACTCATTCCGCCGCTCCACGGCGCGCTTTTGAAGAACGAGCAGGATGTTCACCTGTTTGAACGGCTTGCTTTCCTCGCCCGCCGCGAACGCAATAACTAAGGCCGTCAAAAAAAGAGATGTTCTACAACTTTTTTTCAGAACTGCGCGAGGCCAAGATCCCCGTCACCCTGAAGGAGTACCTGGTGCTCCTGGAAGGGCTCGACAAGAATCTCGCGGACTATAACGTCAACGACTTCTACTACCTGTCGCGCACGGCCCTGGTCAAAGACGAGCGCAACCTCGACAAATTCGATCAGGTTTTCGGTCATGCGTTCAGAGGCATGGAAGCACTGGACCTCACCGAGACGGCGCAGATCCCGGAAGAGTGGCTGAAAGCGCTCACCGAAAAGTTCCTTACAGACGAAGAAAAGAAAATGATCGAATCCCTCGGCGGCTGGGAAAAGATCATGGAGACTTTGAAAGAGCGCCTTGAGGAGCAGAAAAAGCGTCACGAAGGCGGCAACAAGATGATTGGCACCGCCGGCACCTCGCCCTTCGGCGCCTATGGCTATAACCCCGAAGGCGTGCGCATTGGCCAGAAGGAAGGGCGCCACGGCAAGGCGGTCAAAGTCTGGGACAAGCGCGAGTACAAGAACCTCGACGATTCAGTTGAGCTCGGCACCCGCAACATCAAGGTGGCGCTCCGGCGCTTGCGCAAATTCGCCCGCGAAGGCGTCGCCACAGAGCTTGATCTGCCGGACACCATCCGCTC
>SBHG01000164.1 GCA_006226305.1 Alphaproteobacteria bacterium | reverse complement strand
ACCTCGCGCCCGATCACAGATTGGAAATCGCGCACCATGGCCGGATAGGGATGTGGCCCCGCAACCGTACCGATGATGTAAAAAGTGTCTTCCACATTGGTTACCCAGTCGCGCAGGGCTTCGTTCATGGCATCTTTCAGCGTGCCCGTGCCAGAGGTCACCGGCACCACCTCGGCGCCCAAAAGGCGCATGCGAAACACATTGGGTTTTTGCCGTTCAATATCTGTGGCGCCCATGAAAATCACGCAAGGAAGGCCAAAGCGTGCAGCAAAGGTGGCGGTTGCCACCCCGTGTTGTCCGGCGCCGGTTTCAGCAATGATCCGTTTTTTGCCCATGCGGCGGGCGAGCAGGATCTGTCCCAGCACATTGTTGGCTTTATGAGAGCCCGTGTGGTTGAGCTCATCGCGCTTGAAATAAATCTTGGCGCCGCTGAGATGTTCGGTTAGCCGCTCCGCATAATAAAGTGGGCTCGGTCGACCCACATAATGGGTCCACAGATCATCCATTTCCGCTTTGAAGGCCGGATCTTCTTTCGCCTCTTCGTAAGCCGCCTCCAGATCCAGGATCAGGGGCATCAGGGTTTCGGCGACAAACCGTCCGCCAAAAATACCAAAACGGCCATGGGTATCCGGGCCGGAACGAAGGGAATTGGGTCTGTCTAAACTGTCACTCATGACGTTGCCGCGCGGGCCTTCTCTACAAATGCTGTCATCAGGTCTTTGTCTTTCACGCCCCGGGTGCTTTCAACGCCGGATGAAACATCCAGGAGCCGCGCGCCGGTCACGTTCAGCGCTTCTGCCACATTTTCCGGGCGAAGGCCACCCGCAAGAAACCAGGGCAGCGGGCTTTTAAAGCCTTTCAGGAGCGACCAGTCAAAAGGCTCGCCCTGTCCGCCGAAAGTTTTTCCGCCGGGAGAACGGGCATCGAACATCAAATAATCGGCAACCCGAAAATAGGCCCGTGCCGCCGCCAGGTCACCCGCTTCTGAAACCGGCAAAACCTTGATCACCGGTTTGCCAAATCCCTCGCGCACCGCCAGAACGCGCTCGGGCGTCTCAGCGCCGTGCAACTGGATGAGGTCAAGCGCATCAATCGCCGCTTCAATTTCGCCGTCGCCGGGGTCAACAAAGAACCCAACCTTTTGAGCTGAAGTGCCGGCATAGCGCCCCAGTTCTTTGGCCCGCTCAGGGGTCACCGCGCGCACGCTGCCGGGAAAAAGCGCAAAGCCGATGAAATCGACCTGAAGCGCCGCCGCGTGGGCAACGGTTTCCTCGGTTGTGAGCCCGCAAATTTTGATCTGGACCGACAAGGGATCAGGCCGCTTGAAGGGTCCGGGCAATGGCTTGAGCCGCCGCCCTTGGCTCAGGAGCCGTGGTAATGGGCCGCCCGATAACGAGCACATCCGCGCCGAGCCGCAAGGCCTCATCCGGGGTCATGACCCGCTTCTGATCGCCGGTGGCGGCCCCTGCCGGGCGAATGCCGGGGACAATCAGTTTGAAGTCCTGCCCGCAGGCTGCTTTCACGGCTTCGATTTCGTGGGGCGAACACACCACACCGCCAAGGCCCGAGGCTTTGGCAAGCTGGCTGAGCGCCACAACATGTTCGGCAGGGCTGCGGGTCACGCCAATATCTGCAAGGTCGCTGGCGTCGAGACTGGTCAGCATGGTCACGCCGATGACAAGTGGCGCTTTAGCTCCCGCTGTGGCGGCCTCTTGCGCGGCGGCTTGCATCATGGCGCGCCCGCCGCAGCAATGCACATTGATGATCGCCGGCTGAAGATCCAGCACCGCGCGAATGCCGCCTGCCACCGTGTTCGGGATGTCGTGGAGTTTGAGGTCAAAGAAGACCGGCAAGCCCACGTCGGTAATGGCCCGCGCCCCTTGCGGACCATTGGCGTTGTAGAATTCCAGGCCAATCTTCAGGCCGCCTACATGGGGGGCGACCTCTCGGGCCAGTTCGACTGCCCGTCCCACATCCGTGGTATCAAGGGCGCAAAAGACAGGGTTTTCAGGAGTTTGGGTCATGGGGACAGGGATATAACAGAAACCCGGGGTTCCGGGCGAAAAAAATCAGGACGAAGCGTTGTCGGCACTGGGTTCCGGCAGGGCGCTTGGTTTCGAAGGGGACCCGGGGCTCGCGGCGATCTTTTCGACTTCTTTGGTTTTCCGGTCGAGATCTTTTTCCAGATGGGTGCGTTTGCGCTTTTCCTGCCGCGCGCGCTTGCGCCAGCGCCCCTGACTGAGCCAGCTCGACGACCCGCCCACGAGCACCCCCAGGATAAAGAGCGCGAACATCACCACATAGAGCGGGAACGAAAAGGCAAGAGCCGGGGTCTCCTGAGAGAAGGGGTCAAAGGACAGGACCACGCTTTGCCGGTTGGCAATGGCAATCACCACCGCCACCAGGGTGACAAAAATCAGGGTTACGAGTGTGCGAAAACGCATGTCCGGCCAAACCTTGTACGAGGGACAGGCGGGGTCCCGTGGTGCGATCAGTCAGCGGCGCCCGGTACGTTGCCGGAAAAGCCCGCATCAGCGGTAACAGGCTCAGAAGTGTTCAGCCGTTCACGCAGCTCCTTGCCGCATTTGAAAAAGGGCACATGTTTGGCATCCACTTCCACCGGCTCACCGGTGCGCGGATTGCGGCCCATGCGGGCAGGGCGCTCTTTAACCGAAAATGCGCCAAAGCCCCTCAGTTCCACCCGGTCGCCCCGGGCGAGGGCCCCCGCGATCTCATCAAAGATCGTATTGACGATCCGTTCCACATCGCGCTGATAAAGATGTGGATTGGCTTCGGCCAGTCGTGCCACTAGCTCTGATTTGATCATGAGTGCTCTACCCCGTTGGGAACCTCAAATGTGGAGACCTAAAAAAGCCCGTTTCGGGAGGGGATGTCCCTTTGAGCCCCTCACGCGTGTAAAAAGTGCCAAAGGCTGGACCGCCAGTCAAGGTCTAACCCATTCACATAAAACGGTTTTTTTGAAAATGCGGGATTCCGCGCACAAAAAATGCCGGGGCTGGGCCCCGGCATTTTCTAGGGATCAGTTCAGCTGAACTGAAATCAACTTGTCAGATCAGCTTTCGTCGCTGTCTTCGCCCTGGGCTTTATTGAGGGCGGAGCCCAGAATATCGCCAAGGGTCGCGCCGGAATCGGAGGAGCCATATTGTGCAACGGCTTCTTTTTCTTCCGCCACTTCACGGGCTTTGATCGACAGACCGATCTTGCGGCTGGCCTTATCCAGGCTCACCACCTTGGCGTCGATCTTGTCGCCACGGGCAAAGCGTTCCGGACGTTGTTCAGAGCGATCGCGGCTAAGGTCGGAGCGGCGGATGAAGCTCTTCACGCCATCGCCCACTTCAACTTCGATGCCATTGTCCTGAATGTCGGTCACCGTGCAGGTCACAACAGCGCCGCGCTTGATGTCGCCGACGGAATCCATCGGATCACCGCCCAGCTGCTTGATGCCGAGGCTGATGCGTTCTTTTTCCATGTCCACGTCAAGGATAACGGCTTTGACCACATCGCCCTTCTTGTATTCGGCGATCGCTTCCTCGCCGGACATATTCCAGTCCAGGTCGGACATGTGCACCATGCCATCCAGATCGTCTTCCAGACCCACG
>SBHG01000142.1 GCA_006226305.1 Alphaproteobacteria bacterium | reverse complement strand
CCGGTCTTTGCCTGGAAGGGCGAGACCGACGAGGAGTTCTGGTGGTGCATCGACCAGACCATTGAGGGGCCGAACGGTTGGCATCCCAATATTCTGCTTGATGACGGCGGCGATCTGACCGTTGTCATGCACGAAAAATTCCCGCAGCTTCTCGAGGATGTGGTCGGCGTTTCCGAAGAAACCACCACCGGCGTTTTGCGTCTTTACGAGATGGCCAAGAAAGGCACCCTCGCGGTTCCCGCCATCAATGTGAATGACAGTGTTACCAAGTCCAAGTTTGATAACCTTTATGGGTGTCGCGAAAGCCTGGTCGACGGCATCAAGCGCGCCACCGATGTCATGCTCGCCGGTAAAATTGCCGTCGTCTGCGGTTACGGCGATGTAGGCAAGGGCTCTGCCGAAAGTCTGCGCAGCCAGGGTGCGCGCGTGAAGGTCACCGAGATTGATCCGATCTGTGCGTTGCAGGCCGCCATGCAAGGCTATGAAGTCGTGACCATGGAAGAAGCCGCATCCGAAGGCGATATTTTTGTCACCTGCACCGGCAACAAGGATGTTATCACCATCGACCACATGCGGGATATGAAAGACCGCGCCATTGTTTGCAACATCGGCCACTTTGATTCGGAAATTCAGGTCGCGGCGCTGCGCAACTACACCTGGGAAAATGTCAAACCGCAGGTCGACGAAGTGCTCTTCCCTGACGGCAAGCGCTTGATCCTTCTGGCTGAGGGCCGCCTGGTCAATCTGGGCTGCGCCACCGGGCACCCCAGCTTTGTCATGAGCGCTAGCTTTACCAACCAGGTGCTGGCCCAGATTGAGCTCTGGCAAAACCACGCCAATTACGCCAGGCAGGTCTATGTGCTGCCCAAGCATTTGGATGAAAAGGTGGCCGCGCTGCATCTGGCCAAACTCGGCGCCTCATTGAGCAAACTCTCTGCCGATCAGGCCGACTACATCGGTGTCGATCTGGAAGGCCCCTTTAAGCCGGATCACTATCGCTATTGACCCGGCCTCTTCCGGTCCGTGTTCGTTTTCAAAAGGGCGTCTCTTCGGGGGCGCCCTCTATTTATCCCCAAAAAAGGCCTGTTTCCCCGCTAGGTCTTCGCCGCGCATCTTGGTATTCTCATTCGAATCAGTTTTGCGCCGAAAGAAGAGGGGGCAGCGGAACGTCTCACCGAGGTCTATCTGTCCCCGTGGACCCGTCTGCCGTGTTCGGAGAGTTCGATTTTCATGGATAAAAAAGCGTCAGCTGCAAGGGCATTCTGGAGCCGAACCACCGCCGCCGCGCTTGTGTCGGGCATCGGCCTGTCCGCAGCACAGGCCTTGCAGGCTTTGCCGGAAAACGGACCCGGTTGGACTTTTTTTCTGATCAATGCGGTGATCACGGTGCTTGCCATTGCCTTTGCCATTGGCGTGACCACGCTGATGCTGCACCGGGGCGCCAACCACCGCAAAATTGTCGCTAGGCTGCGCGGGCGGCTTTCGGAAAAAGAGGGAAAACTTTTTTGGACCCAATCCATTCTGGCGGTCGATCCGCAAGTGGTTCTGGTTTGGGACGGCAGTGAAAAGGCGCCAATTCCCCTCGAAGACGACTTTGCCGCGGATCTGGCGGAAGATCTGGAGGAAGAGGTGCCCCTCCTCATGGGGCCGCCGCAACCCGATCAGCAAATGAGCGAGCAACCCTTTTCGCCGCTCGGTAAGCCCAAAATCCTCGGCAGTGCCCGGGCGGTCAGTTCAGTCCTTGGCGTTGGCGCCATTGAACCGGGCACCCGAAGCGGCAAGAAAGGTGACGTGTCGATATTCGATATTTTTCTCGCCGGTCTTCAGCGCGCCGACAAATCCCGTCTCGTTTCCGCCATTCAAACCCTGAAGATGGAAGGCCAGCGTTTTGTCTTGGAGGCTTCCGCGCAAAACGGACGCAGTTTTCGCGCCGAGGGACTGCCCGCCGGTGGCAAAGCCGTGGTTTGGCTGCGCGACATATCTCACGAAGATCAAAGCGTAAGGGATCTTGCCCGAGAGCGCGACGTGGTGGCGGAAGAAAAAGATCAGTTTGTCGAACTTCTCGATCACGCGCCCTTCCCGGTTTGGCGGCGTGACCGCGCTCTGGCGCTCCAATGGGCCAACCGCGCCTATGTGCGTGCGGTGGACGAGGCTTCGTTGGAGGCCGTGCTGGCCAAGGGCGCTGAACTCGATGCCGCTGATCGTAAGTTGGCTCTGGAAGCCATTCAGTCGCTCGACACGGTTTCTGAACGTCGCTATGTGGTCTCCGGCGGCAAGCGGCGCTACCTGGAAATTAAGGAAGTACCGGTTAAGGACGGCACCATGGGGGTGGCCATCGACATGACCAATCTCGATGAGGCGCAGAACATGCTTCAGCGCCACATTGACGCTCATGCCGAGACCCTCAATTCCCTGGCCACAGCGGTTGCCATATTTGGCGCCGACAAAAAACTCGCCTATTACAATCAGGCCTATGTGGATCTGATGGGGCTTTCCGATGATTGGCTCGATCAGGCGCCGCTCGAAAGCGAAGTGCTTGAGCGGTTACGCGACAAACGCCGTTTGCCGGAGCAGGCGGACTTTCCGGCCTGGAAGCGCGGCCGCCTTGAACTTTACGCCAATCTTTTGGCCGAGCAGGAAGAGATGTGGCATTTGCCCGACAACTCCACCTTGCGTGTCGTCGTTCGCCCGCATCCCTTGGGTGGCCTCATTCATCTTTATGAAGATGTCACCGATCACGTGACACTGGAAAGCAGTTACAATCAGCTCATCAGTGTACAGAGCGAAACGCTTGACAATTTGTCTGAAGGGGTGGCGGTTTTTGGCACCGACGGACGGCTTAAACTTCACAATGCCGCTTTCGCTCGGATCTGGAACCTGGATCAGGGTTCTTTAACAGGGGAGCCTGATCTTGATGATATCTCGCGCGCCTGCGCCCCTCTGGTGGAAAGCACCGATCAGTGGTCAGGACTGCGCAAACGTATTACCTCCGGTGATAGTGAGCGCAAGAGCTTTTCAGATCAGATGGATCGCACCGACGGCACCATCATTGCCTATGGCGCCGTGCCGCTGCCCGACGGCGCGACACTGACAAGTTTTCTGGACATTACCGATTCCATGCAAATCGAGCGCGCCTTGCGTGATCGCAATGAGGCGCTTGAGGCGGCAGATCGCATCAAGTCCGAATTCGTCAACCATGTATCCTATCAGCTTAGAACACCGCTCAATTCCATTATTGGATTCTCCGAGATGATCGATCAGCAGATCTTCGGGGCTCTCAATGACAAGCAAAAGGAATATACCGGCAACATTTTGGAGGCCTCCGGCGAGCTCCTCAGTCTCATCGACGATATTTTGGATCTGGCGACCATCGACGCCGGCGGCATGGTCCTGGATGTCGAGGAGATCGGTCTGCGCGACGTCATGGAAAGCGCTCTGCGCCTTGTTCACAAAAAAGCGCACGATGCGGGCATTACGTTAAAACTCGATTGTCCAAAAGATTTGCCGCCGATCCATGCCGACGAGCGGCGCTTGAAACAGATCCTGTTTAACCTGTTAAGCAACGCCATTGCCTTCACCCCCCAGGGCGGTTCGATCACCTTGGGCGCGCGCCGGGTTGGCGCCGAAGCGCGGATCTGGGTGGCCGACACGGGCTCGGGGATCGAGGCCAAGTTCCAGCCCAGCGTTTTTGACAGGTTTGAAAACCGCGGCGGCCAAGGCAATCGCGGCGCGGGTCTCGGCCTTTCGCTCGTCAAAAGCTTCGTTGAGCTGCACGGCGGCTGGGTATCCCTCGCTTCGGAAGAAGGCAAGGGCACCACGGTGACTTGCCACCTCATCGAGCGCGCCAACTTCGGCACCGAGGCAGCGGAGTAGGAAGCTCCTAGCAATGTTGAATGCGCCAGGTTTGATCCGGGGCATGAACTTTGGAAGGGTTGTCATCCCGTGGCTTGACCACGGGATCCAGGTGTATTCGCGCAGGGCTATGGAAATGATCCCTGGATTCCGCGATCAAGTCGCGGAATGACAGGAGAATTAAGGGACCGCCCTAGCCGCCGTCCGCGCAGGCGATGCCAAAGGCATCTGCCGTGAGCAATATCAAAAACGCTAAAGCGGTCGACTGACCGTCGGGCGAAAGCCCGCGCCCGCGCAGGCGATGCCAAAGGCATCTGCCGTGAGCAATATCAAAAATGCTAAAGCGGTCGACTGACCGTCGGGCGAAAGCCCGCGCCCGCGCAGGCGATGCCAAAGGCATCTGCCGTGAGCAATATCAAAAATGTTAAAGCGGTCGACTGACCGTCGGGCGAAAGCCCGCGCCCGCGCAGGCGATGCCAAAGGCATCTGCCGTGAGCGAGGTAAAGTGAGTGGTCTAGTGCTGGCTTTCCGGCGTGGTGACCACCAACCCGTCAAGGTCGTCGGAGATTTTGATCTGGCACGACAGGCGCGAGTTTTCGCGGCGATCTTCAGCAAAGTCCAGCATGGTTTCTTCCATGTCGCTGATCTCGCCGGTTTTGCCCATCCAGGCATCATCCACATAGACGTGGCAGGTGGCGCAAGCGCAGGCCCCGCCGCAGTCCGCATCAATGCCCGGCACCATATTGTTGACTGCCGCTTCCATGACGGAAAGGCCGTTGTCAGCCTCCACATCGCGTTTGGTGCCGTCATGATCGATAAAGGTAATCTTTGCCACGTTTTTCTCCCAGGTAGTCGATCTTGCTTAAAGGGACCGCTCGTTAGCTGTCGGCCACTTCTTTCATGTTGACGTTTATATCGCGAAGCCGCTCCGGCGCAACCCTTGCTTTTTCGCCTATAAGTTTGCGCCCGATCATGTATTCCGGAGCCGCGTTAATGGCATCCACCGCGATCAGCACCCCATCCTTGAGGTAAAAGGCGGCAAATTTGCGTGATTTCGGATCGCCGCGCAGCACCACTTCATCATAACCCTGGTTAAGACCGGCCATTTGCAGTTTCAGGTCATACTGGTCCGACCAGAACCACGGCACTTGGGCATAGGGTTTTTCCTTGCCCAGTGCGGCAGCGGCGGCAGTTTTGGCTTGTTCGAGCGCATTGTGGACAGATTCAAGGCGGATCCGTCGACCGTAAATCGGATTGGGATGCTCGGTGCAGTCCCCGGCGGCAAAAATATCCGGGTCGGACGTCCGGCACACCTCGTCCACCTGGATACCGTTGTGACAGGCAATGCCCGCAGCTTCCGCCAGCTCTACATTGGGAAGAATGCCGATGCCGATGAGGGCGATATCGGCCTGCATTGTGCTGCCATTGGACAGAACCGCTTCCTGCAAGTGGCCGTCGCCTTTAAATTCGGTCACCGCGTGGCCATAAAGGATGTTAACCCCGGCTTCTGTGTGCACATCATGGAAGAATTGCGAGACTTCCGGGCTGGTCACCCGGGCCAACACCCGAGGCTCCATCTCCAGAACCGTCACTTCGAGCCCGTGCTTAAGCGCGACCGCGGCAACTTCCAGCCCCACATACCCCGCGCCCACAATGACCATGCGCTTGCCCGCATGGAAATCGGTTTTCAGGCCTTCCACATCATCAATGGTGCGCAGGTAATGAATGCCCTTAAGCCCTGCGCCCGGCGCTTTAAGCTCGCGCACCCGGCTGCCGGTGGTCAGGATCAGCTTGTCATAGGCAACCCGCGTGCCGTCGGTGGTCACCACCTCTTTGGCCGCCCGGTCGATCTCGGTGACCCGCGTGTTGAGACGCACATCCACCTCGGCGGTCGCATAAAAGTCCGCTGGTTTGAAATAGACCCGCTCAATGGTGAGCTCGCCAGATAGAAATTTCTTCGACAAGGGTGGCCGTTGATAGGGCAGATAGGGTTCCTCGCCGATCAGCACGATTTTGCCTTCAAATCCCTCCTGACGCAGGCTGGCGGCGCACTGTCCGGCCCCATGCCCGGCACCGACGATGACAATCACTTCCGGCTGGGTTTCAGCGGTCATATCGGACGGCCTTTCTTTTTTGATGGGCAGTAAAAGGTGTGCTATCGCAAGGGGTAAGAGCCGACAGGATGTCCAAAGCCATGCCCCGAATCAAGCCCTTTATACCCAGACAAAATGCCGCGTGTAAGGTCTGGTCATGAGTCACGTCCTTCTGGAGGTAGAGTTAAGGGATGAAGCGGCGACAGAGCATCTGGGCGCGCGGCTGGCGCCTTGTCTGGCAGCCGGTGACATTCTTTGTCTGAAGGGCGATCTGGGGGCCGGCAAAACCGCCTTTGCACGCGGTCTGATCCGCGAATTGGCCAGGGACCCGGGTCTCACCGTGCCAAGTCCCACCTTTACCCTGGTCCAGACCTATGAGCTTGACCCCTGTCCGGTCTGGCATTTCGATCTCTACCGTCTGGAAGCGCCTGAAGAAATCTGGGAGCTCGGATTTGAGGAGGCTCTTGGGGATATTTGCCTGATCGAGTGGCCAGAGCGGGCCGAAGGGCTTATCCCGGAAGAGGCTGGCGAGCTGGAAATTTGCTATGAGGGGGAGGGGCGTAAAGCCCGGCTTAGAGGACCTGAGGCCTGGAGGGAGAAACTGACACATGACGGGTAAGCCCTTGTCCGGATCGTTGGACCGCGATGCGCAAATCGAGACCTTTCTCCGCCAGCACGGCTGGGACGGGGCGCGGCGTGCTTACCTGAGCGGTGATGCCTCCAACCGGCGCTACGAAACCGTGGAAAAAGAGGGGCGCCGCCTTGTGCTTATGGATGCGCCGCCCGACCCCAACGACCGACCGCTTGAGGGGACCGGGCGCCCCTATTCCGACATTGCGCACCTGGCGACCAATTGCCTGCCCTTCGTGGCAATCGATCATTTCCTGGTTCAAAACGGCATTCATGCGCCAAAGATTGAAGCCTATGATGTTTCGCGCGGGCTAATCCTCCTGGAGGATTTTGGTCCCACCGGGTTTACACCGCTGCTAAAGGACGCCGATCCGTCTGGCGATCTGGTGATCAAGCTCTATGGTCACGCGGTTGACCTGCTTTGCGTTCATCATGAGACCAGGGCGCCGGACCTGATCAAGGTGGAGCCTGGCCTTATTTATGCCCTGCCACCCTATGACGAAGAAGCCTTTCTTATCGAGGTTTCGCTTTTTGCTGACTGGTATTTAAAAGAGGTGGAAGGCGAAGACCCGTCACCGGATCGGCGCGCGCAGTTTTTGCAGCTCTGGCAGGATTTGCTGCGAAAGGTTGCAAGAGACAAGGATGTCCTTGTCATGCGCGACTATCACTCGCCCAATCTTCACTGGTTTGAACAGGCAAGCGGCATTGACCGCATTGGTGTGATTGACTTTCAGGACGGACTGGCAGGCCCGCCCGCCTATGATCTGGCCTCGCTTCTTCAGGACGCCCGCCGCGATGTGCCTGCCGCTGTCGAAATCGAACTTTTTGATCGCTATTTAAGCGGCTGCAAGGGCATCGATAAAGAGGCGTTCCGCCGCGACTATGCGATCATTGCGGCGCAGCGGGTGACCAAAATTCTTGGTATCTTTGTCCGCCTCTGGCGGCGCGATGGCAAGAAGACCTATCTGCAACATATTCCCCGTCTTTGGGACTATCTGGACCGCTCCCTTGCCCATCCTGCCTTATTGCCCCTAAAAGGTTGGCTCGACATCAACATTCCGCCGTCAAAGCGACAGGTGAGGGGCTGATCCCATGCAGGCATTCGACACGGCCATGATCATGACAGCGGGTCTGGGCACACGCATGGCGCCGCTCACCGACGAGGTGCCCAAACCCATGATCGAGGTGGCGGGCAAGCCCATAGTCGATCATGTGCTTGATCGGCTCGTCGCGGGCGGGATCAAGCGGGTCGTCGCGAACCTGCATTACAAGCACCGACAAATGCGCGACCATCTGCAGCGCCGCGCGGATGTGGAGATCGTTTTCTCCGATGAGACAGATGAGCTCTTGGAAACCGGCGGCGGTATCAAGAAGGCCTTGCCGCTGATTGACCGGGAAGAATTTCTCGTCGCCAACACCGATGCCTTCTGGATTGAAGGGGCGGGGTCCAACCTCGCGCGCCTGAAACAGGCTTGGCGACCTCAGATCATGGATTCGCTTATCCTGTGCGCGCCGACCGTAAATGCCATTGGCGGTATTTCGCGTGGCGACTTCACCATGCGCCCCGATGGTCGTCTGGCGCGCCGTGGCCGTTTACCAGTGGCGCCCTTCATGATGGCCGGTATCTATCTCATCAAGTCGGAGCTTTTTCACGACACGCCCGAAGGCGCCTTTTCCACTAATCTTCTATGGGACCGAGCCCTTGCGGCTGATAGGCTCTATGGAACGCGTCTTGAAGGCATCTGGCTTCATGCTAGCCGTCCGCGGGACCTTGACGACATGGAAAGGGCGCTCAGCGAACTCTGATGGCCTCAAGCGACAAGCTGCAGCCGGGTATTTACACCATCCCTTCCGGGTCAGATTTCGCATGCGATCTCGCAACCGGCCTTTATGAAAGTTTCGCCAAGGCCGATGACCCAAGCGCCCTGGCCAGGGTCACGGTGTTGGTGCCGACCCGCCGGGCAGTCGCCGCGCTTCAGGAGGCCTTTGAGAAGGTCGCTTCCGGGGCCACACTGATATTGCCGGTTATCCGCCCCATCGGCGATGTGGACGAAGAAGCGCTTGTTTTTGAAAGCGGCGCGGCCGGTCTAAATCCACCTTTTGAAAGCAGCGAATTGCCCCCGGCCATCTCCGGTCTTAGACGGCAGATCCTGTTGGCCAAACTCATCCGCGCCTGGGCGGCAAAGATCGAAGACGCCGCCGCGCCGCATACCATGTCTGAGGCGCAGGCGCTTGCCTATGCTGGCGACCTGGCGGCATTTCTTGATGCTGTCGACCGGGAGGAGGTGCCCCTCGCCGGTCTTGAAAATTTGGTGCCGGAAAATCTTGCGGCGCATTGGCAGCGGGTTCTGACATTCCTGGAAATTTTAACCGACAGCTGGCCGCAAATTTTGCGCGATGAAGCGGCAATGAACCCGGCCGCACGGCGCAGTGCGCTCATCCGCGCGCTTGCCCAAGCCTGGGCTGAGCACGCGCCGCAAGGTCCCATTGTCCTGGCCGGGTCCACAGGCTCTATTCCCGCAACCAGCGCCCTCATGAAATCGGTCAAGGGATTGGCGCAAGGCTATGTGGTTTTGCCAGGGCTCGATCGAGTCCTGGATGAAACGGCCTGGGGACAATTAAGCCAATCCCATCCACAATTTGGATTAAAGCAGCTCCTGGGTGAACTCGCCGCCGGCCGCGACGAGGTCAACCCCTGGCCCTGGAGCCGGTTGGCCGCCGCGCTTCAAATACGTCAGCGCTTTTTGTCCGAAGCCATGCGTCCTGCCGAAACAACCGAGCTTTGGCAAGACTCTGATCTGAAGACGCTCAAGGAGAGCGATGTAAGAGACGCTTTTGAGAACCTCTACCTTTTGGTCGCGCGCGATCCGGCGGAGGAAGCGCGCACCCTAGCGCTCATTATGCGTGAAGCGTTGGAAACCCCGGGCAGGACCGTCGCCTTGATCACGCCGGACCGCGAGATTGCGCGGCGCACCGCCGCTGAGCTGATGCGCTGGCAGATCGTGGTCAATGATTCGGCCGGAACACCGCTCGCCCACAGTTTACATGGGTCGCTCATGGAGGCGATCTGGCATGCCGTCGATCTTGAATTTTCGCCCACCGCCCTGATGGCGCTCTTAAAACATCCGCTCGTGGCCCTTGGCCGAACCCGCCCACGCCTTCGCGGGGAAGCGGCGGCGCTTGAGGTCTTATGTCTGAGAGGGCCGCGTCCCGAGCCGGGGCTTGAGGCGCTCATCAATTTGATCGAGCGACAAAAGGACAGCTCTGGGAAATCGCAAAGTCGCAAACTGGTGTCCGATCTCCAAAAGATCTTTGCCCCGCTTTTGCAGACGCTCGCGACCCATCCGTTGAATTGGCGCGACGTGGTGACACGTTTTGTTGGCGTCGCCGAGGCCCTTTCGGCAACACAAGATCTGACCGGCGCCGAGCGCCTTTGGGTCGGCGATGCGGGCGAGGCCATGCACGCTTTTGTTCTGGAGTTGCTCGAAGAAGGACGTGCGCTGGATGGCGCTATGCCGCAGGACTTGCCAACGATCTTTCGCGAGCTCTTGCGCGGCCGGGTCGTGCGACCGCGTTTCGGCCAGCATCCGCGCTGTTTCATCTGGGGGCCTTTGGAGGCCCGTCTTCAAAGCGCTGATGTCATTTTACTAGCCGGTCTTAATGAAAAAACCTGGCCGCAGGAAGTACGCCCCGATCCCTGGTTGTCGCGGCCCATGGCCTCGGCTTTGGGCTTGCCGACACCGGAGCGTCGTATCGGCCAGAGTGCCCATGACTTTATGCAGCTTGCCTGTGCGCCGTGTGTTTATCTCACCCGCGCCGAATCGGAAGGCGGAGCGCCAACGGTCCCGTCGCGCTGGATCATGCGACTTAAAAACATGTGCGAAGGACTGGGTTGGAAGGATGTGGTCGGCGGCGCAGAGCATTTCATTGACTGGGCAAGACGGCTTGATCAGCCCGAAGAGTATCGACCTTGCAAGGAGCCGCTGCCGCTTCCACCGCTGGCGGCGCGCCCGCGCCGCGCTTCGGTCACCCAGGTCGAGCGCTGGATCCGGGACCCTTATGGCTTTTATGCCGAGCGTGTCTTAAGGCTCACACCACTTGATCCTCTGGAAGCCGATGGCGACGCCCGCGACCGGGGAACCATCATTCACACCGTGCTGGAGCGGTTCTTGCGCGCCTATGGCACCAACCTGCCGGAAGATGCCGCCCAGCGCCTCAAAAAAATGGGCGAAGAGGTCTTCGATGAAGAAGAAGCCTCACCGGAAATTCGCCTCTTCTGGGGGCCGCGTTTTGTGGCCATTGCCGACTGGTTCGTTGCCCGAGAACGCGCCCGAGAGGGCATTGAGGGCCATGCCATTGAGGCGGAAGGCGAGCTCACTTTCGACGCTCCCGGCGGGCCCTTCACGCTCACAGCCCGCGCCGACCGCATCGACTTTTTTGGTGGCGGCGCCATTGGCATTTACGATTATAAGACCGGGCAGCTGCCGACCGGGCCCATGGTTATCAGCGGCTTGGCGCCGCAACTGACCCTTGAGGCCTGGATCGCCTTGGCCGGGGGCTTTAAAGACGCAAGCGCCGACAGCCTGCAGGAGCTGGGCTTCCTGGGTTTGACCGGTGGCAACCCGGCCGGTGTTGCCCGGCTGATTACAAAGGATCGCGATAAGGCCATCGAGGAGGCTGAGGCCGGTCTTAAGGCTCGCGTGGCGCTCTTTGACGATGAAGCGACGCCCTATCCTTCCCGCGTCCATGTCATGTTTGAAGGTCGGAGCGAACCTTATGACCATCTGGCCCGGGCTCGGGAGTGGTCCGTGGTAGGAGACGGCGAATGAGCGGGCGCAAGGAACAGATGTCCCCGCATGTGGCCCGGGCGACGCGCAATCAGATTGCGGCGGCGGACCCGCAGGTTTCCGCCTGGGTTAGCGCCAATGCGGGCTCGGGTAAAACCCGTGTGCTCACCAACCGCGTGGTGCGCTTGCTGCTCGCCGATGTCGATCCCGCGCGCATCCTCTGCCTGACTTTTACCAAGGCAGCGGCGGCGGAAATGGCGAACCGGCTGTTTGCTCAATTGGGCGAGTGGGCCACCATGCCTGATGATAAATTAATCGAAGCGGTTGAAAAACTGGAAGGCAGGGTGGTGTCAAAAGAACACCTGGTTCGCGCCCGCCGCCTTTTTGCCCGCGCCATTGAAACGCCGGGTGGTTTGAAAATTCAAACCATCCATGCCTTTGCCCAATCGGTTCTGGGACGTTTTCCCATAGAAGCCGGTGTGACGCCTCACTTTGAGGTGGCAGAAGAGCATACCGCCGCTGAACTTCTTGCCGAGGCACGCTGGGCCATCATCGAGCAGGCGGAAGAGGCCCCAGATACGCCGCTGGCGACAGCCATAACGGGCCTCACAGTACGGCTTTCTGAATATTCTCTCGACCAGCTGCTCAAGGAAGTCATTCACAAGACCGCCAAGCTAAAAGATCTGTTGCCTGCCTCGGATAACGAGCAGAGCGCGTTCCAGATGCTTGCCCGTCAGCTTGATGTTGAGGGGCTTGATGAGGGGGAGGTGCTTGCACAGTCAATCGAATGGATCAAAAGCCTGGGCGAAGAGCTCAGGGGCGCGATAGAGCTTTTGCTTGCGGGCAATGTCACAGACAAGGAGACCGGCGAAAAGATTCGAGCTGCCCTCGAAGGTGGCCTCGAAGAGGCAGCCTATGAAACCTATGTCTCTGCCTTTCTGACAGACAAGGGAACGCCCAGGGTTCGACTGACAACAAAGAAGGTGCAAGACGTAGCACCTCATGTCGAAGAGCTCCTGCGACGCGAGCAGGAGCGTGTCTTCGGCGTCGAGCAACAGCGCAAAGCTTTCGATCTTTTGGATGCCACGCGCGCCCTCGCGGTCTTCTCGGCCCATTTGCTGAATGAATTTGCCAGCCGCAAGGCGCGCGCCGGAGTGTTGGACTATGATGACCTCATCGAAAAAACGGCGACGCTTCTCGGGTCCGCGTTTAATGCCTGGGTGCATTTCAAGCTGGATGGCGGCATTGATCATATTCTGGTGGACGAAGCGCAGGATACAAGCCCGGGTCAATGGCGCATCATTCGGGCCTTGGCGGAGGAGTTTTTCTCCGGCGCCAGTGCTTTCGATGAACGGTCTCGTGACCTGGCCCGAACGATTTTCGCCGTGGGCGACGAAAAGCAGTCGATCTATTCCTTTCAGGGCGCCGAGCCAAAGGCCTTTGAGGAAGAGCGCCAAAGCTTTGAACAAAAGATTGTGGCGGTTGAGCGTGAGTTCTCAAATCTGGATTTGTTGACATCGTTCCGGTCAACGCCTCAGGTTTTAAGGGCCGTCGACCAATGTTTTTCGGAAGCAGAAGATGCAAAAGGTCTTTCCTCCGCCGGGCATGAGGTCACCCACTTCGCCGAACGTGAAAAGGATCAAGGCCTGGTTGAGCTCTGGCCGACGGTCAAGCCTGAAGAAAAGAAGGAGAGCCAGCCCTGGGATGCGCCGCTTGATCGGGTGTCGCGCACCTCGCCTCGGGCCCGGCTGGCGGGCAAAATCGCCGATACCATCAGTGGCTGGCTGGAAAAGTCTGAGCCGGTTATCGAAGGCGGCCCGCCCATCCGCCCTGGGGACATCCTCATTCTGGTGCGTCGCCGCGATGCCTTCGTTGACGAAATGATCCGTGCCCTGAAGTTAAAAGATGTGCCGGTTGCGGGCATCGACCGTATGGTTCTGACCGATCAGATGGTGGTGATGGATCTCATGGCGCTTGCAGATTTCGCTCTGTTGCCGGAAGACGATCTCACCCTGGCGGTTGTTTTAAAATCTCCTTTTGTTGGTCTAACGGAGGATGATCTTTTTGCGCTTGCCTGGAACCGTAAGGGTAACCTTTGGCAAAGCCTGGAGGCGCAGTGCCGCGCCAAGCCTCAGTTCCAAGCGGCGCACGACTTCCTCTCCGCCTGCCTCGCCCGGGTGGAAACCATGGCGCCGTTTGAATTCTTTCGCGAGGCGCTCATCAGCTGTGATCGCGGGGGCGTCAGTGCTCATGAACGGCTGCTCGAACGCCTCGGCCCGGAAGCTGCCGACCCCTTGGAAGAATTCATGGGGCTCACACTGACCCATGAGCGCCAGGAAGGGCGCTCCTTGCAAGGCTTCATGCGGTGGGTGCGCGAGGACGCCAGCGAAATCAAGCGCGAGTTCGATCTTGAAAAGGATGAAGTGCGGGTCATGACCGTCCACGGCGCCAAGGGTCTGGAGGGGCGTATCGTTTTTCTGCCCGATACCTGTGCCATTCCCGGTAGCCAGAACGATGATGAAATACTTTTCATCGGCGACGAAAAAATCCCCGAGGCGTTTCTGTGGCGTCAGGGGTCCAAATCCGATGAGGCCGGCATTGTGGCAGACCTGCGCGCCAAGGCGGCCGAAAAGCGTATGGAGGAATACCGTCGCCTTTTTTATGTCGCCATGACCCGGGCCAAGGATCGGCTATATATCTGCGGTTATGAAACCAGCAAAGCCAGACCGCCGGACAGCTGGTACGCGGTTGCCGAGCGACAACTGCCCAAGCTGGACGGCATCCAGAAAATTAAAACCGAAGAGGGGGATGTCTGGCGTCTGGGTGATTTGCCGGTAAAGGGCGCGGCCGAAGAAGAAAAGGAAAAGCCCGCGGTCCCACCCATGCCGGGCTGGGCAAAGGAAGCCTTAGCGTCCGAGCCTGTGCGTGAGCGCCGTGCGCCGTCACAAATCGCCTTGGAGGCGGGCGGCGGGACCCCGGCCATGGCTTCTCCCCTTGGCGAGGCAGATCAAGACCCTTTCAAGCGCGGCCGGATCATTCATGCCCTCTTGGAGTATCTACCGGACAAAGCACCAAAAGAGCATGAAGCGCTCGGCAAGCGCTTTCTTGCCCGCGAGGGGCTGGCGCTCAGCGCACAGGAACAGGCGCAGATCTGGAAGGAGGCGTCATATATCCTCAACGATCCCGGTTTTGCCCGCATCTTTCAACCGGGCAGCCTTGCGGAGGTACCGATCATGGGCCGGCTGGAGGAGAACGGTTTTCTCATTCGCGGCCAGATCGACCGGCTGGTCATCACGCCGGAGGAAATTCTGGTCATTGATTACAAAACCAACAGGCCGCCACCTACCCGGGCCGAAGATGTGGCGGAGGTCTACAAGGTTCAGATGGCCACCTACCGGGCCCTGCTGCGGCAAATTTACCCGCAAAGGGCGGTAGGCTGCGCGCTCTTATGGACACATACCGCGCATTTAATGCCGCTTTCTGCAGAAATCCTCGACGAATCGGTCCAAAATTTGACCCGTAGGAATTTGTGACGAGTGAGGGGTTGTCCCCTGATCCAACCTTGACGGTGGCAGGGGCCACTCTTAAATTTTCGTCAAGCAGAACATTTTAAGCGCCCTGCGGAAGGTTTCCCCGGTTGAGCGCCTGTAGAGAAAGGTAATACCAATGTCGACAACTGCCGTAACCGACAGCTCATTTGCCAGTGACGTATTGGGCTCGTCAAAACCCGTCATCGTGGATTTCTGGGCGGAATGGTGTGGCCCCTGCAAGCAGATCGCGCCAGCGCTGGAAGAAATTGCGTCAGAACTTGGTGATCAGGTAACCATCGCCAAAATCAACATTGACGAAAATCCACAAGTGCCGGGCAAATACGGCGTACGCGGTATCCCGACCCTGATGATATTTCAGGACGGTCAGGTGACCAGCCAGAAGGTGGGCGCTGTGCCGAAGGGACAAATCCTCGATTGGATCAAATCGTCCATCTGATCTTTTTGAATCAGGATTAAGTTTTAGCGGGTGAGGGCTTTGCGCGCTCACCCGTTTTCTTTGAGCACTTGTCCGGCCAAGTAAAGCGAGCCGCAGATCAGGATGCGCGGGGCCTCCTGAGGTCGTGCCAGGATTTGCGCAAGAGCATCCTCCACGCTGGCGGCCTTGTCGGCCTCCAGGCCCAGTTTGCGTGCCGCCTCGTAAAGCGTATCTGTGTCGTGGGCGTCTTCGCCGGGGATGGGAACAACGCTGACGTGCCGGGCAAGACCCTGATAGGCGGCAAGATATCCCTGTGCGTCCTTGTTTTTGAGCATACCGAAAATGAGATGCAAAGGACGCGGCGCCTTGTCTTCAAGGTCCGCCAGCGTTTGACTGAGCGCTGCGGCAGCGTGGGGGTTATGTCCGCCATCCAGCCAAAGCTCGGCCTTACCTTGCGCGAGCTCAGCAAGAGGGCCTCGGGTCAGGCGTTGCATGCGTGCGGGCCAGCGCACGGTCTCAAGGCCCCGTTCGATGTCCCCATCACTGATCTGCAAAGAAGCGGGCAGAGCCCGTAAGGTTGCGATCGCGGTTCCGGCGTTGGCAAGTTGATGCCGCCCAAAAAGCCCTGGCAGTGGCAGATCAAGCAGCCCTTGCTCGTCCTGGTAAATGAACCGCCCGTGCTCTTCAAAGGTTTGCCAGTCCTGGCCGAAGATATAGGCGTTAGCGCCTTTTGCCTCGGCAACATCGCTCAAAAGACCCCGCACCAGATTTTGCTGCGGCCCGACAATCAGCGGCACACCCGGTTTGATAATGCCCGCCTTTTCCATGGCAATCTCTTCAATCGTATCGCCGAGAAAACTCTGATGATCGAGATCAATCGGCGTGATAACCGTGGCGGCAGGTTTGTCGATCACATTGGTCGCGTCAAAGGCGCCGCCCAGACCAACCTCCAAAAGCGTTATGTCCGCGGGGGTTTCTGAAAAGGCAAGTAGTGCCGCCGCTGTTGTGATTTCAAAATGGGTAATCGGCGCGCCCGCGTTGGCTGCCTCGCATCGCTCAAGACAGCGCACCAAATGGTCTTCGGAAATTTCTCTGCCCGCCAGAACGATACGCTCGTGAAAGTGCACCAGATGCGGAGACGTATAGGCATGAACGCGTTGACCTGCCGCCTCATACATGGCCTTGAGATAAGCAAGCGCAGATCCCTTGCCATTGGTGCCACCAATGTGAATGACCGGCGGTAATTTGTCTTGTGGGCGCCCGAGTGCGTCCAGGAGGCGCAGGACGCGCGTCAGCTCAAGATCAATCAGCTTGGGATGCAGCTTGAACAGCCGGTCGAGGATCGTATTGGAATCTGCCATGGGATGGGGGACAAGAGCCGTGGCAGAGAGCGCTGGTGCGAAAAGCCTGTTAAGCGGCGCCCTCTGTCGCAACCTCACTCTCATTGCTGTCGGCCTCGCCTTTGGGTGGGCCGAGTGTGCGGGAGGGATCCGGTTGAGCGCCCCAGGTGTTTTTATTGACCAGAAGCCGGACTATTCGAGCCAGAGTTGATCGCATTTCATGGCGGTGCACCACCATGTCCACCATGCCGTGGTCGAGAAGATATTCTGACCGCTGGAACCCTTCCGGCAATTTTTCGCGAATGGTTTGTTCAATCACCCGCGGTCCGGCAAAGCCGATGAGCGCACCGGGCTCAGCCAGGTGAATGTCGCCGAGCATAGCGTAAGAGGCTGTCACGCCTCCCGTGGTCGGATCGGTGAGCACCACAATGTAAGGCAGTCCTGCGTCTTTGAGCATTTCCACCGCCACGGTTGTGCGCGGCATTTGCATCAGGGACAAAATGCCTTCCTGCATGCGAGCCCCCCCGGCGGCCGTAAAGGCAATGAGGGGCTGCTTACGCGCCACGGCTTCTTCCGCCGCCGCAACAAAACCTTCGCCTGCGGCCATGCCAAGCGAACCGCCCATAAAGTCAAAGCTCTGCACCAGCATCACCACGTCAATGCCGGTTAGCTTGCCGAGCGCCACCGACATGGCGTCCTTGCGGCCGGTTTTGGCGCGCGCCGCTTTCAAACGATCTGTATAGCGTTTTTCATCGCGGAACTTGAGCGGGTCCTGCACGACCTCCGGCAGGTCAATTTCCTGATAGACCCCATCATCGAAAATGGATTCAAACCGGCTTTTGGGGTCGAGCCGCATATGATAGTCGCACGACGGACAAACAAAGCGGGCTGCCTGCAGATCCCGGTGAAAGATCATCTCTCCGCACTCGCGGCATTTCTCCCAAAGGTTTTCCGGCATCTCGCGCTTGGAAAACATCTTCTTGATCTTGGGGGGAGAAATTTTCGAAAGCCAATTCATAGGGGATTACTCCTTCAGGTCTCAGCCGCGCGCAGAGCGCACACCGCTGGCCAGCTCACCAGTAAATTTCAATACCGCGGGCACCAAGCCTTTAGTTGCCGCGCCCTGATCATCCAGATGCGCCGCCAATTGATCAATAATGGCTGATCCGACCACCGCCGCATCTGCCACCTCGGCCACCATCTTAGCATGGGCAGGGGTCTTGATGCCAAATCCCACGGCAACCGGCAGTTTTCCTTGGGTTTG